>CAZGWV010000121.1:0-9993 GCA_964529555.1 uncultured Rhizobium sp.
TCACCCCTGATCGAACAGCGCGTCCGCCGCGCCTGCATCGTCCGCGCCGACGATCTGGTCCAGCGAGATCGCCAGCGGCCCGACCTGTTCGGTCTTGTCGGCGACCCAGATGTTCACATCCAGCGCGCCGCCCTCGATGGCCCGCGAGCGCGCGCGCCAGCTCTGCGCTTCCCACGCAAGCTCCTGCAGGAACAGCGCGCCCTCGCGCCCCGAAAGCCCGCTCGTCGCCGCCTGCTCCAGCACATGCGCCAGCTGCTGGTATCCCTGCTTCGCCGCCTGCAGCACCAGCGCATTCACCGAAACCTTGCGCACGGTCTTGAAGCCCGCGAGCTGCAGCAGCTCCTCGATCTCCTGATCCGTCGCCAGCTGCGGCTCGGCCCATGCGGACGCGAAAGCCTGCGGCGGCGTCTTCTTCGTCGTGCGCGTCGTGTCGAGGAACACCCAGCGCCCGGTCGCATCCAGCGCGCGATGCACGCGGCCCACCATGCCCGCCTTGTGATCGGCGAACGCAAACGCCTCGACCGAGATCACAGCCGGGAGCGCACCATCGGGAAGCCCGCGCGGACGATCCACCTCGCCCGGCGTCACCCTCGCCTGCGGCGCGGATTCAGCCAGACGCGAAACACACTCCGCACGCCACTCCGACACCAGGGCCTGACGCCCCGACTGTCCCGCGAACGACGTCAGCAGCGCGCCATCCACGCCGATGAACCCGATATCGCCCGGCCCGTTCGCCAGCTCCAGCGCGGCGTCGATCATGCGCGTGTCCAGCGCAAACGATCCCGGCGCGAGCCTGCCCTCGCCCCACAGCGTCTCCAGCGCGCGAATGCGCACGGCGCCGCCATTGATGACCTGATTGCGATTGGGCGCCTTCGCAGCAGCTTCCGCCGCCACCGGCGCGGCTTGCTCAACCGCCTCTGCCGCCGGCTCAGCCGCAGCATCCGCAGCCGCAACGTCCCCAGGCGCAGCCGCGCCATCGCCGGGAATCTCCCTGTCGATGGCCCGCTCGCCGCCCTCGCCCGCTTCCGGCGCATCGGGCGCAGCATAGTCACGCCCATTCCACCAGGCGCCGAAGCGCCCGGCAATGTCGCCGCCAGCCAGTTTTTTCACCTGCGCAAGCATCGCGCGCGAAGCCCTCGGATCATCCCCGAACCGGCATCGAGCCTATACGGCTTTGGTTAATTTTCGGGCATAGCCAGCGCATTGAATTTCAACGGTTTGAGGCCGTCTGCGGCCCATTTCCGGCCCCGTTCGCCGGTCCCCACGGCAGGCCCGGCGCCCCCGAGGGCAGCTGATTCCCCGGCGCCCGCACAAAGGCGAGAATGTCCCGCCACACCGTCTCGGCCTGCAGGTCGTTCAGCAGCAGGTGATACCCGTTGGCGTAATACGCCGTGCGGATATGCGCCGGCATCTTCTCAGCCGCGCGCCGCACGCCATCGGGCAGGATCACCTCGTCCTTCGCGCCATAGAGGAACAGCGTCGGCACGCCGGCCGGCAGGTCCACGATCTTGTTGTCCGCCTCCTCCATGATCGACACGACGCCATAGACGCTGTCGATCCGGTTCGACTTCTGCACGAACGGGTTGAACCACATCTCGCGCAGCTTCGCCCTGTTGTCCGTCGCCGTCACGCGCACGCCATCGGGCGGCACGACGATCCAGTCCGGCCGCACATGCGACGACACCCACAGGCTCGCGCCATAAAGCCAAGGCAGCGTCTGCCATCCGCGCAAGCCCGGCGCGGAGAGGATCAGCGCATCCGCATCCGGCCGATCCTCCGCCGCAAACGCCGTGATCGCCACGGCCCCGCCCATGCTCTCACCCACCACCGCGATCTTCGCATCAGGATGCCTCTGCCGCGCAACCGCCACCGCCGTATGGAGATCGCCGCGCATCACGTCATGCTGCGGCCAGATCATCCACCCCGGCGAGCGCCCGAACCCGCGCTGGTCATACGCATAAACCTGCGCCCCATTCGCAGCCCACCACGCCGCCGCCGATCTGAACGTGCCCGCATAGTCATTCATGCCATGCACGGCGATGATCACGACATCGGGCTCGGTGCGATAGACTTGCGCCGAAGCCGCGCACGCCTCCGCGCGCGTCGACATCACAATCCCCGCGCCCGCATCGCACGGCCCCAGGCCCACGCCCGGCGCCCGCGCCTCATAAATATCAAGCCCCAGCTTCGCCCCATCGAAAGAGGTGAACCAGCCCCCATCGAACCCCGGCGCCTCCGGCCGATCGAGCGCCAACCGCCCCTGCTGCAGAGGCGCGCACGCCGAGAGCAACAACACGATCAGCAAGAACGGAGCAAACAGCGCCTTCAGTGTCATTCCCGACGCAGCGCGAAGCGCTGCGAGCGGGAACCCAGGAGCCACAAGCGCCTGCGTTCGCAACCTCTGGCTTCCGGCTCGTACGCTCCGCGTACGCCCGGAATGACACGTCGTTGCCTTTGAAGACCGATGACGCAACAGCCTCCCACACCCTCCCGAAGAAGGACAGGTAGGGTTCTGTCTCCGCGCACACCGATGCATCGGATCACTCAAACCCAGGACAACGATCCCAACCGGCATATCCATCCATATACTTTGCCGCGAAGTCCGCCCTCGTCCATACTGAACCGCACACGCGCGAAAGGTTCCCGCATGCCCAGCCCCATCGACCTCATCATCACGCCCCGCGAGCGCGATATCGGCGGGTTTTCCGTCCGCCGCCTGCTGCCCTTTTCGCAGCGCCGCAATGTCGGCCCCTTCGTGTTCTTCGACCATCTCGGCCCGGCCGTCTTCGCGCCCGGCAAGGGCATCGACGTCCGCTCCCATCCCCATATCGGTCTCGCGACCGTCACCTGGCTGTTCGACGGCGCGCTCGACCACCGCGACAGCCTCGGCACGCAGAAGACCATCCGGCCCGGCGCGGTGAACTGGATGACCGCCGGACGCGGCATCACCCATTCCGAGCGCACCCCGCCCGAAGAACGCGCCGCCGGCCACCGCATCGAGGCGGTCCAGACCTGGGTGGCCCTGCCCCTCACGCACGAGGATCAGGAGCCCGCCTTCGAGCATTATCCCGCAGACGTCCTCCCCGTCATCGAAACCGGCGGCGCGAAAGGCGTGCTCATCTCCGGCGAGGCCTACGGCAAACGCTCGCCCGTGAAATTCCCGGCAGGCATCTGCCAACTCGCCCTGACCGCCGAAGCGGACACCACGATCGACGTGCCCGACGCGCCCGAACTCTGCCTCTATGTCGTCTCCGGCGAAGCCGAAGTCGGCGGCAAGACTCTCGGCGATGCGACAATGGCGATCCTCAGCCCCGAGCGCCCCATCCAGGTCACGCTCAGACAAGGCACGCGCATCATGTTCGCCGGCGGCGATCCGCTGGATGCGCCGCGCCACCTCGACTGGAACTTCGTCGCCTCATCGAAAGAGAAGCTCGCCGAGGCCGCCGCCGACTGGCGCGCCTCCATCGCCGCCGGCTTCGTGGGCTCCCGCTTCACCCAGCCCCCCGCCGAAACCGCCTGGATCCCCCTCCCCGGCGACCCGCAGCCGCCGGGCCACGATCACATCCCCGACGACCATGACGCAGACTGGGAAAGCTGAATTCCTCCCCCCCGCCTGCACATGCAACCCCCTCGCAAACATCGGCGTTGACGCGCCCCGTCTCCCGCTGCACAAGCGCCCCGTTCGGGGAGTAGCCGTCCGCCTACCCAGCGGAGTTCGCGTCAACACACTTGGTTCTGCGGAACCGTGGCGCGCACGACAGATCGCATGATCTGGACTGGCGAGACCGGCGATGTGCGCATCCGGCCTGGGCCCGTGGATGCGCGGCATCGTCGTGTCAGCTTGCGGCCCCGGAACTTATCCATGGAAGCCATTCTCGTTCCCACGGGCGTCGTCGCGCTCGCGGAGATCGGCGACAAGACGCAACTGCTCGCCATCGTGCTCGCCGCGAAGTTCAAACGCCCCGCGCCCATCGTGCTCGGCATCCTCGCGGCCACGCTGCTCAACCACGCCGCCGCCGCAACGCTCGGCTACTTCATCGCGCAATGGCTCACGGGCCAGACCTTCCAGCTCATCGTCGGCGCCGCCTTCATCGTCATGGCCGGCTGGGCGCTGATCCCCGACAAGGAAGACGAAGGCGCCGCCAACCGCTCGATGGGCGGCGTCTTCCTCACCACGCTGATCGCCTTCTTCTTCGTCGAGATCGGCGACAAGACGCAAATCGCCACATCCCTGCTGGCCGCGCAGTATTCCAACATCCTGCTCGTCACCATCGGCACAACACTGGGCATGATGATCGCCAACATCCCAGCGGTCTATTTCGGCGAGGCGGTGACGAAGATCGTCCCGCTGAAATACGTCCGCATCGGCGCCGCCGTGATCTTCGCCCTCATCGGCCTCTGGATCATCCTGGCCGCGCTCAAGGTGATCTGACCAGCCGCCCCCACCCCTGTCATTCCCGACGCGATGCGTAGCATCGCGAGCGGGAACCCAGGAGCCACACACACCGCCCCCCCTCAACCCCTGGGTTCCGGCTCACGCCTTCGGCGCGCCCGGAATGGCAATCTTCGCGAGACTCAAAAAAACCCACCACCCCCGGAACCACGCCCCACCCCCAACGTTGATCCTGCGAACTGGTTGAAATGGAAGAACGAAAGTTCGGAAGCTTCAGTCGGTACTGAAAGAGCCAGCGCCTCACGGTGCTGGCTCTTTTAGTTCGCGCCCGCCGAAGCGCCTCATCCTGAGCCTGTCGAAGGACGAGGCCCTCCCTCACAGCCAAATCCGCCCCTTGCCCCCCGCCCAACCGCGGATAATGTCCCCCGCAACCGAGGGAGTAGCGGATGAAAATTCGAATTCTGGCGGCGGCAGGCACGCTGTCCGTCCTGTTGGCTGGCTGCGGCGGCGAAGCCCCCCCGCCCGCAGGCCCCACAGCGCCCGCCGGCGCGAAGCTCACCACAACGGCGGACATCACAGCCGCCGATCTCGGCGCCCGCATCGCGGAACTGGCCGACGACAAATACGAAGGCCGCGCCCCCGGCACGGTTCCCGGCGAAGCCTCCGCCCAGTGGATCGCCGACGAGTTCAAGCGCGTCGGCGCCCTCCCCGGCAACCCGGATGGAACTTATTTCCAGACCGTCGAGATGATCGCGCAAACCGTCGATCCCGCCACCTCGTCCCTCACGATCGCCGGCCCGGACGGCATGAGCTGGGACCTGAAACTCGGCCCCGACGCCGTCTTCATCACGAAGGATCAGGCCAACGCCACGGTTTCCTTCGCCGACTCCGATCTCGTCTTCGTCGGCTATGGCGTCGTCGCCCCCGAAGCCGACTGGAACGACTATGCCGGCCTCGACGTGAAGGGGAAAACGGTCGTCATGTTCGTGAACGATCCGGGCTTCATCACCAACGATGCAACCCTCTTCAACGGCCAGGCCATGACCTATTACGGCCGCTGGACCTACAAGTACGAGGAAGCCGCCCGCCAGGGCGCCGCCGCCGCGCTGATCATCCACGAGGAAAAACCCGCCTCCTATGGCTGGGGCGTGGTGCAGGGCTCGTGGACCGGCGAACAGGCCGACCTCGTCCGCTCGGACGCCGGAGCCTCGCGCGCCAAACTCGAAGGCTGGATTCAGCTCGAACACGCCACCGCGTTGTTCGCCGCCGCCGGCCTCGACATCGACGCGATGCGCACCGCCGCCAACACGCGCGGCTTCAAGCCCGTGCCGATGACCGGCCTCAAGGCCTCCGCCACGATCAACCAGACGATCCGCAAGGAGAAATCCCGCAACGTGATCGCCACGATCGAGGGCGCGGAAGCGCCTGACGAGCACCTGCTGCTCATGGGCCACTGGGACCATCTCGGCAAAGGCACGAGCGATGATCCGACCGCCGACGTGATCAACAACGGCGCCGTCGACAACGCGACCGGCACAGCCGCCATCATCGAGATCGCCGAGAAGTTCGCCGCCGGCCCCGCGCCGAAACGTTCGATCACCTTCCTCGCCGTCACGCTCGAAGAGTCGGGTCTGCTCGGCTCAGCCTATTTCGGCGAACACCCGTTGATCCCGCTGAAGAACATCGTCGGCGGCATCAACCTCGATGCGCTCTCGCCCTCGGGCCCCGCCAGGGACATCGTCGTCGTCGGCGCCGGCGCTTCGCAGCTTGAAGACCTGCTCTCCGCCGTCCTCGCCGAAAGCGGCCGCACCATCCGCCCCGACCCGAGCCCGCAAAACGGCTACTTCTACCGCTCGGACCACATCAGCCTCGCCAAGAAAGGCGTGCCGATGCTCTACATCGATAGCGGCGTCGATCTCGTCGAAGGCGGCGTCCCCGCCGGCGAAGCCTTCGCGAAGGAATACACCGACAAGCGCTACCACAAGCCCGCCGACGAGTATGACGCCTCCTGGAACCTCGCCGGCATCGAAGCCGACGTGAAAGTCGCCGCCGAAGTCATCAACCGCCTCGCCAACTCCACCGACTGGCCCAACTGGCGCGACGGCAACGAGTTCAAATCCCTCCGCGACGCGCAACGCGCCGCGCCGTAGATTTTGTCCTCGACAGACGACAAAGGGCGGAGCAGCAGCGCTCCGCCCTTTTTGTTTGAGCCGGTGAGCACGGCCTCCCATCCTTCGAGACGATTGGCGCTACGCGCCAATCCCTCAGGATGAGGCCTAGCTACCTACCTGCCGGTCCACGATAGCCCTCATCCTGAGGGATCGCAGGCACACCGCCTCAACAGCGCAAGTCCATCGTGGCGATCGTCTCGAAGGACGAGGGCGTGCTCACACACCCCGCGCCATGAACCGGCTGAACGGATCATCGGCATACCCGTCAAACGGCCCGCACATCACAAACCCCGCGCTCTCATAAAGCCGGATCGCCGGCGCGAACGCCTCCGTCGATCCCGTCTCCAGCCACAGCGTCTTCAGCCCCATCTCCCGCGCTTCCCGCACGATGTGATTGAGCATCAGTCGCCCAACGCCCTTGCCCAGCCAAACATCAGCGACACGCATCGACTTGATCTCGCCATTGTGCGCGTCCATGCGCTTCAGTGCGCCCATCACAGCGATCTGCTCGCGCAGCCAGCCCGTCCAGAACGTCACGCCCGGCGCGCGCAGCTTGTCGATATCGAACGCATGCACGCTCTCGGGCGGCGAGTTCTCATGCATCCCCGCCAGATGCCGCCTCACCAGCCCCTGCGTCGCCGCCCCGCTCAGATCGTCGACCCTGATCTCCAGCACAAGCGACATCGCGCGTCCCCGTGAAATGCGGCGACAGCATTAGCGTCAGGCATCACGAATGTCAGGCGCCACTCCCCCGCTCACACCTGCAAACGCCGATAGAGACCCCCACCTGTCCGCCCCTAAACGGGGCGGGACCCTGGGGCCATCACCGCCCTCCAATGCTGGGTAAGTTGGCGCAACAAGGTTCCGCCCCGTTTAGGGGGCGGACAGGTGGGGGTCTGTCTCCACGCTCACAAGCGTCGAAGATCGACCTACATCCGCCCATTACATTCTGTCAGGCGTCTCAATCCCCACCAGCCCCAGCACCAGCTCCAGCTGCCTCAACGTCGCCATCGCCAGCGCCAGCCTTGACCCGCGCTTCCCCGCATCGCTCTCCGCCATCACAGGCGCCGCCGCATAGAAGCTCGAGAATGCCTGCGCCAGCGCATAGGCGTGCTCGCACAGGATATGCGGCATCCGCTTGTCATACGCCCCGCGCAGCGCATCGTTGAACGCATCGAGCTGCAGCACCAGCGCCCGCTCCGCATCCAGCTCCACCTTGATCGGCCCCGGCGTCACGCCCTCGCCCGCCGCGCGCCGCGCCAGCGATTTGATCCGCACCGCCGCATACAGAAGATACGGCCCCGTCTTCCCCTCGAACGACACGAAACGATCGAGATCGAAAATGTAGTTCGTCGTCCGCACGTTCGAGAGATCGGAGAACTTGATCGCCGCCACCGCAACCTTGTGCGCAATCTCCGCTCGCTCCGCCTCGGGCACATCGGCGCCGAGTTCAGCCTCCGCCATCCGCGCCGCCGCCGTCGCATCCGCCTGCGCGATCAGCTCATACAGCTTCAGCACGCCGCCATCGCGCGTCTTGTACGGCTTGCCGTCCGCGCCGTTCACCGTGCCGAACCCCAGATGCTCCAGCGCGCTTTCCGGCATCAGCCCCGCCCGGTCGCTCGCCCGGAACACCTGCTCGAAATGCAGCGCCTGCCGCTGGTCCACCACATACAGCGTCAGCTCTGGATCGATGCTCTGCTTGCGATCCACGATCGTCCCGAGATCAGAGCCGTGATAGCCGATCGCCCCATCCCGGTTCACCAGGATGATCGGCGGCATCTCCTTCTTGTCGGTCTCCCGCGCCACGCGCACGATCCACGCGCCCGCATCCAGCTCCGCGATCCCGCGCGCCTTCAGGTTCTCGACCAGCGCCGGAATGAAAGGCTCCGCATCGCTCTCGCCCTTCCACAGGTCGAACGTCACGCCAAGGCTCGCACACTCGCGTTCCAGCCCCACGCGCGTCACATTGCAGAAATGCCGCCACAGCGCGCGATAGCCCGGCCGCCCGCTCTGCAATTCCTGCGTCGCCTTGCGATCCTCGTCCCGCCGCGCCTCATCCGTCTTCGACTTCGCCGAAGCCTGCGGATACAGCCGCCCCAGATCGTCCATCGTCACCGGGCTCTGCTCAGGATACGGCCCCGTAAACCCCGCATCGAAATACGGCAGACCGGGCTGCTCCAGCTTCACCTCGTTGATCAGCTGCCCCATCTGCAGCCCCCAATCGCCCAGATGTACGTCGCTGGTGACTTCATCGCCCATGAAGCGGAACAGCCGCTGCAGCGAATCCCCGATCACCGTCGAGCGCAGATGTCCGATATGCATTTCCTTCGCGACATTCCACCCGCCGAAATCGATCACCACGCGCCGCGCCTGCGCCACGCGCCCCGCGCCCGCGCGCGCATCGTCCGCCACCTGCTGCGCCCGCGCAGACAAGGTCTTCGCTGCCAGCTTCACATTGATGAACCCCGGCCCCGCCACCTCGGCAGACGCCACGGCATCCACACCGCGCAACACCGCAACAACCCCGTCAGCGATCTCGCGCGGATTCCGGCCCAGCTTCTTCGCCGCCGCCATCGCGCCATTGCACTGGAAGTCCGCCAGATCCGGCCGGTCCGACCGGCGCATCGCCCCCAGCGAAGCCTCAAGCCCCAGCGCAATAAAGGCGTCGCCTGCTGCGGTCGAAAGCAGGTCAGCAAGTTCGGTGGATTTGGTCATGGCAAAGTCCGAAGGAGAGGCTGGAAAGCCCCGCCGGACTACTGCGGCGTGGCGGGCGGCGCAACGTTGATGGTGAAGCGGGTGCCGCTTCGGTTGTAGGCCAGCTGCTCCGGCGTCAGGTCAAACCCGACGATCACCTCGAAGTTCGAGCCCGAAACCGTCTCGTTCGCGCGCGGGATGACGATTCCCGGCACGCTCTCGGTCAAGTACACGACATCCTTGTCCGCCGGCCAGGTCACCGGGATATCGAAGCGCTCCTTGGCCAGCACGCTGCGGTCGCGGCGCGTCACGGTCACGAACACCGGATAGGTATGCGTCATCCCCTCCGCCTTTGGCCCGCGACCGAACGCGAAATCGACTTCGATCTCCATGGTGATCGGGTTCGTGTCGATATACCGGCAGAACCCGCGCACGCCCTCGATCTGGCCCGTGAAGCCGACATTCTCGTGCCGCTCGACGCCCTTCAGCTCCACCACGCGGCTTGCGTCATAGAGCGATCCCGCCACCGGGCACGGGCCCACATTCGGGCGTTCGTCCAGCGCCGAAAGGTCCACCGACGAGCAGCTTGTCAGCAGCATGGCCGGCAGGGCGATGAACGCAGATACGATACGCTTCACAGATACACCCTCGACGGGGCCTGCCGGACCTGAATCCAGCGCGGCGACATCCTTGATGGCCCGGTGATAGCCCCGAACCGCTCCCCGGTGCAACGCC
>CAZGWV010000122.1:0-6898 GCA_964529555.1 uncultured Rhizobium sp.
GCCGTGCGCTGATCGAAGCCGGAAGCCTCGCCCTGCGCGGCGCCGCCATAGCCCGTGAGCCGATCCGCCACGAACGGATTGCTGCGCCGTTCCTGCCCGAATGTCGATGTCGCGCCATGCCCCGGCACGAACGTCATGTCATCGCCCAGCGGCCACAGCTTGCCCGTGATCGAGTCGATCAGCTGCTGGTGATTGCCGCGCGGAAAATCCGTCCGCCCGATCGAGCCCTGGAACAGCACGTCGCCCACGAACGCAATCTTCGCGTCGCGATTGTGGATCACCACATGGCCCGGCGTGTGTCCCGGCGTATGCGATACGTCGAACTTCACGCCCTCAAGCTCCAGCACATCGCCATCTTCGAGATAGCGGTCCGGCGTCACATTGCGCAGGCCGGAGAGCCCGTACTTCACCGCCGAGCTTTCGATCTGGTCGAGCCAGAACTGATCGTCCTTGTGCGGCCCGATCACCGGCACGCCCGTCCGCTGGCGGATCTCGTCCGCCGCGCCCGCATGATCGAGATGGCCATGCGTCAGCCACATCTCCTTCAGCGTGAGCCCGAAATGCTCCAGCGCCCCCATCAGCGTGTCGACATCGCCGCCGGGGTCCACCAGCACCGCATGCCTGGTCGCGGTATCCCAGATCAGCGAGCAGTTCTGCTGCAGCGGGGTCACCGGCACGATGCGGATCTGTAGCCTGGTTTCGGAGCGTTCTGACATGGTCCAAGGATGGACGCTGGCCGGCCCCAGGGCAACCACGCTACCTGCATTTCCATGCTGGTAGCGTTCATGGACGGTTGCAAAACCGAATGCTAGCGCGGTCTGGCAGGGCTGAGTTGGAAGGACGTGGGGCATGGACGATCTGGATGGCGCGCGGCGCATGGGCCGGGAAGGGCAGATGCCCTTCAATTTCTCGCTGCAGGAACAGGCCGCTTTCGACCAGGGCAAGCGCGAACGCGACCGGGCCATGCAGGGCTGGGCGCCGCCCAACAACGGTGGAGGCGGCGGTGGCGGCGGCGGTCTCGGGATTCTGTTTCTGCTGGCGCTTGTTGCGCCCGCCTTCGCCGCGCCGGGCCTCGCGCTCTGGGCGGTGTGGAACCATTTCGATGAAACACAGGGCTGGGACTGGCCGGTCCTCGCCGCGATCTGCGTTGGCGTCGCCATCGCCATGTTCTGGCTGGCGAAGCAGGTGTGGGCGAGAACGCCCGCGCTGATCCTCTCCCTCGCGCTCTCGCTCTATCTGGGCATCAGCTATGCGCTGTGCATGCCCATGCTGATGGGGACCGATGTGTGGTGGACGGCGACGATCGCTATCGGCACGGCTGCGGTCGGTTACTGGGCAGGCCTCAACGGCCCCAACAACTGGATGTCGTCTTTCGCCATCACCACGGTCGCGGCGCTTGCCCTCGGCGTGTTTCTGAATCTCTTTGCGGTCCAGATTGCATTTCCTGCCGGCGTTCCGCCCTTTGCCGCCATGGCTGTGAAATGGGCGGGCGGGGGTCTGGCGCTCGGCGCCATCCTGCGCGCGATCGCGCGCTCGAAGAAGGCCGTGCTGGGCCTCATCGCGCTCGTCGCGGCAGGGCTGTTCTTCGCTCCTCGCTTCCTCGGCGACATCGCCAATATTGTCCTGCTGCCGCCGGCGCCGACCTACGTGGAAATCGAAAGCTGACTTCCGCCGATGGCCGCGCCGCGATAGCCTGATCCCGAGGGCTGGAGCAGGCCATGCGCATACCCGGTTACGACAGGTCCCAGGGGCTCGCCGGCATGCTCGGCGGGCGGGGGACGATCATCCTGATCATCGCCGCCGGTCTCGTCATCTGGTGGTTCTCCAGCCAGCAGACCGGCATCACCGGCCGTTCCCAAACCATTACAACCTCCATCGAAGACGAGAACCGCATGGGCCTCGAAGCCTACATGCAGATTCTGTCCGAGGAGCCTGTCCTCTGCGCGCGCGGCGCCACCTCCTGCGCCGCCGACGACACGCGCGAGGTCGAGCGCATCCGCGCCATCGGCCGCCGCCTGCAAACCGCCGCAGCCGCATGGGAAGCCGGAGGCGCCATTATGACAGTGGAGGGCAAGACCTCCGGCGAACTCCCCTCCTGGGGCGCGCTCACTGAAACGTTCAACTGGCAGTTCAACGTCATCGACGCCGACACGCCCAACGCCTTCGCGCTCCCCGGCGGCTTCGTCGCGATCTATACGGGCCTCATCCCCGTCGCCGCCAACGACGATGGCGTCGCCGCCATCATGGGGCACGAGATCGGCCACGCCCTCGCGCGCCACGGCGGCGAGCGGATGAGCCAGCAACAGATAATGAGCTTCGGTCAGGTCGCAGTCGGCCTCGCCTTCGGCGACATGGGCTTCGACACGCAGCGCATGGTGATGGGCGCGTTCGGTCTCGGCGCGGAACTCGGCGTGCTGAAACCCTTCAGCCGCGCCCATGAAAGCGAAGCCGACCTCATCGGCCTCGAACTCATGGTCCGCGCCTGCTTCGATCCGCGCGAGGCGCCGCGCCTGTGGCGCCGCATGGCCGGCCTGGGCGGCGGCGAGCGCCCGCCGGAAATCCTCTCGACGCATCCCGATCCCGAGGCGCGCGCGGCTGCCTTTGAACGGTTGATGCCGGCCGCCATCGCGTCATATGAGCGCCTGTGCGATCCGGCCAGTGCAGGGTGAAGCGATGGATTCGATCAAAGCCAGTGCAGATTCCCCCGCTGCGGGAAAACCCTCCCAGGAGAAGAAGGGCGCTCCGCCCCGGAAGACGTTCGGCCTGTGGCTGGGCGTGAGATTCCGCTGGCTGCGCCATCAACTCGCCAAGGGAATCAGCGGGCTGCAGGACAAGGTCGATCACGCCGGCATTCTCACCGAGGTCGAGGAAGGCGGCAAGCTCGATGGCCAGTATGTCTTCATGCTCGTCACGGCGTCGGCTCTGGCCATGCTGGGCCTGTTTCTGTCGTCTCCGGTCGTGCTGATCGGCGCCATGCTGATCTCGCCTCTGATGGGGCCGATCACGCTGCTCGGTTTCTCGCTCTGCACGCTCGATTTCGATGCGATGCGTCGGGCGTTGTGGGCGCTTGCAGTCGGCGTGATCGGCATCATGGCGATCGCGATCCTGATCACGCTGTTCTCGCCATTGCGCGAGGCGACGCCCGAAATCCTCTCGCGCATCCGGCCGAACCTGTTCGATCTGCTTGTCGCGATCTTTTCTGGTCTCGCAGGCGGCTATGCGGCGATCAACCGGCACGGCGCCGCCGTGGTCGGTGTCGCCATCGCCACGGCGCTGATGCCGCCCCTGTCGGTCGTCGGCTTCGGCCTCGCCACGTTCAATCTCACCTATGCCTGGGGCGCTTTCTTTCTGTTTATGACCAACCTGCTGGCCATCGCGCTGTGTGTGACCGGCATCGCCTGGCTCTATGGTTTCGCAACGGTGCATTCGAAGCGCTTTGCGCGCTGGCAGACGGCGGCCGTGCTTGTCGTGTTCGCGGGTCTTTCCCTGCCGCTCGGTTTTGCGTTGCGGGATATCGCTTACGAAACGCGCGTCGCCAACACCGTTCGCAAGGAGGCGCTCATTCCGTTCGAGGGGCAGGAGGCGGAACTCAGCGCCATCAACGTGGATTTTCCGAATGGTCTGCCCATCCAGGTACAGCAGACGGTTCTGGTGCATGAGCGCGTCGCTTCCGCCGAGGAACAGCTTGAGGATCGTCTCGAACGGATTCTGGAGCGGCCCGTGAATCTGCGCATCAACCAGATTCTTGTCGCCGACGGCGCAATTGTGGATGCGCGCCGCCTGCAGGAGATGACTCAATCGTCCATCGCTCCGTTGCGTCAGCAGATTGAGCAACTCGACCGACGCCAATCGACGGCTGACGCCATCCGCGCCGCGATCCCCTTCCTGACGCAGGCCGTCGATATCGACGCCGCCACGCAGATGGTGCGGATCATTCCCGCCCGCGACACGGCGCTCGGCCTCGCGGCCCTGCGGGAAGCCGAGCGGGAGATTTCCGCGCGCTTCCCCGACTGGTCGATCCGTGTCCTGCCGGCCCTTCAGCCGCTTCCGAACATCGCATTCGCTTCGGGCGCCGAGATCGATGCGGACGCCCGCGCGGCTATCGATGTTGTCATCTGGACGCTCAAGGCCTGGGACGTGAAGGCCTGCGCCGTCAGCGGCAACGCGCCGCTGGGCGGCGGCGTATCCGCCCGCCGCAAGCTTGCACTCGAACGCGCCGAGGCTGTCGCCGCGCTGGTGAAAGCCGCCGGGTTCGAGGTGAAGGCGGAAAGCGGCTATGGCGAAAGCGGGCAGGCGGCCGAGGAACGCCGGCTGGGCCAGCTGTATTTCGAGTCAGCCGTCGTTACGCCGAACCTCTGACGGTTCAATGCGTCCGCCGCCGCGGGAACGCCATCGGCGGATTCTCGCTCAGCGCCTGCGCACGCAGCGAGGTCAGCGTCAGGCGCGTCTCTTCCAGACGCTCCAGCTTCGCCGCGAGGCTCTCGATGCTGTTGTAGGACAGCCGCTTCATCTCGCGCCGCCCAAGGCTCACCGTCTCGAGGATGATCCCCGACACAAGGCTGATGCATGACAGCACCGCCAGCGTTCCGCACGCGAACAGGGTCGGGAAGCGCGGCACAAGGCCGGTCGCCATGTATTCCAGGATCACCGGCGCGCCGAGCAGCAGGCCTATCGCCATCAGCAGGCCGGAGATCGCGCCGAAGAACATCAGCGGACGCTCATCCCGCATCAGCCGCCCTATGGTGCCGAGAATGCGGAACCCGTCGCGGAACGTCGACAGCTTGGAGACAGACCCTTCCGGCCGCGCGCCATAAGGCGTCTGAACCTCGGTCGTGATCATGTCCAGCTCAAGCGCGTGAACCGTAAGCTCCGTCTCCGTCTCGAAGCCCGAGGCAAGGGCGGGGAAGGATTTCACAAACCGCCGCGAGAACGCGCGATAGCCCGACAGCATGTCCGTGAAGCGATCGCCGAACAGCTTCGCCACCAGCCCCGTCAGCACGCGATTGCCCAGGCGATGCCCGGCGCGATAGGCGGCCTTCTCTTCCGTGATGCGGGCGCCGACCACCATGTCGGCCTGTGTTTCAAGCAGACGCGAAACCATGCGCGGCGCGGAGGCAGCGTCATACGTCGCATCGCCATCCACCATCACATAGACGTCTGCCTCGATGTCCGAGAACATGCGGCGCACCACATGCCCCTTGCCCTGCAGTGGCTCGCGGCGAACGATGGCGCCGGCCTCGCGCGCGACCGTCGCCGTGTTGTCCCAGGAGTTGTTGTCGTAGACGTAGATCTTCGCATGCGGCAGCGCCGCGCGGAACGAGCGCACCACTTCGCCGATCGTGCCGGCCTCGTTGAATGCCGGGATCAGCACCGCAATGTCGATATGCCGTATCGCCGGCGAAATCTGCTGCCCGACGGCGTGCAGCGCGGCCTCTGCGGCGGCAAGGCGCGCGTGGATATCAGCGGTGTTGTCGATGGAAGACATGGCCCGGCCCTGTTCCAGATTGGGCCAAGCTGACACGCCGGGATTAAATTTCCGGTTGCTGAGTTCCTTACGAAAGGTGACTCACGCAGAAAGGTTTTGGTGACGATTGGGCGGCGGCAAGCACGAGGTGCGGGCAACAGGCGCAGGCCTATCCCTTCCGCTCCGCCATGAACTTCGCAAAGCGTTCGAACAGGTAGAACGAGTCCTGCGGGCCGGGGCTGGCTTCCGGGTGGTGCTGCACCGAGATGATCGGCTTGCCCGCCACAGACAGTCCGCAGTTCGATCCGTCGAACAGCGAGCGGTGAGATTCCTCGACACCGGCCGGCAGCGTCTCCACGTCCACCGTGAAGCCGTGGTTCATCGACACGATCTCGACCTTGCCCGTGGTGAAGTCCTTCACCGGATGGTTCGCGCCGTGGTGGCCTTGCGCCATCTTCCTGGTCTTCGCGCCCAGCGCCAGCGCCAGCATCTGGTGGCCAAGGCAGATGCCGAGGATCGGCACGCCATCGGCGATCAGCTTCTTGATCTCCGGCCCGGCATAAACCGCTGTCGCCGCCGGATCGCCCGGCCCGTTCGACAGCACGACGCCATCGGGCTTCAGCGCCAGAATATCTTCCGCCTTCGTCTTGGCGGGCGCCACCGTCACCTTCGCGCCGATGCTGGCGAGGTTGCGCAGGATGTTCTTCTTCACGCCGAAATCCATCAGCACGACGTGATATTTCGGGTTCTTCAGATCGACGAAGCCATCGCCCAGCGTCCACAGCCCGTCGGTCGAGTCAAAGCGCTGGCCCGTCGTCACGTTGATCGCAAGGTCGGCGTTCTCGACGCCCTTCCAGCTGCGCGCCGCTTCCACCAGCGCCTTCGCGTCCAGCTTGCCATCCGGCGCATGCGCGATCGCCGCCTTCGGCATGCCCAGCTCACGGATACGCCGCGTCAGCGCGCGCGTATCGACGCCCGACAGCCCGATCACATTGCGCGAGGCAAGCCAGCCGCCCAGCTCGTCCGCCGCACGCCAGTTCGACGGCACGGTCGGCGGCGCCTTGAACACAGCGCCGCGCGCAGCCGCCTTGCCCTGAGCGGAACTTTCTTCCTGATCGTCCGCATTCGCGCCGACATTGCCGATGTGCGGGAAGGTGAACAGCACGATCTGTTCAGCATAGCTCGGGTCGGTCAGGATTTCCTGATACCCCGTCATCGCCGTGTTGAAGCACAGCTCGCCCGCCGCAACGCCCTTGGCTCCGTGGCCCTCGCCCCAGAAAATCGTGCCGTCTTCGAGAGCGATCGCGCCGGTGGCAAGCTTGGTCATCTGGGCGCCTCCAAGGGGCCGCGCGACTCGTGAATCCGGCCGTGCAAACGGGCGCTAAGTAGGAGGGTGGGGACGGGGCGTCAAGGCATTGGGACCGCCGGGCGCCT
>CAZGWV010000122.1:6998-9902 GCA_964529555.1 uncultured Rhizobium sp.
TCCTTCGCCGTTCCCAGATAGATGAACCCAGCCACCTGCTCATGCCCCGAAAGGCCCAGCGCCGCGTGCACATGGCCGTCATAGGCCGCATCTTCCGTGATCCACACGCCGGCCCAGCCCATCGCCTGGCTCGCAATCAGCAGGTTCTGGCAGAACGCCCCCGCCGAAAGCTGCTGCTCCCATACCGGCGTATTCTTCTTGTCGTGAACGGGCGAGGACACCACGCACAGGATCACCGGCGCGCGCATCGGCAGGGCCTGCTCCGCCGCCAGCTGTTCGTCCGTCGCCGCCGCGTCACGCAGTCGCCGCGCCGCCGCCAGCACATCGCCGAACGCCGCGCGCGCTTCGCCCTCGATGATCACCACGCGCCACGGCTCAAGCTTGCGATGATCCGGCACGCGCATGGCAAGGCGCAGCATGGCGTCGATATCGTCCGCGCCCGGTCCCGGCTCGCTCAGCGCCGCAACCGGCGTCGACCGGCGCAGCGCCAGCAGCTTCAGCGTCTCGGGGGAAGGATGGTTGGGCGCAAGCGGCGCGCCGAACTCGGGCTCAGGCGGAAGGTTCGCCTCGATCGGCACTAGTGGCTCTCGCCCGGCGCGTGGCCGTGCCCATCATCGCCCACGGGCAAGACGGACTGCGCCGGCACTTCGCCGCCCGCAAGCGCCGCGTCCACCGCGATCTTCACGGCAGGCCAATTCGAGTCCGCGATCTTCACACCGTTGACGAGGAAGGTCGGCGTCGAGTTGACGCCCTTCTGCCGCGCATCCGCGCCGACATCGTTGATGCGGCGCACATTGGCCGTCTCGTCCACGCAGGTCTTCACCTGCGCTTCGCTCAGGTTGAACTTCGCGCCCAGCTTGCGCAGCTCCGGCATCGCATCGCCCGCGCCGGCGGCCGCCACCAGTTCGTTCTGGCGTGTAAACGCCTCGTCCAGAACCGCGAAGAAATCATCCGGCCCCGCACAGCGCGCCACCGAGAAGATGCCATGATCGATCGCGCCATGGATCGCGAACTCGCGGAAGACGAACTTGATCTTGCCGGTGTCGATGTAGTCGCGTTTCACTTCCGGCCAGAACAGATCGTGCCAGCGCTTGCAGCCGGGGCAGGTGGGCGAGCCGTACTCGATCACCGTCACCTTGGCGTCGGCCGGACCTTTGAAGGCATCGCCCTCGACGAGCACCACCTTGTCGCGCCCCGCGACAGTCTCGCCCCCGCAGGCGGCCAGCGATATGGCGGCCAGCGAGGCGGCCAAGGCTAGGGCGAGGGACTTGAGAAACATGCACGGCTCCGAAACTGCGGTCGGCGGGAACCTAGAGGGTTGAGGCCGGGGAGGGAATAGGGAGTTGGGAGTAGGGAGTGTGCAGGGCGCTACTCCCTATTCCCCACTCCCTATTCCCTATATTCCAAACTCCATGACCCACCACCCCAAGCCCTGGCGCATCAAGTCCGCGCGGACGATGTACAACAACAAATGGGTCATGGTGCGCGAGTACCACACCGTCGCCCCCACCGGGGCCGACGCCACTTACGGCCTCGTCCACATCCACAACCATGCGCTTGGCGTTCTGCCCATCGACGGCGCCGGAAACACCATCCTCATCGGCCAGCAGCGCTTTCCCTTCGGCCGCTATTCGTGGGAGTTGCCCGAAGGCGGCGGCCCGCGCGACCTGTCGCCGCTCGAAGGCGCCCGGCGCGAGCTGTCGGAGGAGGCGGGCCTCAAGGCCGCCCACTGGCTGCCCCTGCTTGCCGACGTCCACCTGTCCAACTCCATCACCGACGAGCGGGCCTTCGCATTCATCGCCTGGGACCTCGCCCCGGATCACACATTCGCGAAGGACAGTTCAGAGGAACTATCCATTCGAAGAGTTCCGTTCGCAGAAGCCGTCGAAATGGCTGTCTCCGGCGAGATCACCGATGGTTTCTCTCTTGTCATGCTGCTCAAGGCCGACCATCTGCTCCGCACCGGGGCGTTGCCCCCGGAGCTGGCGAAGCGCATGCTTGCCAGCTCCTGACGGATCGGACGGGGTCCAGGGAGAAGCAAGATGACCATCACCAATTCAGCCAGGACGGCTGGCGCGTCCGCGCCCGTCTGGCAGCGCCTGCGCTTCGACGCGCAGCAATCGGCGCAGCAGGAGACGGCGCTCGCCAGCTATCTCAACGCCACCGTGCTCAACCACGAAACCTTCGCCGAGGCGTTGAGCTACCAGCTCGCGCAGAAGGCCGGCGGTCCCGACATGAACGCGCTCGCCATCCGCGAAATCTGCGAGGAGGCGTATCGCGCCGATCCCTCCATCGTGGCCGCCGCCGAGCGGGATCTGCAAGCCGTGCTCGACCGCGATCCTGCCACGCGCTCCACGTTGCAGCCCTTCCTCTTCTTCAAGGGCTTCCTCGCGCTGCAGACGCACCGCATCGGCCACTGGCTCTGGGGCGAGGGCCGCGAGACGCTGGCCTTCTTCCTCCAGTCGCGCAAATCCGAACTCTACGCCGTCGATATCCACCCCGCCGCCCCCATCGGCTCGGGCGTCTTCATCGACCACGCGACGGGCGTCGTCATCGGTGAAACCGCGCGCGTCGGCAACGACGTCTCGATGCTCCACGGCGTCACGCTGGGCGGCACGGGCAAGGTCTACACGGATCGCCACCCGAAGATCGGCAATGGCGTGCTGCTCGGCGCCGGCTCGAAGGTGCTGGGCGCCATCACCATCGGCGACGAAGCCCGCGTGGGTTCCGGCTCCGTCGTGCTGTCGGACGTGCCGGCCCGCTGCTCGGTCGCGGGCGTCCCCGCCAAGCCCGTGGGCGGCGCCTGCATGAAGCCGGCGCAGACGATGGACCAGAAATTCGATATGGGAATCTAGTGGCTGCTAGCAGTCGCAGTCTTCGTCGTCCCAGTCTTCATCGTCCCAG
>CAZGWV010000123.1:0-9486 GCA_964529555.1 uncultured Rhizobium sp.
ATGCGGCTCATCAAATACGAAGACCTCGAATCGCTCGTTGGAACCGAGGTGGGCGTCTCGCCGTGGCATCAGATCACCCAGAGCCAGGTGAACAAGTTCGCCGAGGCGACCGGCGACCATCAGTGGATTCACGTCGATGTCGAGCGCGCCACGAAGGAACTCGGCGCCCCCATCGCCCACGGCTATCTCACCCTGTCCCTGCTTCCCATGCTGGCAGCACAGATCATGCGCGTGGACAATGTCGCGCGCGGCATCAATTTCGGCTGCAACAAGGTCCGCTTCACCAACATGGTTCCGGTCGGCTCCCGTGTCCGCCTCCGCCAGAAATGCCTCAAGGTCGAGGAGCGCGCCGGCGGCAAGCAGATGGTCATGGAAGCCACCATCGAAATCGACGGCAAGGACCGCCCGGCCTGCGTCGCGGAAGCCATCAGCATCCTCTACGGGGCCTGATCCGGCCCGGCCCATAACGGCCGGACCTGCCAATTTCCCTTGTAACGATAGTGACTTGGCGCAGGTTAGCCCCTGTGGTGCGCCCTGCTGACTTTCGGGCTAATCACGACATCAGGAACACGTGCGCTCTGGGACGGGGTGGACCAGACAGCAGAGAGCGGCGAGCAATGGCGAACAGTTCAGACACCCCCACCGGCCCAGCCGCCCCCCGCGCCCGCCGCGACGAGCACGCCATCATCGAACAGCTCGAACGCTCGCGCCGCGACCCCTACGCCTGGCTCAAGGACGACAACTGGCGCGAGGTGATGCGCGAGCCCTCCCGCCTGCGCTCCGACATCCGCCAGCATCTCGACGCCGAGAACGCCTACACCCGCGCCATGCTGGAGACGCCGACCACGGCGCTGCAGGACACCCTGTTCGAGGAGATGCGCGGCCGCATCAACGAGAACGACAGCACCGTCCCCGCCATCGACGGCGAGTGGGCGTACTACCGCCGTTACCGCGAAGGCGGCGAGTATCCCCTGTTCGCCCGCCGCCCCGCCGCGCAGGCCTTCAACGACGACCCCGCGCACGAGCAACTCCTGCTCGACGGCGACGCCACGGCGAAGGGCTGCGACTACTGGGACATCCGCAAAGTCTCCCACTCGCCCGACCATCGCCTGCTCGCCTTCGCGATCGACGACAAGGGATCGGAATTCTACACGCTCCACATCGTCGAGGCCGCCACCGGCAAGGAACTCGAATCCATCCCCGACACCTATGGCGAGTTCGTCTGGGGCGAGGACTCCGCTTCCCTCTTCTGGATCGCGCGCGACGAGAACGCCCGCCCCGTCGCCGTCTTCTGCCGCCGCCTTGGCCGCGCCGCCGACGAACTCGTCTACCGCGAGTCCGATCCCGGCTTCTTCATCGGCGTCCAGAAAAGCCAGTCGCGCCGCTTCATCTTCGTCACCGCGAACGACCACACCACCACCGAATGGCGCTTCCTGCGCACCGATGCGACCGATCTCGAACTGACCCTCATCGCCGAGCGCGAGCCGGGCGTCGATTACTCCGTGGTCGATTTCGACAACCGCTTCTGGATCAAGTCCAACCGCAATGGCGCAGTCGATTTCGCGCTTGTCTCGGCCCCGCACGACAATCCGTCCGAGGAAAACTGGCGCATCGAAACGCCTCATCGCCCAGGCGTCCTGCTGCTCGACATCGAACCTTTCGCCGACTTCATCGTCCGCATGGAGCGCGAGAACGGCCTGCCCCGCATTGTCGTCCGCGAGCGCACGACAGGCGCTGAACACGCCATCGAATTCGCGGAGCAAGCCTACGCGCTCGGCATGTCGAACGGCTATGTCTGGGACTCGCCCTGGCTGCGCTTCGACTATTCCTCGCCCACCACGCCCGCGCAGGTGTTCGACTACAACATGGCCACGCGCGAGCGCATCCTGCGCAAGACGCAGCTCGTTCCCTCGGGCCACACCCCCGCCGACTACATCGTCGAGCGCATCGACGCACCGGGAAACGACGGCGCGCAAGTCCCCGTCACGCTGCTCCGCCACCGCTCCACCCCGCTCGACGGCACGGCGCCTGTTCTGCTCTACGGCTACGGCTCCTATGGCATCACCATCCCCGCCGACTTCCGCACCGGCCGCCTCAGCCTCGTCGATCGCGGCTTCATCTACGCCGTCGCCGACGTGCGCGGCTCGATGGCCAAGGGCTATCAGTGGTATCTCGACGGCAAGCTCGACAAGAAGATCAACACCTTCACCGACTTCGTCGCCGCCGGCCGCCACCTTGTCGCCAAGGGCTATACCCGCCCCGGCCGCATCGTCGGCATGGGCGGCTCGGCGGGCGGCCTGCTGATGGGCGCCGCCGCCAACCTCGACCCCGAACTCTTCGGCGGCATCATCGCAGCCGTCCCCTTCGTCGACGTGCTCAACACCATGTCGGATGAGAGCCTGCCCCTCACCCCGCCCGAATGGCCCGAATGGGGCAATCCGCTGGTCGACCTCGCCGCCTACGAGGCCATCGAGGCCTACTCGCCCTACGACCAGGTCGGCCCCCGCAATTATCCGCCCATGCTGATCACCGGAGGACTCACCGATCCGCGCGTCACCTACTGGGAGCCCGCCAAATGGGCCGCGCGCCTGCGCCACGAGGCGCCGGAAGGCGGGCCCTATTTCCTCAAGATCAACATGGAAGCCGGCCACGGCGGCGTCTCGGGGCGGTTCGCCAGCCTGCGGGAAACCGCGCTCGAATTTGCCTTTGCGCTGACATGCGTCACTTCTGAAAATGTAGCCGGCTGGCGCTCGCGGCCTTGATGCATGGGCCTGCTGGCGCCGGGTGTGGACATACCGCCAATTCGGTGTTTTTTGACGGCGGGACGCGCCGGCAACATCCGGCGCTGCGGTTACAAGCCTCTCTCGGGGAAGGGCGCCACTCGACATGCCGGATTCACCTCCAGCCAGCGGCGATGACGGCGCCGAGCGGGCGCGCACCTCGCGTCCGAAGCCGCGCGTGAACAAGGAACTGCGCAAGGCCGAATACCTGCGCGCCGCCGCACGGACCTTCCTTGCCAAGGGCGCCGCCGCCTCGATGCAGGATATCGCGGATGCGGCAGGCGCGCCCAAGCCGGTCTTCTACCGGATCTATCCCTCGCGCGCCGAACTGATCGATGCGCTGTTCCAGCACGTCTACGACGCCATCGTGAAGACCCAGCAGGGCAAGTGGGATGGCTATGGCTGGGCGCTGCGCGTGCTCTACGCCGAGGCCAAGCAGGAACCCGAGATTTTCATCGTCGTGCTCAAGGTCTTCAACGGCGATCCGTCGCTGCAGGCCTGGCGCGAAAAGCTCTATGGCCTCCTGCACTCCCAGTCCTCGCGCGGCTTCTTCAAGCCCGCAGCAGGCGCGCCTCCCGGCGCAGAAGAGCGCGCCATCCGCGCCGCCAAATCCCTGAACTCGACCTCCTTTGACACCCTCGTCGCCTGGCTTGAGGACACGGACGGCCTCTCGGACGAACAGCGCTTCAACTGGTGGGGCCGCATCATCCGCGAATGGCACCAGGCCACCCGGCAAGCCTACGAACTCGACGATCCCGAACCGTCGAACTGACCCGCCGCAACGCCCCCACTTGCAAACAGGCGGCAATTCATACGATACCTATCGGTAGCATTGTCGCGGCAAGGGCCCGCGAAGCCGGAGGAATTCCATGGATCGCCGCCTCTTCCTGACCGGCATCGCCGGCCTTGGTCTGGCCGCCTGCGCCACCGGCCCCGGCGCGCCGATCGGCCAGTCGGCCCCCATCCCCGGCGCCGGCGCGCTCAGCCTCGAAGACGCCGCCGCCGAAGCCTGGATTTACGGCCTCATGCTGATCGAGAACGCCAATTCGCGCTGGGGCACAGCCGCACCGGCCAACACCCTGCTGCACGCCTACGAACTCACGACGGTCGAAACCCAGTCCGTCACCACGCCGAACAACGACACGCTCTATTCCCGCGCCTGGATCGATCTCGATGGCGGCCCCGTCACGCTCCACATGCCGGCGGCGGGCGAGCGCTACGTGTCCTACGCCTTCATGGATATGTACGGCACGAACTTCGCCGTCCTCGGCACGCGCACCACCGGCCCGGACCCGCGCAGCGTCACGCTCGTCGGTCCGCGCGACGCCGCCAGCGACCCGCTGGCGATCCGGTCGCCCACGCGCTGGGTCTGGCTCCTCGTCCGCACGCTGATCGACGGCGAGGCGGATCGCCCCGCCGCGAACGCGCTGCAGAACGCCATACGCCTCGATGCGCCCCCGCGCCCCAAGGCCCCGCAGCAGGCGACGCGCGGCGCGCCCTGGGACCAGTACTTCAACTCCGTCCAGGCGCTGCTGATCGAGAACCCGCCGCCTTACGAGGACATGGCTTTCTTCGCGCGCATAGCCCGTCTCGGCCTCGGCCCGCGCGGCGGCTTCGACGCCTCGACATTCTCCGCCGCCGAAATCGCCCGGATCGAAGCCGGCATCGCGAAAGGACGCGCAGCCGTCATCGGCCGGCGCTCCGGCAATGTCCGCAATGGCTGGATGTATCCCCGCTCCAACCTCGGCGCATTCGGGCGGGACTATCTGTTCCGCGCGCAGGTCGCCGTCGGCGGCCTCGCCGCCCTCACGCGCGAAGAAGCCACCTATCTCCGCCCCGTCTTCACCGATGGCGGCTTCCTCTGGCCCAGCGACAGACCCTGGGTCCTCCGCTTCGAGAAGGACAACCTGCCCCCGGTCGACGCCTTCTGGTCGCTGACCGCTTACGAACGCACTGACGACGGCGGCTTCTACTTCTTCAACAACCCGATAAACCGCTTCGCCATCGGCGACCGCACGCCGGGCCTGACATACGGCGCGGACGGCTCGCTCGAAATTTACATCCAGCGCAACGATCCCGGCGGCGCGAAGTCGTCCAACTGGCTCCCCGCCCCGCCGTCGAAACCGCTCGCCCTCAACATGCGCTTCTACCTGCCGAAGGCCGACGTTCTCGACGGGCTCTATACAATGCCGGCGCTCATGCCGGGATGATCGCGCGCGCCTGATCGCCGCTGTCATCTTTGCCGGCCAACGTCCCGCCCGGAGCGGCAAAGCCGCCGAAACCTTCAGCGGCGCCCTCCATCTGGAGAGCGCCCCCTGGCGCTCATGCACTTCGGGCAAGCCGCTTTTCGCTTCCAATCCGAAGCCCTGAAGCCATACCGCCCGGCTACTCGCCCACGCCAGCGTCCCCGGCCACCTTTCCGCCACAAGCATGGCTAGGGATTTGCGGCGGGCGTTCCACCCACCGGGATTCCAGAGCCGACAGCATGTCCGGGGTTTTCTACGGCCTCGGGGCAGGCTAGGCAGGCGGGCCGTACAGGCGCCCCCAAAGCTGCGCGGCGGGATGCACGGCCGAAGTAATGAGTTGATTGTTCAGGAGTTGACGGCTCTCATGACCCTTAAAGTGCGCCTGCTGCTCGGAGCCGCCGCTCCGCTGGTGTTCTCATTCCCCGCCGTCGCCCAGGTGTCGATTTCCACCGCCACAACCGCGCCGGTCCAGACAACGAATGCCGGTGACGGCGGCGCCGACGCCGACATCACCATCACCAGCACCGGCTCGATCACGCTCGACGAGCAGGACGGCGCAACCGCCGTCACCATCAACAGCGACAACACCGTCACCAACAACGGCACGATCACCGTCACCGACTCCGACAACGCGGTCGGCGTTCGCATCACGCCGGGCATTACCGGCGGTTACAACGGCACAGGCATAATCACGGTCACCGAGGATTACACCCGTACCGACACCGACAACGACGGCGACCTCGACGGCCCGCTCGCCATCGGCACAGGCCGCGTCGGCCTCCTGCTCGAATCCGGCGGCGCCCTCACCGGCAACATCGCGATCGGCGGCGCGGGCTCGGCCGTCTCCGCCGTCACCGTCGAAGGCAATGACAGCTACGGCATATCGCTGCGCTCGCAGCTCAACGGCAACTACAACCAGGTCGGCAACGTCTCCGTCACCGGCTCGAACTCCGTCGCGGTCGACATCCGCGAAAACGTGGATGGCAACGTCGAAATCGGCGGCACGACCAACGCGCAGGGCGAAGGCTCCGTCGGCGTGCGCGTGAGCGGGAACGTCTCCGGCGAATTCATGATCGACGGCATCGTCGCCGCAACGGGCTTCACCAGCCGCGACCTGAGCAACTACGAAGACCCGGACGATGCCGATGACAACGACACCGGCTCCGACGAGCCCGCGAAACTCGACCCGGACGACCTGCTCGTTGGCGGTCCCGCTGTGGAAATTCGCGGCGACCTCGCCTACGGCCTGCTTGTAAACGGTATCGCGGTCGGCGGCCCCGATCCGACCGACGACATCAAGGACGTCGTCCAGGACTTCAACGAGAACCGCACCGCCGGCTCGATCCTCAGCTACGGCTCGGCCCCGGCCCTCCTGATCCAGTCGGTCGATGGCGCGGCAGGCGACACCATCACGCTCGGCGCCGTCCGCGAGACGATCTACGACTCGCTCGACGACGATGACGACGACGACGTCACCGAGCAGATCGGCCAGTTCAACTATTCCTACGGGTTTATGAACCGCGGCACGATCCTGTCGATCGGCCTCAACATGGGCTTCGACTCCACGGGCGCCAGGATCGCCGGCTCGGCGGACGGCCAGCACGCCACCATTATCGACGGCGGCATCTTCAACGGCGGCTCGATCTCGGCGCGCTCGTTCGAAGGCGATGCGATCGGCCTCCACATCGGCTCAGGCGCCTCGACGCCGACGCTCGTCAACTCGGGCAGCATCCTCGCCTCCGTGAACACCGAAACCACCCATTCGGGACACGGCGTCCGCATCGACGCCGGCGCCGATGTCGGCTCCGTCGTCAACAGCGGCCTGATCCAGGCCAACGTACGCGGCTATGACGGCGCGCCCATCGCGTTCCAGGATCTGTCGGGAACGGTCACCTCGTTCACCAACTCCTCGCGCATCGTCGCGGGCTATATCGACGACAACGCCAACGACGACATCACGAGCGGCGCGGGCCGCGCCATCGCGCTGGACTTCTCGCACGGCGCCGGCAACGTCACGCTGACGCAGAACGACACGGTCGACAACGCCCGCATCTTTGGCGACGTCCTCTTCGGCGCCGGCAACGACACCTTCAACCTGCTCTCGGGCGAAGCGGTGGCGGACGTCGAGTTCGGAGCCGGCTCGGATACTTTCAACATCACCAGCGCCAGCCTGTTCGGCAACGCCAAGTTCGGCGGAACGAACGCCGCCTTCACGATGTCGGAAGCGGCGATGGTCGGCAATCTCGACTTCGGGACAGCGGCCGGCGCCATGACGTTCCTGGCCAACTCGGTTTACTTTGGCGAGATCACGCACGCGGGGGCCTCGCCCCTGTCGATGACCGTCGACAACGCCACGGTCAACAACTCCGCCGACGGAACGCTGAACCTGTCGTCGATGACGCTCGCCAACTCCGCGAAGGTCGGCCTCGTGATCGACAATACGCGCATCGCCGGGAACACGCCGATCTACAACATCACCGGCACGGCCGACTTCGCGGCCAACACCGTGTTCACCCCGGTTTTCTCCGAGTTCGTGTCCGACCCGTTCACGCTGCGCGTCATCAACGCCGGGACGTTGAACCTTGGCGGCTCGCTCAATGCGATGCTGAACGCTGACGGCCCGTATCTCTACAACATGGCCCTGGTGCAGCCGACCGCCAACGCGATCGATCTCGAGTTCAGCGTGAAGACGGCCGACCAGCTCGGCCTCAACAGCCGCCAGTCCGGCGCCTATAACGCCGTCCTCGACCTGCTGGCCGAGGAAAGCAGCATCGCTGTCGGCCTCTCCTCGATCGCCGGTTCGGAAGAGTTCCTGCGCAGCTGGGGCGACCTCCTGCCCGGATCGGACGCCGCGGTCATGCGCGTCCTTGCGTCCAACGCCACCGCCGCCTTCGGCGCCACGGCCCACCGGCTCGACCTGATCTCCAACAAGCCCAACGCCCCCGGCGGCGCATGGGCCGAGGAGTTCGGCGTCTTCCACCGCAGCGATGCGACTTCCGACTCAGTCGAAGTCTCCGGCGGCGGCTTCGGCGTCGCGGCCGGCGTCGATCTCATCTCCACGGGCAACGCTCTCATCGGCGCCTTCATGGCGCTCGAGTCGGTCGAGATGGAGGAAGAGAACCGCACCTTCGCGCCGCTCAACGTCTCGCAAACCTCGATCGGCGCCTATGGCGGCTGGGTCAACGGCGCGCTGGCCGTCAACGGCGCCGCCTCGTTCGGCTGGGTCGACTTCACGTCCGACCGCCGCGTCGATTTCGGCGAGATCACGGACCGCTTCCGTAGCGAGTGGTCGGGCCAGAGCTACACCGCCGCGATCCGCGCATCCTACAACATGCCCCTCGGCTGGTTCGACGCCCGCCCGTTCGTGGCCGCCGACTACATCGGCTTCAAGCAGGACGGCTACACCGAATCCGCCGGCACGCTCGACGCCCTCGCCATCGTTGCGGGCGACAGCGACGCCTCGCTGGCGACGGCCTCCTACGGCATCCTGCTCGAAAGCGTTCTCGGCGCCGACGAAGCCTTCGCCTTCCGGCCCCATCTGTCGCTCGGCTATCGCAGCATCCTCAACTGGGAATCGACCCCGGCGATGATGAACTTCGCCGGCAACTCGGCCGGCACGACGTTCGCCCTCGCTTCGGGCGTCGAGCCGGAAGATGCGTTCGTCGCGGGCCTCGGCCTCAATGTGGACAGCCAGTTCGTCAACATCCGCGTCGGCTACGACGCCGAGATGTCCGACAACTCGATGACACATTACGGGTCGGTCACGCTGCGTATGGCCTTCTGGTAGGGCGGAACCCGGAACACGCCGCTCAGATGAGGTGAACGGCGTGACGCCCTGTGCGTTTCATGGCAGAGAGTCTCCTCCTGTCAGGCGCACACGGCATGATCAGAAACCTTCATCGCGTTGTCTTCGCAGCGGCGCTTCTCGGCGCATGCGCAACCGCGCCGCGCCTCGACAGCCCGATGGCTTCGCCGCGCGGCGCCTCTCCCGTCGGCTTCCCCAGCACCATCCGCACGGAAACCACCGACAGCGATTTCCTGAAGGAGAACGCCGTCACCCGCTCCGCCGCCCTCGCCAAGGCGGCGGATCGTACGGTGGATGTGCTCGCCCTCTCCGGCGGCGGCGCGGGCGGCGCCTTCGGCGCTGGCGTCCTCACGGGCCTCACCCTCGCCGGCGCGCGGCCCCGCTTCGAAGTCGTCACCGGCGTCTCGACCGGCGCCCTGATCGCGCCTTTCGCCTTCCTCGGCCCCGAATGGGATGAAAAGCTGCGCGAAGCCTATGGCGGCGGCGCTACCGGAAACCTGCTCCAGTCGCGCGGCGTCGCCGCCCTCTGGGATGTGGGCATGTTCGACGGCAAGCCGCTGCGCGATCTTGTCGAGCGCTTCGTCACGGACGAACTCGTCGCCGCCGTCGCCAGGGAATCCGCTTCCGGCCGCCTCCTCGTCGTCGCCACCACGAA
>CAZGWV010000124.1:0-9464 GCA_964529555.1 uncultured Rhizobium sp.
CCCGCGCAACACAGCGAGCACCCCCACACGCGATTGCAGGCGCAACCCCGTAACCCCGCCTCGCAGGCATCACCTGCGAGAACGCGGCCGCGCGCGCTACGCCCTGGTCCGCTTCGCAAACACGATGCGCTGGCCATGCAGGGCAAAGCCCGGCTCGAAATACGGAGGCAGGGTCGCTGCCACTTCCTGCGGCGTGGGCAGCGTCAGCGGGTCCTCGCCCGGCATCGCCTTGAAGCGCATGTCGGTGCGCACGGCGCCTGGATCGAACAGGTTCACGCGGATGGGCGTCGCCTCGGTCTCGTCGGCATAGCAGGCGATCATCGTCTCGAGCGCCGCCTTGCTCGCCCCATAGACGCCCCAGAAGGCGCGCGGGCGCGGCACGATGCCGGTGGTCACAAACAGCGCCCGCCCCGCCTCGCTCATCCGCAGCAGCGGATGCGTCGCGCGGATCAGCCGCCAGTTCGCCGTGAAGTTCACCTCCACCGTCTCGCTGAAAGCCGCCGGCGAAATCGTCTCCAGCGGCCCCAGCGTGCCCAGCACGCCGGCATTCCCGAGCAACCCGTCCAGCCGCCCGAACCGCTCCAGCAACGCGCCCGCCAGCCGGTCGATCGACGCCATGTCCCGCAGGTCCAGCGGGATCAGCGTCGCGCTGCGGTTGGTTGCGGCGACAATCTCATCGTCCAGCGCCGCCAGCGCCTTCTCGGATCGCGCGGTGGCGATCACATGATTGCCCGCCTTCGCCAGCTCAAGCGCCGCCGCCCGCCCAATGCCCTTGGATGCGCCGGTGACAAGGATGATGCGTTGGTTGCTCATGGCCCCTCAGTCGTCCAGCAGCGAGAGCTGCTGTTCCTTCGACGCCATGTCGTGATCGCGGTCGACCAGGCGCGTGGGATAATCGCCCGTGAAGCAATGATCCGCGAATTGCGGAGCGGCGTCGTTGCGCGCGCCCTGGCCCAGCGCCTCGTAGAAGCCGGGCAGGGAGATGAAGGCCAGCGAGTCCACCTTCAGATAACGCTTGATCTGGTCGATCGTCATCGAGGAGGCGATCAGCTCGTCCTTCGAGGGCATGTCGATGCCATAGAAATCGGGATGCTTGATCGGCGGGCTCGCCACGCGGAAGTGAACCTCCGATGCGCCGGCGTCGCGGATCATCTGCACGATGCGCTGCGAGGTGTTTCCGCGCACGATGCTGTCGTCCACCAGCACCACGCGCTTGCCTTCAAGGATCGGCTTGTTCGGCGCGTGCTTGCGCGAGATCGAGCGCTGCCGCCCCGTCTGCGTCGGCTGGATGAAGGTGCGGCCGACATAGTGGTTACGGATGATGCCGAAGCCGAACGGCACGCCCGAAGCCTCCGCATAGCCCAGCCCCGCCGGATTGCCGCCATCGGGGACAGGGCAGACGAGGTCGGCCTCCACATGGCTTTCACGCGCAAGCACGCGCCCGAAATTCTGCCGCGTCTCGTAAACGCTCTGGCCGTGCATGATCGAGTCGGGCCGCGCGAAGTAGACGTATTCGAAAACGCAGGGGCTTGCCCGCCCCGCCGGGAAGGGCGTCAGGCTCTCGACGCCATCGGCGGTGATCACCACCACTTCGCCCGCCTCGATATTGCGCACGAAGCTCGCCCCGATCGCATCCAGCGCACACGTCTCCGAGCACAGCACCGGCGCCCCGTCGATCTCGCCCAGCACCAGCGGGCGCAGGCCCCACGGATCGCGCGCGCCGATCATCTTGTCGTTGGTCAGCGCCACGAACGCATACCCGCCATCCAGCTGGCGCAGCGCATCGATGAAGCGGTCCTCCATCCGGTTGCGCTGCGAGCGCGCCGTCAGCTGCAGCACGACCTCGGTGTCCATCGTCGACTGGAAGATCGCGCCATTCATCACCAGCTCGCGATGGATCGCGCGGGCGTTTGTCAGGTTGCCATTGTGCGCCAGCGCAAGCCCGCCATGCGCCAGGTCCGCATAGATCGGCTGGATGTTGCGCACGACCACGCGGCCAGAAGTCGAATAGCGGTTGTGCCCGATGGCCGCCCGGCCCGGCAGGCGCGAGATCGCCCCGCTGTCATGCGCGAAGTTGTCGCCCACGAGGCCCATATGCCGCTCGGAGCGGAAGGCGCCGCCCTTGGCGTCGAAGGTCACAATGCCGCAGGCTTCCTGCCCCCGGTGCTGCAGGGCGTGCAGCCCCAGCGCCGTCAGCACGGCGGCGTCGTCGCGCCCGAAGACGCCGAACACCCCGCACTTGTGACCCATCCCGTCCTTGCGGCCAGGATGAAAGTCATCCTCCCAGTCCGCGCCCCAAGCTGCGGCGCCGTCGAACTGATCAGGATTGGCCAATCAGGCCTCCCTATGGGTTTACTGCGCCGCCTCGGTCGGCGTGGCCGGCGGCTTGGCCGGACCAGTGAAGAACTCGATGACTGTGGTCAAGCCACCTCCGACCCATCCAGCTGCTTCATTGAGGATCGGATAGGACTGGCTCTTGGCGATCTCGGGCGGTTCCTCGCCCGGCCGCACCATCTGATGCATCAGGAGCAGGAACAGGATCACGGCCAGAAGGCCCCGGATCACGCCGAATCCAGCCCCCGCAATGCGGTCCAGCGCCCCGATTTCAGGCGCTGCGTGGATCAGCTTGGACAGGCGCTGGCCCAGAAGCGCCGCAAGGGCGTAGGCGGCCAGGAAGCCCACAAGAAAAAGGATCAGGGGCGCAAGGATGGAGTCCGGGTCGCCCGGCGAGACCACCTGCTGCAGCGGTTCCTGGAACAGTTTGATGCAAAGCCAGGCCGCAAGCCCGCCGATCGTGAAGGAGATGACCGAAAACGCCTCGCGAATCAGCCCGCGCCCGATCGACATCACGGCCGACAGGATCACCACGGCGACCACGACAACGTCGAAAACCCACGGTGGCATGCCCGAAACCCCTTACTCAGTCCCGCCCAGCACATCGACGAGGTCCTGCAGCTTCGTTACCGCATGGACCACCATCCCGTCGACCGTATCTGGCGCCCCCGGAGGCGCAAAAGCCCTTGTAAAACCCAGCCTCGCTGCTTCCTTCAGGCGCGGCTCAATCCGCCCGACCGGCCGGATGGCCCCCGAAAGCGCCACCTCGCCGAAAAACACCGATCCGGCGGGGAAGGGCTTGTCGATCAGAGCCGAAGCCAGCGCCGCCGCCGCCGCGAGGTCGCCCGCCGGCTCGGCGATGCGATAGCCGCCCGTGACGCTGAGATAGACGTCCCGCATCCCGAATCTCAGCCCGCACCGCGCATCGAACACCGCCAGCAGCATCGACAGCCGCGCCCCGTCCCAGCCGACGACAGACCGGCGCGGACTGCCCGCCGATTCCGGCCCCGCCAGCGCCTGCACTTCCGACAGCACAGGCCGCGATCCCTCCATCGCCGCGAACACCGCGCGCCCCGATGTCTCCGCCTCCGCCCCCGCAAGGAACAGCGAGGACGGATCGCGCGAGGGCATCAGCCCGCCTTCGCCCATCTCGAAAACGCCGATCTCGTCGGTGGGGCCAAAGCGGTTCTTCACCGACCGCAGAATGCGGAACTGATGCCCGCGCTCGCCCTCGAAATAGAACACCGCATCCACCATGTGCTCCAGCACACGCGGCCCCGCGATCTGCCCATCCTTCGTGACGTGGCCGACAAGGATCACAGCCGCGCCGGTCTTCTTCGCAAACCGCGTCAGCTCCTGCGCGCACGCGCGCACCTGCCCCACGGAGCCGGGCGCAGCCTCCAGGTTGTCCGACCAGAGCGTCTGCACACTGTCGATCACCACGACTTCCGGCGCAGCCGATTTCAGCGCCTTCAGGATCGACCGCAGGTCCGTCTCGGCCGCCAGATGCACGGGCGCCGCCGCTACGCCCAGCCGCCGTGCGCGTCCCTGTATCTGCGAGATCGCTTCCTCGCCGGAAATATAGACAGCCTTCGTCCCCGCCTTCGCCATGGCCGCCGCCGCCTGCAGCAGCAGCGTGGATTTCCCGATCCCCGGATCGCCGCCCACCAGCACGGCGGACGAGCGCGCTATGCCGCCGCCGAACACGCGGTCCAACTCGTCGATACCCGTCGATAACCTCGGCGGCGGCGGATCGCTCGAATCCAGCGGCGAGAACGCCACCGTCCCCGCCCGCACCTTCGTCCCGGACGCCGGCGCCGACAGCCCGCCCGGAGCCGCGGAAACGCTCTCCTCGACCAGCGTATTCCACGCGCCGCAGCCCTCGCACCGGCCCGACCACTTCGCATGGGCCGTCCCGCAGGACTGACAGACGAAAGCAGAGGTCGATTTGGCCATGGCGGCACCCTGTCAGTTATGCCGATTCCGCGCCAGCCGGCGTTCCAGCATGAAATTTCGTCGCCTGAAAATGTTTTATCCCACACCCCGGCGACCTAGCTTATAGTGTGAGCAAGACGACGTTGACGTCCAAACCGCAGGGCCAAACCCCAGGGAAATGCCATGACGCGCTATAACAGCATTATCGAAACGGTCGGCCGCACGCCGATCGTCCGTATCAACCGGATCGCGCCGGAAGGCGTCAACCTCTGGGTCAAGGTCGAGGCGTTCAACCCGCTCGGCTCCGTGAAGGACCGTCTGGCGCTCGGCGTCATCGAGGCCGCAGAGAAATCCGGCGAACTCAAGCCCGGCCAGACCGTGGTGGAGATGACCTCGGGCAACACCGGCATCGGCCTTGCGATGGTGTGCGCCGCCAAGGGCTATCCGCTGGTCATCGTCATGCCGGAAAGCTTCAGCGTCGAACGCCGCAAGCTGATGCGCTTCCTGGGCGCCAAGGTGCTGCTCACCCCGGCGGCCCAGCGCGCCACCGGCGCCGTCGACAAGGCGCTCGAACTCGCCAAGGCGCACGGCTGGTTCCTCACCCGCCAGTTCGAGAACCCCGCCAACCCGGATTATCACGAGAAGACCACGGGCCCGGAGATCGTCGCCGACTTCAAGGATATCGGCCTCGACTATTTCGTCTCCGGCTTCGGCACGGGCGGCACGCTGAACGGCGTCTCGCGCGTGCTGGCGAAGGAAAGCCCGCGCACCAAGATCGTCGTGTGCGAACCCGCCGACGCGCCGATGCTCACCAGCGGCCAGTCGCAGCAGCGCAACGCAGACGGCACGGCCGCCGCCGGCCACCCCGCCTGGAAGCCGCACCCGATTCAGGGTTGGTCGCCCGACTTCATCCCGAAGCTGACGGGCGAGGTGGACTTCTCCCGCGTCCACAAAATCCTCACGGTCACGAATGCCGAGGCGATGAAGTGCAGCCAGGATCTCGCCGCGAAGGAAGGCATATTCGTCGGCATCACCTCGGGCGCGACATTCGCCGGCGCGCTCGAAGTCGCCAAGGCCGCACCGCAGGGCTCCAACATCCTCGCCATGCTGCCGGATACGGGCGAGCGCTATCTCTCGACCCCGCTATTCGCCAACGTACCCGCCGAGATGACGGAAGAGGAGCTGACCCTCATCCGCTCGACCCCATCGGCCCAGCCGGTCCCGGCGGCGTAGCAGAGCAGGGCGGGCTTGAACGGAAACGTGCGCGATGCGTTGCGGATCGAATGAGCCGCCCGCAACGCATCAGCGCGGCACGAAACACCAGAGCCCCGTGCAGACCCCGAACACGAACTGCATCATCAGGTCCAGCAGCCCGCCCGCCACGAGGATCGGCACGCCGACCCACAGGAAGCCCAGCCAGATCGCCATCGGCGTGATGCGGGGCTCGGGAATCTTCTGGCCCGCAATGGTCTGGAGCTTGGCGCGCGCCATGGTCGATCCCTGTTCTGTGTTCACCATTTGGGAGCGGGAATCGCTAATTCTTGGCAAATGAATACGAACAAGCCCGGCCTGCGCATCGCCTGGAACAACGTCCCGTGGGAGCTTTACGACAAGGAGCTGTCCACGCGCACGCCCGCCTATCAGCAGGACTGGGCCTACGCCGCCACGCTGACCGCGCCCGGCAAGGCGGACGTGGACATGGTCACGGCCTTCATCGAGCGCGACGATGGCTCGACCGCGGCAACAGCCCTCTTCATGGTCCGCCGCTTCGCGATGATCGCGCGCGTTGCGCTATGCTCCTACGGCCCCGTCTGGTGCGATAACGTCACGACCGAAGAGAAGATCGAAATCTACCGCCGCCTGCGGAAGGGCATTCCGCTCAACTGGCCGCGCCTCGTGATCTTCACGCCCGACGAAGCGGAGGGCGAAGCCGCCGGCCTCAAAGGCATGAGCCGCGTGATGACGGGCGACGCCACCGTCCAGCTCGATCTCACCAGGAGCGAGGAAGACCTCCGCGCCGGCATGGACCAGGGCTGGCGCAACCGCCTCTCGAAAGCCGAGCGCGACGGCCTCGTCGTGCAGAAGACCGGCGTGAAGCCCGCCCAGTATCGCTGGCTGCTCGACGCCGAAGCCAAGCAACGCCGGAAGCGCGGCTATCGCGCCATGCCGCTCGAACTCACCGAGAAATGGCAGGACAACAAGATCTTCATCGCCAAGGGCGACCGCAATGCGGGCCTTGCCGTCTATCGTGTGGACTCAGGCCGCGACCCCGTCGCCGCCATGCTGTTCCTCATCCACGGCCGCCGCGCCACCTATCATGTCGGCTGGACCAGCGAGGAGGGCCGCAAATCCTCGGCCCACAATCTCATCCTCTGGCACGCCATGAAGGATTTGAAAGCGCGCGGCGTGGAGCTGCTCGACCTCGGCGGCGTCAACACCCGATCCGGCGCCGGCATCGCCCGCTTCAAACTGGAAACGGGCGGGAGGTTGCTGAGACGGGCGGGGTCGTACGTTTAGATGCATCAGTGAGCCCGGCCCCTCGTGGTTCGACGGGCGCACGCTGCGCGTGCTGCTCACCATGAGGGGCCTCTCGCTCGCAATGTCGCTATAGCCCTCATGGTGAGCAGTAGCGATGCGTAGGCATCGCTACGTCCGTCGAACCACGAGGGCGGGTAGGAGGATCAACTCAAGCCGCATTCTTCCCGAACATCATCGCCACGAACCCGCTCAGCTTCGGCGGTTGCCCCGTGCGCAGCAGCGTCGCCTGGAACAGCCGGCCGAGCAGGATCATCTCGATCGCCACGAACGCCGCCAGCATCGCGCCCGTGCCCAGCACCTCCATCATCGACACCCCGCCGCCCATCCGCGCCAGCATGGCGAACGGCGTGTAGAGCGGTATCCACGACAGCACGACAGGGAACACGCCATTGGGCTGCTGCGCCACCGACACCATCATAAACACCACCGGCAGCATGATGAGCATGATCACCGGCATCAGATAGGACTGCGCATCCTGCAGCGAGTTCGAAAGCGCGCCGATGGCGAGATAAAGCATCGAGATGATGAGATAGCCCGCCACGAAATAGAACAGCATCGCCGCGAACATCCACGGCTCGATCGCCGCCAGAGACGGCTTTACGATATCCGCCACCACACCCTGAACCATCAGCGCCGCGCCCACCGCCGCGCCAACCCAGACGCCCAGAATGGTCAGGCCGATGGCCCCCAGGCCCAGCAGCTTGCCATGCATCAGCTCAGCGGGGCGAACGCTCGCGAGGATCGACTCCAGCAGCTTGTTCGACCGCTCCTCGATCACGCCCTGAAGCATCATGGAGCCCGTGGTCATCACGGTCACCAGCAGCAGATAGACCATGGCCAGCGGCAATACGGAGCGGATCACCACCTGCTCCCGCCCGGCTCCCTGCGGCGGCGCGCTCAGCGACAGCGGCGCGGAAACATTGGCGATGCTCGCCGCCTGCTCGGGCGCGAGCCCGCTCGCCTCCAGAGCCTTCGCGCGCATCAGCCGCGTGATCTCGTTGCGCACATTGTCGATCAGCGTGCTGTTCGGCGCGCCATTGGTCCACATCCGCACAGGCGAGGTCGCGCTCGGATCGTTCGGAACATAGATCGCCAGCGACAATGGCCGCTTGCCCTCAACCGTATCGATCTCGCCCTTCAGCGACGGCGCCAGCGCCTCGGCCAGCGCATCGGGGTCCTGATCGGCGCTCACGCCCGGCGGCAGGTCGGCGCGCACATAGTTCGGCTTGTCGATCTCATAGACCGGCGCCTCGGGCGGCGCGTGCGGCTTCACCAGTTCGGCAGCGGTCGCGATGCCGCCATCGGCAATGAACTGCTCGACCTGACCGTCCGAGAACCAGCGCTCGCCCTTCGCCCACACGGCGTCTGGCTTGACCACGCCAAGATTCCACCGCTGCGCATAGGCGGAGAAAGCCGAAAGTTCGCTGCGCTGATAGTTGATCTTCATGCGCTGCTCGATCGCCGGCGCATACGCGCCCGATGCATCGACGATGACGTAGGCGGATTCCAGCGACGGCCTGAAGAAGCGCCCGGCGACCTGAGAAATGCCGATCACCACCGGCAACACCAGCAGCATCACCCAGAAGCCGCGCGTGGACGCGATCTGCTTGTACTCGCGGGCGGCGACGAGAAGGATGTTCCTCATTGCACGCTCTCCTGCTCGGCGCCGACAAGGTGGATGAAGACATCGTGCAGGCTGGGCCGATGGCTCTCGAACGCCCGCAAGGCAAAGCCCTGCGCCGTGCAGGCCTGCAGCAGATGCCCCGGCGCAGTCCCCGGCGTCAGCGAGATATCCCAGCTGGTCCAGCCGGTATCCGTCTCGCCGCGCTTCGCCGAGGCAACGCCCGGCATCCCCGTCGGATCGCCCTGCGCCTCAAGCCGCAGGCGGCCGGGCAGGGTGGCCCGCGCCTGTTCCTGCGTGCCCTCGAACACTTTCCTCCCGCGCGCGAGCAGCACGATCCGATCCGTCAGCCGCTCGGCGTGCTGCATGACGTGCGTGGAGAAAACGACGGTCGATCCCGCCGCCGCCATTTCCAGCACAAGATCCTCCAGCACTTTCTGGTTCACCGGATCGAGCCCCGAGAACGGCTCGTCGAGGATCAGCAGGCGCGGCGCATTCACCATCGCCGCCGCAACCTGAACCTTCTGCGACATGCCCTTCGACAGCTTCTCCACCATCGACTTGGTCCACTCGGAAAGCCCGAAGCGCTCGATCAACCGCTCGGCTTCCTTCTTGGCGGGCGCTGCGTCCATGCCCTTCAGCCGTCCGAAATAGACGATGGTGTCCAGCACGCTCATGCGCCGGTAGAGCCCGCGCTCCTCCGGCAGGAAGCCGATCTGCGATGCGTTCTCCCGCCCCGGCTTGCGCCCGAGAATCTCGATGGAGCCCGATGTCGGACGGATGATGTCGAGCGCCATCCGCAGGCTCGTCGTCTTGCCCGCGCCATTGCCGCCGAGAAATCCGAAGATGCCGCCGTCGGGAACTTCGAACGACAGGTCGTCGACGGCTGCGAACTCGCCGAAGCGTTTCACGACATGGTCGAGTTTCAGGATCGCCATCTTTGCCCCATCCGGCCGTCTCTGCAGCCCTGGTTGCCCGTATCGAAGCGGGTTGTGACAGGTGCGCGAGGCGGGGGCAACTGGCGCGGCGCTGGCGG
>CAZGWV010000125.1:0-5220 GCA_964529555.1 uncultured Rhizobium sp.
GACCCAGCAAGCCAGGTGGGCGCCAGATGATGAGGACCACGGTCCCCGCCAGAGCCAGCTCCCGAACAGAAATGTACGGTCGACGGAATGTGTTGCCGTTCGAACGCTGCAGCTAACCGCCGAGGCCAAGGTAAGGGCTGGCCCCCTTTCCAACAAGTGAATTCCTCTGAAGGCGGGCTGCAACAGCCCGTATGCCGAACAAGACCCCCGCCTGCCCGTCCCCTAAAAACGGGGCGGACAGGTGGGGGGCTCCATCGACGTTCGCGATCTTCGCTCGCGCCACTGCTGCCTGACAGTGACTAGCCATCGGCCCGAAGCTGGAGCAGACTCCCCGGTATCGGACGGCCGCAAGCGCCGCGATGACGACAGGGACGGACATGACCAGACTCTCCCAGATCCTGATGGCGGGCGCCATGTCGCTGGCGCTGGCGTCCTGCCAGGCCGCGCCGCCGGTTACGGATGCAGCCGCGCCAGCGGACAAGCCAACGGCGGAAGCCCCCGCGCCCGCACATGACATCGCCCCGCCCGCCCAGCAGGTCGCCGCAACCGGCCCTCATCCAGGCGAGGCCGTCTACAAGCAATTCTGCGCCGCCTGCCACGACCAGCCCGAAGCGACGCGCTCGCCCGCGATCTCGACGCTGAAGCAGATGAGCCTGCAATTCATCAACTACTCCCTCACGGAGGGAAAGATGAAGGCCCAGGGCGCGATGCTCTCCGACGAGCAGCGCGCGCAGGTGGTGAACTATCTGATCGGCGCCAAGCCGCCGTCCGACAGCTGGACGTCGGCGATGATGTGCGACGCGGCGCGCATGCCGGTCGATCTCGCGGGCGCGGCGGCGATCACCAATTTCGGCTTCGACATGCACAACACGCGCAGCCTCAGCGCCGAGAAATCGGGGCTGACGAAAGCGAAGATCGCCAGGCTTGAGCTTTCATGGGCGGTCGGCTTCCCCGATGCAACGGGAATGCGCGCGCAGGGCGCGGTGGTCGGCAAGAACCTGTTCGTGCCGGTGGCCGATGTCGGCGCAATGTATGCGTTCGACATCTCCGTTCCCGACGAGCCCTGTTTGCAGTGGATCTACAACACGCCGGGCGGCGCGCCGCTGCGGACCAGTTCTGCTTTCGGCTGGGTGGATGGAACGCCCCTGCTCGTCTTCTCCGGGCTCGACACGATGGTCTATGCGCTGGACGCGCGCACGGGAAAGGCCGTGTGGACGAAAACCGTGGGGACGTATTCCTACTCCACCGCAACGGGCACGCCGAGCGTCCTCAAGGACCGCGTGATCGTTCCCGTTTCACAATTCGAGATCGTGTTCGGCGGCAGCAATGACGTGATCTGCTGCACCAACCACGGCTATGTCGTCTCGCTCGACCCGAAGACGGGCGATCAGCAATGGCGCTACGACACCATGCCGGAAGCCACCCATGTGCGCGATCGCGGCGACGGCAAATCGCTGATGGGCCCGTCCGGCGCGCCGATCTGGAATTCCCCCGCGATCGACGAGAAGCGCAACCTGATCTACTTCGCCACCGGCGAGAGCAACTCCCCGCCCGCGCACGAGAACACCAACGCCGTGATCGCGGTCGACCTGTTGACCGGCAAGGAGAAGTGGAGCTTCCACGCCACGCCGAACGACATCTACAATATCGGCTGCGACCTCACATCGAAGCCCGAACTGCTGAACTGCACCAGCCCCCCCGAAACCGTCTATCGCGATGTGGACTTCGGCGCGTCCGCCATCCTCGGCACGCATTCGGACGGCAGGCAGCTGGTCTATGCCGGCCAGAAATCCGGCTCTGTGTGGGCGTTCGATCCCGACACCGGCAAGGTCGTCTGGCGCAAGGCGCTGGGCACGGGCGGGCCGCTGGGCGGCGTGCACTGGGGCATCGCCTACGACAAGGACACGGTGTTCGTTCCGATCTCGACCGTGGGCCAGCCGATTCCCGGCGAGTGGGATTTCGATCCCGACATCAAGCCGGGCCTCTATGCGCTCGACGCCAAAACCGGCGCTATCAAGTGGCAGTTCAATCCCGAGGCCCCGGCCGATGCGCCGCAAATGCCGCCGGGCTTCCCCGTGCATGCAACCGCCATGTCGGCGGCGCCCGCCGTGATCGATGGCGTCGTCTTCGCCGCCACGCTCGACGGCACGCTGTACGCGCTGGATTCGCAGACGGGCGCGCTGATCTGGAAACAGGCGACGGCGAAGGCTTACGACACGATCAACGGCGTGCCCGGCAAGGGCGGCGCGATCGACGCCGCATCGATCTATGCCGCGAACGGCCTGCTGATCACGAACTCGGGCTATGGCTCGTTCGGCCAGGCGCCGGGCAATGTGATCCTCGGATTCAAACCCGGAGAATAGCGGGTCGGGCCATGACCGCGCCGACACCGGCGCGCACCTGGAAAGGGCCAATCGCGAAGGTTTCATCCTTCCTCTTGGCGAATGATTCAGCATGCCGGGCGATAATTCCGCGCGTGTCCAGTCGGCTCAACGCGGCGTGAGATGCGCCTGCCCAGCGCACGATCGGCTTGATTGGAACGATGCTCCATCCCCGCTCGTCCTGACGACAGTCAGGACCCAGGGCTGATGTTGAGGCGTGCCCTGACTTGGCGCTTCAAGCCTGTTCACCTTGTGCATTTGGCTTCAAACAGATCAGGCAGCATGCGGCTCGCCGAGCTGCCGGGACGATGCGAGAGAAAATCTCGACAGCCATATCGCATCATACCGCGGTGACGGCGACGGACCAACCGGCGACCCTAATCCCGGTCCAGCGCCGCCAGCACGCCGCCGACCGCCTCGTTCACGAGATCGTCGGACTCGGCCTGCGCCATGACGCGGATCAGCGGCTCGGTGCCCGACTTGCGCACCAGCAGTCGGCCCTTGGCGCCCAGCGCCTTCTCGGCGGCGGCGATGGCGTCCTGCACATGCTTGCGGCTCAGCGGATCGGCGCCGGTGAATTTGCGGTTGACCAGCTTCTGCGGCGCCGGATCGAACACATGCGCGACTTCAGACAGGCGCTTGCCCGTCTCCACCATCACGGTCAGCACCTGAAGCGCCGCCAGCAGCCCGTCGCCCGTCGTCGAGAAATCCGACAGCACGATATGGCCGGACTGTTCGCCGCCGACATTGATGCCCTTCTCCAGCATGCGCGACACGACATAGCGGTCGCCCACCTGCGTACGCTCCAGCGCAACGCCGAGGCCCTTGAGATGGTTCTCAAGCCCAAGGTTCGACATCACGGTCGCGACCACGGCCTTCTTGCTCAGCCTGCCCTGCTGCTTCCAGCTCTGTGCGATCAGCCCGAGCAGTTGGTCGCCATCGACGATGCGGCCGTTCTCGTCGCACATGACGACGCGGTCCGCGTCCCCGTCGAGCGCAATGCCGATATCGGCGCGATAGCGATGCACCGCCTCGACCATGGCGCGGGTATCGGTGGAGCCGATCTCTCGGTTGATGTTGAAGCCGTTGGGCTCGTCCCCGATGGCGAAGACTTCGGCGCCGAGTTCGTACAGCGCCTTGGGCGCGACCTTGTAGGCGGCGCCGTTGGCGCAATCGATCACGATACGCAGACCAGACAGGCGCAGCTTGCGCGGGAAGGTCGATTTGACGATCTCGACATAGCGCGACTGCGCATCGTCCACGCGCTGCGCACGCCCCAGATCCGGCGGGGCGGCAAGCCCTTCGTCCAGCGGATGCGTCATCAGCTCTTCGATGGCGAGTTCGGCCTCGTCCGACAGCTTGTAGCCATCCGGCCCGAACAGCTTGATGCCGTTGTCCTGATACGAATTGTGCGAGGCGGAGATCATCACGCCAAGATCAGCCCGCAAGCTGCGCGTCAGCATCGCAACGCCCGGCGTCGGCAACGGCCCGAACAGCACCACGTCCATGCCCTTCGCCGTGAAGCCGGCGGTCAGCGCGGGCTCCAGCATATAGCCCGACAGGCGCGTATCCTTCCCGATGACGACAAGATGCCGGCGCGGGTCGGACTTGCGGAAATGGGTCGCCGCCGCCATGCCGAGGCGCATCGCCATTTCGGGCGTGACCGGCCAGGAGTTGGCCGTGCCGCGAATGCCGTCCGTTCCGAAAAACTTGCGAGCCGTCATCGTCCCTCACGCAAATACGCTGCCCGGTGTGGCCTGATCGGCCGCCGGGCGGCGGATAAGGCTCATGCCGGTAACAGAAACACCATAACCGGCCGTGAAACCGTGAACTTGATGACGGACCCCCGCCATGTTTTGCAATAGCTTAAGCGCAGCAATCGCCTAGATCAGCGCGATTGCAGTCGGAGTAGACCACGAATGTGCGGTATTATCGGCATCCTCGGCGACCAGCCGGCGGCGACCCGTCTGGTGGAAGCGCTCAAGCGGCTGGAATATCGCGGCTATGATTCGGCGGGCGTCGCCCTGTTGGAAGCGGGCAAGCTGAAGCGCCTGCGCGCGCCGGGCAAGCTGTCCAACCTCGACGCCAGGGTCCGCGAGACGCCGCTGAAGGCCAGCGCCGGTATCGGTCACACCCGCTGGGCGACCCACGGTCAGCCCAACGAAACGAACGCCCACCCGCATGCGTCGGGCCGGGTCGCCATCGTCCACAACGGCATCATCGAAAACTTCCGCGAGCTGCGCGAGGCGATGGAAGCCCGTGGCCGCAAGTTCGACACCGAAACGGATTCGGAAACCATCGCCCACCTGATCGACGAGAACCTCTCCAAAGGGCTCAAGCCGAAAGAAGCCTTCAAGGCGACGCTCGACCAGCTGCGCGGCGCCTTCGCCATCGCGGCGATCGTCGCGGGCGAAGACGATCTCATCCTCGGCGGCCGCCGCGGCTCGCCGCTGGTGATCGGCGTCGGCGAAAAGGAAATGTTCCTCGGCTCCGACGCGCTCGCCGTCGGCCCCTTCACCCAGCGCGTGATCTATCTGGAAGAAGGCGACTGGTGCGTGCTGAGCCGCACATCGTTCGAAATCTTCGATGCCGCCGGCAAACCCGTCGAGCGCGCGGAAACGCATGTGCCTGCCGCCGGCGCCGCCGCAGAGAAGGGCAATTACCGCCACTTCATGCAGAAGGAAATCTACGAGCAGCCCGACTTCGTGGGCCGCACGGTGTCCGCCTATATCGACGCCTACGATCTCAAGGCCGTCCTGCCCACGCGCGAAGGCAAGAAGGCCATCGACTTCACGCAGGTCGACCGCATCCAGATCGTCGCCTGCGGCACGGCCTATTA
>CAZGWV010000125.1:5320-7680 GCA_964529555.1 uncultured Rhizobium sp.
CTCTGCGCCCTGCTCGCGACCGCCATCGCAGCAGGCCGCCAGCGCAACTTCCTCTCGCGCGAGCGGGAGAAGTCCATCGTCGGCTCGATGATCGAACTGCCGCGCCTGATCGGCGATGCCCTGAACACCGAAAAGCAGATCATGGCCCTCGCGCCTGAGATCGCGAAGGCGCGCGACATCCTCTATCTCGGGCGCGGCCAGCACTACCCCATCGCCCTCGAAGGCGCGCTGAAGCTGAAGGAAATCTCCTACATCCACGCAGAGGGCTATGCCTCGGGCGAACTCAAGCACGGCCCCATCGCCCTGATCGACGAACGCACGCCCGTCATCATGGCCGCCCCGCACGATCACCTGCTGGAGAAATCGCTCTCCAACCTGCAGGAAGTGGCGGCGCGGCGCGGCAAGGTGTTCCTCGTCTCCGACAAGGCCGGCATCAAGCAGGCCGGCAGTGCGCCGTTCGGAACCATCGAAATCCCCGAATGCGAGCGCGTGATCCAGCCGATCGTGACGGTGGTTCCGCTGCAATTGCTGGCCTATCATGTGGCCGTCGAGAAGGGCACGGATGTGGACCAGCCGCGAAATCTCGCGAAATCGGTGACGGTGGAGTGAGCAGCACTTCCTGTTGACACCTGTATCCGGGGGGATACATACTCATGTTCACTGTTCTGGCGACAGATGCGTTCTCGGAATGGCTCGACGGGGTCAGGGATGCCGCGACACGCCGCCGGCTGACGCGAAGGCTCGACAAGGTTGAACGCGGAAATCTTGGAGACGTGAAGCCGGTGGGCGATGGCGTGATGGAGATGCGCGAACATTTCGGCCCAGGCTGGCGCATGTACTACATCCAGCGCGAAACGACGGTGATCCTGATGCTGGGCGGTGGAGACAAGGATTCGCAGGCGCGCGACATCGCCGCCGCTAAGAAACTGGCGGAAGCGCTGGAGGATTGAAGATGGTCGACAAGATCAAGATATCGAGCCTGAAGAAGTTCGATATTGCCGATTACCTCGATACCGATGAGGCGATTGCCGAATACCTCACGGAAGTGCTCGCTGAAAATGATGGCGAAGCCTTCGCGCACGCGCTTGGGAAAGTCGCCCGCGCGCGGGGCATGAGCGAGGTGGCGGCGATGGCGGGGTTGGGGCGGGAGTCGCTCTACAAGGCGCTGCGGGAAGGCGCCGAGCCGAAGTTCGACACGATCCGCCGTGTGTGCGAGGCGCTGGGCCTCAAGCTCGCAATCGTGGTGGACGACGAACACGAAGCGGCCTGATCGCACGGCCGCGCTTCCATGCAGCCGCCGTCTGGCCCCGGCATTGCAGCCTGTCGCTGGAAACGACTCGCGTGCTACGCTAGTGGCGCGTCCTGATCCAGTTTGGGGAATTTACCATGAAGCCTGCCAGCAAGCCTGTACGAAAGGCCGTTCTGCCCGTCGCCGGTTTTGGCACGCGCGTGCTGCCGGCAACCAAGGCGGTGCCGAAGGAAATGCTGACGGTCTTCGACCGCCCCTCCATCCAGTATGTCGTGGACGAAGCGCGCGAAGCGGGCATCGAGCATTTCGTGTTCGTCACGGGCCGCAACAAGCACGTCATCGAGGACTATTTCGACAAGGCGTTCGAGCTTGAACACACGCTGGAAGCCAAGAAGAAAGACGCGATCCTCGCCGAGGTCCGCGCCGCCGCCCTGCCCCCCGGCGCGGCGAGCTTCACGCGCCAGCAGGCGGCCCTCGGCCTCGGCCATGCCGTGCTCTGCGCCCGCGACATCGTCGGCGACGAGCCCTTCGCCGTGCTGCTTCCCGATGTGATCGTGAAGGGCAAGGGCGGCTCGTGTCTCAGGCAGATGGTGGACGCCTACACGCAAGTCGGCGGCAACATCATCGCGGTGGACGAGGTTCCGCAGGAGCGCGTGAACCAGTACGGCGTGATCGATCCGGTGAAAGCCGGCGACACAGGCCCGCTCGTGAAGATGAAAGGCATGGTCGAGAAGCCCCCGGTCGACAAAGCGCCCTCGCGCCTCAAGATCACCGGCCGCTACATCCTCCAGCCCGAAGTCTTCGACCTGCTGGCGACGCAGACGCCGGGCGCCGGCGGCGAGATCCAGCTCACAGACGCGATGCAGCGCCTGATGGACAGCCAGGATTTCCACGCCTTCAAATACGCCGGCCAGGACTATGACTGCGGCGACAAGCTTCTCTATCTCGAAGCCTTCGCCGCGATGGCGCTGGCCCATCCCGAACTGGGCGCGAAAGCCCGCGCGGTTCTGGAAGCGACGCTGAAGAAGGACTGAGGCGGCACTGCCCTTGCCGCCCTCGTGGTTCGACGGACGTAGCGATGCTTTACGCATCGCTACTGCTCACCATGAGG
>CAZGWV010000125.1:7780-9384 GCA_964529555.1 uncultured Rhizobium sp.
GGCGGCGTCTCGAAGGGCGAACCACGAGGGACCGGGCTCCCGGTCTCAAGGCTTCAGCGCAATCGCCTCACCCGCAATGCGCGGAATAGTCGATGGCGGGGGCCTGCCCCACGCGCCATGAGCGCACCATATTGTCCTGCATCTCGAACACGAATTTCGTTTCGCCCTGCATGACGCCGAGATCGATGATCTCGGGCTCGAACACGTTGGGCGTCTCGGTGACGGCTGCGCCAAATTTCGCGCGGACCGCCGCGAGCGTCGATCCGACACCGAGACCGTCGGCGGTGCGCGCGGTTTCGGAGAGGAAGTCGATGCGGCGCACGCCGCCGCCTTCGATCAGCAGGCTGAACCCCCTGACGGGCTCCACCGCGAACAGTTCGAAACAACGCGCCGGATCGGGCCTGCCAGGCGGGGCGATATCGTAATTCTCCAGCTTCACGGGGAAGGCAGCCGACGCGGCCTCTTCCGTCATGCCGAAGCGGACGCCGCAATAGCCTTCCACCGTGACAGGGCCGCAGCCTGCCAGCGCCTGGCCCTCTGCGGTTACGGCGGCCGCGATGGCGGGATCGGGCGTCTCGGCCGGCGTCTCGCCGATTTCGGGCGCCTCGGGCTCGCTGCCACACGCGGCCAGCAGGGCGAGACACGAAAGGGAGATGAGAGAAAATTTCTGCATCAGAACGGTTCGAAGCAATCATAATTGCGCTGCCGGATGATCAGCCCGTCTTCATACTCGATCACCTGGCAGATGCGCGCCCGCATCGATTCCCCCGGCCGCACGGTTCCCACCGGCGTCAACGGATAGCCGGTCCACGTATATTCGAGGATCACACGGTCGCCGAGTTCCGTGACCGTGTGGATGTCGAAGATCTGGCGCTCCATCAGCTTCGTTCCGCGCCCCCCGCCTTCGAGGATGGCGGCAAGGTCGCGCTGTGCGCCGCGCGGAACGAGCCGGTTGGGGAACTCATACTGCACCGCGTCGGGATGGTAGAACGCCGCCAGATCGTCGCCCACGGCGCCGCCTTCCACAGCCGCGACATAGGCGCGTGCTTTCCGCTCGAGGGACATCTTCTCCTCCGTTCAGGAGGGCAGTCTAGAGCACCATTTGCGTCTGCGTCACCAGTGCGACCGTCTTGCCGGCCTCGCTGGTGATTTTCGTCTGCCAGATCGACGTGCGCCGACCGACATGAAGCGGCGTGCAGATGGCCGTAACGGTCTCGCCCTCGCGCGCAACACCGATGAAATTCGTCTTGCTTTCAAGGGTCGTCGTGCCGCCCGCGCCCTCAGGCAGGTTCATCGACGCGCCCATCGCGCCCAGCGTATCGGCCAGCGACATCGCCGCCCCGCCATGCAGCCCCTTCATCGGGTTGCAGAGATCGGGACGAACCAGAAGCCGCGCCTCGATTCGCTCCTTCGTTGCGGAAACGATCTCGATGCCCATCAGGCCGGCGAAGGGAATATGCTTGCGGATCTGTTCGCTCATAACTGGCGGTGTGCGTCACCCACAGCGGCAGGACAAGTACCTGCGAGGTAGTTGAGCCGATCACCGCATGACGTGAACGTTGACAGAGACCCCCACCTGTCCGCCCCCTAAACGGGGCGGGACC
>CAZGWV010000126.1:0-2550 GCA_964529555.1 uncultured Rhizobium sp.
TGAGCGATATCGTTATTTCCCGCGCGACCGAGGCGGACGCGCCTGACCTCGGCATCATCGGCCCGGCGGCCTATGCTGCTGCCTATCACGACGACTGGGACGATGCGGTCGCGTTCTTCCATCACCTGAAGACGTTCGGCGCGGATGCGATCGTCGCCACGCTGGCGCGGCCGGATGCGCGGGTCTGGATCGCGCGGCAGGACACGGTCGGCGTCGGCTTCCTGATTATGAACATCGGCGTGCCCGAGCCTCTCAACCAGCGCGAGGGCGGCGCGGAGATTCCGCGCATCTACCTGTTGCCCGGCGCCCGCCGTGGCGGCATCGGCAAGAAGCTGTTCGAGGCCGCCGAGACGCAGGCGCGCTCCGAGGGCTGCTCCTATCTCTGGCTCGACGTGATGGAGCATGCCGAATGGGCGCGCGCCGCCTATGAGCGCTGGGGTTTTGCCGACATTGGCGGCAAGACTTTCGCGGGCGGTCTTCGCCCCGGCCGCAGCCGCGCCATGCGGGTGATGATCAAGGAGCTGGGTTAGCGTTCTCGCGTCCCCCGGTATAGCATCGATGCGGGATAGCTCGGGGAGGGCGGCGCATGGACTGGAAGATGATCCTGATCGGGGTCGCCCTGCTGATCGCAGGCGGGTTCCTCGCCTGGCGCCTTCGCAAGACGAAGTTCAGCACGGAAATGGGGCCGGGATGCGTGATGGCGTTCGCGCTGCTGCTCATGCTCACGGGCGTGATCGCCGCCGTGATAGGTTTCCTGTTCAAGGTGGGATAGAGCGGCTGTGCTGCGGAACGCGGGTGTGGTAGTCTGAACGTATGGGTAGCTGGCGCGAACGCATTGAGACGAACCCGCATGTGATGATGGGCAAGCCTGTCATCAAGGGAACGCGCGTGACCGTCGAGCAGCTTGTTCGGGAAAGCGCGCGCGGCGCCGGCGCGGAGGCGGTGGCGGAGCACTATCCCCGCATTACGGCCGAGGATGTGAAAGCGGCGTTGGCCTACGCCGCTGACTATCTGGCGCATGAAGTCACGGTCGCGGCGGAGTGACGTTCGCGGTTCTGGCTGATGAGTGCCTGCCGCGAATTGCCGTCCTGAAATTGCGTGAGTTGGCTTTCGATGTCCGGTATGCCGCCGAAACCGATGCGCAGTCTTCCGACATAGACTTGCTGGCGCTCGCCAACGCCGAGAGCCGCATCATACTCACGGAAGATTTTGATTTCGGCGAGTTGCTGATTCGGCAGGGGCTGGAAGCGCCGGGCGCCATCATCCTGTTCATGCCGGAACTTACGCCAGAGGAGCGCGCTGTCCGCGCCGTCCAGATTCTGCCATCGCAGGGATTTGATCCTGTGGGACAGCTTGTCATCGTCTCCGCCGGTCGCGTTCGTCTGCGCAGACTGAAAAGCTGAACACGGAAGCCGAATGGGAGAAAAGCCATGTCTGTAGGCTCAATGATCCGCGTGACCAGCCGCGATGGCTTCGAACTCGACGCATGGCATGTGAAGGCGCAGGGCCTGCGCAGGGGCGGCGTCATCGTCATACAGGAAATCTTCGGTCTTTCGGATCACGTCAAGGAAATGGCCGAGCGCTTCGGCGCCGCCGGCTACGAGGCCATCGCGCCGTCGATGTATGATCGCGCAGCGCCCGGCTTCATCGTGCAGGCGCAGGATGTTGCCGCAGGGCTGGCGCGCGGCCGCGAGCTTGCAATGGGCAACGGCCCGGACAATGCGATGAACGATGTGGGCGGCGTGTTCGACGCGCTCTCGCAGTCGGGCCCGGAAAACTCAAAGAAGGTGTTTGTCACCGGCTATTGCTATGGCGGCTCGATGAGCTGGCTTGCGGCGGCGCGCATCGACGGGATCGCGGCGGCCTCGTGCTATTATGGCGGCGCCATTCCGCAGATGATCGGCATGAAACCCAGGTGTCCGACGATCTGCCATTTCGGCGCGAAGGACGCGCACATCCCGCTGGTTGGCGCGGTCGACAAGATCGAGGCGGCGCACCCGGATATCCCGGTCTACATCTACGACGCCGGCCACGGCTTCTCGCGCAGGAACTCGGCGGACTATGACGCCGCCGCCGACAAGCTGGCGTTCGAGCGGACGCTGGCGTTGTTTGGTGGGGTATGAAGCTCATCGTCATCTGGGGTGGGCCTGCGTCAGGCAAGCTGACGGTCGCGCGTGAACTGGCGCAGCTCACCGGCCTGCCGCTGTTCCACAATCACCTGGTCGTCGATGCGCTGCTTGAGCGCCTGCCGTTCGGCGATCCCGAATTCGTGCGCCTGCGGGAGGCGATGTGGATGGCGGGCTTCGAGACGGCAGCGTCATCGGGCCAGTCGATGATCTTCACCTTCCAGCCCGAAGAGACGGTGCGCGAGGGTTTCGCGGAGCGCGTGGTGGAGCTGGTGCAGGGCCTCGGCGGTGAAGTGAAGTTTGCGCGTTTGACGATCTCGCCGGAAGAGCAGGAGCGCCGCATCGCGAACGACAGCCGGAAAGAGTTCAGGAAGCTCGTGTCGCTCGACCTTTTGCGGGAGCTGCGTGGCTCATTTCTGGAAGC
>CAZGWV010000126.1:2650-9226 GCA_964529555.1 uncultured Rhizobium sp.
GCAGCGCTGCTGGCGCGCCAGGGCGAGCGCGTCGTGGTGTTCGACCGCATGGCCGCGCCCGCGCCTGTCGGCTCCGGTCTCATTCTCCAGCCCGTCGGCCTCGCCGTGCTCGATGAGATCGGCATGGCGGCGCGCATGCATTCGCTGGGCGCGCCGATCCGCCGCCTGTTCGGGCGCACCATGCCGTCCAACCGCGTGGTGCTCGATGTCCGCTATCGCGCGCTTGGCGGTGGTGCGGGAGAGGGCCTGGCCGTGCATCGCGGCGCTCTGTTCGAGGCGTTGCTGGATGCTGCGCGTGACGCTGGCGCGGAGATGGAAGGCGGTCGCGAAATTTTGAGCGCGAGCGATGGGCGTCTCACTTTTGCTGATGGCGGTCAAAGCCCGCGCTTCGATCTCGTGATCGATGCGCTCGGCGTGAAGTCGCCCCTCGCCCGGAGTGAACCGTTGCCGCCGCTGCCCTTCGGCGCGCTCTGGTGCAATGTCGATTGGCCGGAGGGGCCTGCCGCTGCGCCGTTCGATCCCAACGCACTCGAGCAGCGTTACGAAGCGGCCCGCAAGATGGTCGGCGTGCTGCCCATCGGACGTGTGCGCGCGGGCGAGCAGAAGCAGGCCGCCTTTTTCTGGAGCCTGCCCCACAGCCAGCTCGCCGCCTGGCGCACGGCGCCGCTGGATGAATGGCGGCGGGAGGCGCTCAGGCTCTGGCCGCAGGCCGCGCCGTTCATCAATCAGGTGGTGAGCCGCGAGCAGCTGATCTTCGCCGCCTATTGCCACGGCACCCGGTCCTCGCCCGCCAGCCCCGGCATGGCGCATGTGGGCGATAGCTGGCACTCGGCCAGCCCCCAGCTCGGCCAAGGCGCCAACATGGCCCTGCTGGATGCGCTCGGCCTTGCCCGCGCGCTGGAAGTGAACCGCGACATATCGCTCGCGCTCGACGCCTATTGCCGCTCCCGGCGCGGCCATATCCGGCTCTATCAGCTCGCCTCCTGGATGTTCACGCCGGCCTACCAGTCCGACAGCCGCGCGATTGCGCTGGTCCGCGACTGGCTGATGGCCCCGTTTGCGCGCCTGTGGCCGATGCCGAAAATCCTGGCCGCGCTTGTGGCCGGCAGCATCGGATCGCCCCTTGCCGCCATCGAAGCGACCAGGGACGGTTAGACACCCTTCCCACTGCTTCTGCGCCGTTCTAAACGAAAACCATGACCAGCCCGACCGACCGCTCGGATGTCTTCAAGTCCGCCCTCAGCGCCGCCACCCGCGCGCTGGCGGGGCAGGATGAGCTTGCCGTGGATTTCTCGGTCGATGGCGGCCGGATGCAGGACGGCCAGATCACGCTGACCACCCCGCCGAAGGACCTGACGCCGGCGACGGCCGCGCGCGCCCGAGGCCAGGCTGATGCGCTCGCCCTCAAGGTCGCCCACCATGATGCGCGCAAGCACGCCCGCGCCATGCCCCAGCGCGAAGACGCGCGCCGCCTGTTCGAGGCCGCCGAACGCGCACGCATCGAGTCGATCGGCGCCATCGCGATGGATGGCGTCGCCGAAAACCTCGACGCCGTGCTTCAGCAGCGCTGCGAGCGTGCGGGCTATTCGCGCGTCACCGATCGCAGCCGCGCGCCGATGGATGACGCGCTCGAATTCGTGCTGCGCGAAGCGATGACGGGCCGCACCCTGCCGCCCGCCGCCGAAACCGTCGCGACGCTGTGGCGCGCAGAGCTTGCCGAGAAGGCGGCCGGCCCGCTGGCCCGGATGCGCGAAGCGATGGACGACCAGACCGCGTTCTCTGACGTGATGCGCGATCTCCTGCGCGACCTCGGCATGGGCGACGAGGGCTCGACCTCGACCGAGAGCGAAGACGAAGCCGGCGAGAACGATGACGAGGGCGAAGCCAAGTCCAAGGCGTCGGATGACTCCGAAGGCGAGGGCGAAAGCGAGGGGGAAGGCGAAGAGCAGGACGCCAGCGACGCCGGCGACGGCGAGCCCGGCGATCAGGTCGAAGCCTCCGCCGCCGACGATGCCGACGCGGAGATGGAGTCCTCCGAATCCGAAGAGGATGAGCCCTCCACGCCGATCCGCCCCAACTGGCGCGACAGCGATGCGTTCAAGTCGGCCTATCACGCCTACACTACCGTCCACGACGAAGTGAAAGCCGCCGACGAACTGTGCGATCCCGAAGAGCTGACGCGCCTGCGCGCCTATCTCGATGCGCAGTTGCAGGGGCTGCAGGGCGCTGTCTCGCGTCTCGCCAACCGGCTGCAGCGCCGCCTGATGGCGCAGCAGAACCGCTCGTGGATGTTCGATCTCGAGGAAGGCGTGCTCGACACGGCCCGCCTCACGCGCGTGATCGTCGATCCCACCGCGCCGCTGTCGTTCAAGATGGAAGACGAGAGCAAGTTCCGCGATACGGTGGTGACGCTGCTGCTCGACAATTCCGGCTCGATGCGCGGGCGGCCGATCATGGTGGCGGCGCTGTGCGCGGATATTCTGGCGCGCACGCTGGAGCGGTGCGGCGTCAAGGTCGAAATTCTCGGCTTCACGACGCAGGCGTGGAAAGGCGGCCTTTCGCGCGAGGACTGGATCAAGGCGGGCAAGCCGCCCGCGCCGGGCCGCCTCAACGATCTGCGCCACATCATCTACAAGGCGGCGGATGCGCCGTGGCGGCGCGTGCGGCGCAATCTCGGCCTGATGATGCGCGAGGGTCTGCTGAAAGAGAACATCGACGGCGAGGCCCTGCTCTGGGCGCACGACCGCCTGATGGCGCGCGCCGAACAGCGCAAGATCCTGATGGTGATCTCGGACGGCGCGCCGGTGGATGACTCCACCCAGTCGATCAACCCCGGCAATCCGCTTGAGGCGCATCTGCGCGAAGTGATCGCGCACATCGAAGGCGTCTCGCCAGTCGAGCTGATCGCCATCGGCATCGGCCACGACGTCACGCGCTGGTATCGCCGCGCTGTCACCATCGTGGATGCCGAACAGCTGGGCGGCGCGATGACGGACAAGCTGGCCGAGCTTTTCGGCGAACAGGAAGCCGCGCGCGCCAAGGCTGCGGCTCGGGAGCCGGCGCAGCGCGACACGCCTTCATCCGCGCGAGGCGCAGCCGCCATGGCGGCGCAAGCGGTCAAGCGGACAACGTTCGGGGAAGTCGCAAAGGGCCGAGGCGCGGGACGATGAAAGCCCTCGCAGCGGCGGGGCTGGCGCTTCTGCTCTCAGCCTGCGCCAGCATGGAGAGCGGCGTGATCCGCAGCATCGATGTCATCGCCGAGGATTATGTCCGCCTCGCGCTGGAGATCGACACGCATGAGCCGGGTTATGTCGACGCCTATTTCGGCCCGGTCGCATGGCGCGAGGCGGCCAAGGCAAATCCGCGCTCGCGCGAGGCGCTGAAGGCGGAAGCGGACCGCTTGACTGCCGCGCTGTCTGGCGACACGTCGCCTGATCCATCCTCACAGGCGCGCGCCAGAGTTCTGGTGGCGAACATTTCCTCGGCGCGGTTCCGGCTCGACATGATCGATGGCGTGCGCGCGCCGTTCGTGGAGGAAGCCGAGCGCCTGTTCGCGTTGACGCCCGACCTCAAGCCGCTGTCGCATTACGACGCAGCCCTCGCTCGCATCGAGCAGATCGTGCCGGGCGATGGCCTGTTGCCGCTGCGCGTGCAGACCTTCCGGTCGCGCTATGCCGTGCCGGAGGATCGCCTCGATGCGGTGATGTACGCTTCCATCGACGAATGCCGCCGCCGCACTGCGGCGCATATCACGTTGCCCGAGGACGAAAGCTTCACGATGGAACTGGTGACGGGCAAGAGCTGGGGCGCGTACAACTATTATCTCGGCGGCAATCGCTCGCTCATCCAGATCAACACCGACCTGCCGGTTTCCATCGGTCATGTGCTCGTGCTCGGGTGCCACGAAGGCTATCCGGGACACCATCTGCAAGGCATCTATAACGAGCGCGCCTACCGCACGAAGGGCTGGGTCGAGTTTTCGGTCGCGCCGCTCTATGCGCCTGCCGCTCCGTTGAACGAGGGCGGGGCGGATTTTGGCGTCGATCTCGCCTTCCCGAACGCAGAGCGCCTCGATTTCGAAATGCGCGTGCTCTATCCGCTTGCCGGTCTCGATCCCGCAACCGCGCCAGCGTTCGACGCCCTGCGGAGCGCCACGGCGGAGCTGGAAGGCGCGCTGCTGACGATCTCCCAGATGCATCTCGACGGCGTCATCTCGCGCGAGCGCGCCATCGAACTCGTCGAGCGCTATCGCCTGGTGGGGCGCGAGGCCGCCGAACAGTCGCTGGATTTCGAGGCGGAATACCGCTCCTATGCGATCAACTATTCCTCCGGCGAAGTCCTTGTGCGGGACTATGTCGATCGGGCGGGCGACGATCCGGCTGCCCGCTGGGCTGCCTATGAGCATATCCTCTCGACGCCCACTTTGCCGGCCGATCTCCAGCCGCCGCCGCGATAGTCCCGTCCCGCTGCCAAATCGCCTTGAGCCTGCCATATGGCCGGGGCATCACGCTGCCTGTTTTGGCTGGATCGGGACACGGGCATGGGGCGCCGCCTCGGATGGACAGCATGGCTTGGCGCGGCGGGTCTGTTGGCCGGCGCGATGCTTGCTGCATCCGCTATCGGCCAGCCGCCTCCCGCCGACCCGATCGGGGACCTGATCTCCCAGCGTGAGGGCGATCTGCAGCGCGACTATCTCGCCCCCCTGCGGCGCGCCTCGTGTCCGCCCGGCGCCGTGCGTCGGGAGCCGGAGGCGATCGACCTCGATGCGGCGCCGGTTCCGCTCCAGGGCCTCAATCCCTTCCGGCGCGACATTGGCGAACTCGATTTCGTCGCGGGCTTTCATCTCACCAGCAGCGATCCCCGCTTTGGCGGCCTGTCGGGTCTCGATTTTCGTCCCGATGGCGGCCTGCTTGCGGTGAGCGACGATGGCGGCTTTGTCTGGATCGATCTGTCCGCCGACGGCCTGACCCCGAGACGCGCTCTCGTCGCGGGCCTGCTCGATGCCGAGGGCAATGCACTGAAGGGGAAGGCCGGGGGCGATGCCGAGGGGCTTGCGCTCAATGGCGATGTGGCGCTCGTCTCGTTCGAGCGCAACCACCGGGTCCTCGCCTACGATCTCGGCAATTGCGGCGCGGCAGCGCGCGGCGCGCCGATCGCGTTTGGCGCGTATTCGACAGAGCTGGCGCAAGCATTCGGCCGGAGCAAACTCACGGTCAGCGGCAATCAGGGGCCGGAAGGCTTGGCCGTGACGCCGGACTGGATGTTGTTCACCGGCCTCGAAACGCGCGCGGACGGCGCCAGCCCGGTGTCCGGCCGCGCGATCGAAGCTGCGCCGGAGTTCGATCTCGCCATCGGCAAGGGCGTCCCTGAACTCGTCGGGCTCGACATTCTGCCCGCCGAAGGCGGCAGCAACCTCCGGCTGTTCAGCCTCCATCGCTCATCGAACCCGCTGTCGTCGAAGGCCATCGTCATTGTCGAAACCCGGCTTCAGGCGACGCTCGATCAGGCGGGCCTGTCCGCGCGCGCGGCGAGCGAGATCGACGAGCGCAGCCGTATTCGCTATCGCGTGACATCCTCGCGCGTGCTGGCCGAGATGAACGTCTTCGTGACTATCGACAATTTCGAGGGGATCGCCGCGCGCCTGCTGCCGGATGGCCGCGTCCGGCTCTATGTCATCTCGGACAACAATTTCTCGGCGAGGCAGCGCACGCTGCTGATGATCTACGAGACCCGCGCGGACTGATGAGCCGCTGGCGCAAGTGCAGATGCAATCGATCCCGAAAGCGCGCGTGGCGCCTCCGGGATCGGGCGGTTTCAAGTGTCAGATCGGCTATCAGCCGGCGGCAAGCGTCGCGGTGTCCGTCTGGCGGTCGACGGTGCAGACCACCACGCCTTGCGTGTCGTCGGCGGCGCGAATGCGCAGCTTGTAGGTCAGCGTCGTGTCGGAAGCGCGCGTCGCATCGCTGTCCGTGCGGACGGATTTGGGCGCCGGCGTCTGCGCTTTGACGGCAGCTTCGCAGATCTGCTTGCCCTTGGTGAGCGATGTCTTGGCCATCGCCGGGCCTGCGGTAGCCGCTGTGGCCGCGACGACAAGAATGGCGATCAGGGAGGATTTTTTCATTGTAGGCAACTCCAGCAGCCGCAGGGAGCGCGGCTGTCGGGCTAAATCCTGCACATGCAGCATTTGATGCGCAAGTCAAAAACGTATATGCAGTATTCAATGGCGCGATCAGATTTTCTTGATTTCGATTGCCTGGCTTACGGCACGCGACGCGCGGGCCGTGCGGTCACCAACCTGTTCAATGCGCGCCTTGCCCATCTCGATCTCAATGTCGCGCAGTTCGGCCTGCTCGCGGCGGTCGGCAAGATGCCGGGCGCGACGCTTGCCGCCATCGGCGAGGCGATGCTGCTGGACGAGAGCACGCTGGCGCGCAATTTCGCTGTGATGGAGCGGCGTGGCCTTGTCTCGGCCGAGGGCGGACGCGGGCGGGGCGGGAAGCAGCTTCGTCTGACGCCCGAAGGAGTTGCGCTTGCCAAGGCGGCGTCGGTCGTCTGGACCCGCACCAACAGGCAGCT
>CAZGWV010000127.1:0-9085 GCA_964529555.1 uncultured Rhizobium sp.
TGGCGGTGAAGGTGGGATTCGAACCCACGGTACGGTTTCCCGTACACACGCTTTCCAAGCGTGCGCCATAGACCACTCGGCCACCTCACCAGCGCAGGGGGGCCTTTTACATGGGCCCGGCTTAAGCGCAAGTTGCCGGCCCTGCCGGCCTCTCGCGCCCCCAGGCCCGGACATCTGCGCCGGGGGTTTTGACCTTCCGGCCCGGCGGCCCCACATAGGGCTGGCAATCGCGCCTCGAAGGATGCCGTCATGCTGTCCCTTGGAAAGAAATCCTCCCTGCCGAAGCCCGGCGAAGCCCTGCCCGGCCGGGCAGCGCCCATGCCCGTCGGCAACAGCCATTTCGTGAACGGCCACCCGCTCAAAGAGCCATTCCCCGAGGGCCTCGAGGTCGCCATCTTCGGCCTCGGCTGCTTCTGGGGGGCCGAGCGCAAATTCTGGCAGCAGGACGGCGTATGGACCACGGCCGTCGGCTATCAAGGCGGCGAAACGCCCAACCCCACCTATCAGGAAGTCTGCTCGGGCGGTACGGGCCACACCGAAGTCGTGCGCGTCGTTTTTGACCCCAAGGTCACCAACTATGACGCCATGCTGAAAGTGTTCTGGGAAAACCACGACCCGACCCAGGGCATGCGCCAAGGCGGCGATGTCGGCACGCAGTATCGCTCCGCCATCTACACCCAGTCCGACGAACAGGCCGCGAAGGCGCAGGCCTCGCTTGAGGCCTATCAGTCCGCGCTGAGACAGGCCGGCATGGGACAGATCACGACCGAGATCCGCCCGGCCCCGCCCTTCTTCTATGCCGAAGAATACCACCAGCAGTATCTCGCCAAGAATCCGGGCGGATATTGCGGCATCGGCGGTACGGGCGTCTCGTGCCCGGCGGGCGTTGGCGCCGACGCCTGATCCAGCCCTGAGCGATCCCGGCTGACGTCTCCCTGCGTTCGTCGCCCCTGGATTCCGGCTCGCACGCTGGCGCGTGCGTCCGAATGACGCCAGGGGGATACGGACTTGAAGAGGCGAGCGGCCCCTACCGCATCCCGGCCAACCGCTTCGAGATGATCTCGTCCGCTTCTTTCATAATGCGATCAATCAGTTCCTTCACGCTCGGCACGTCGTGGATCAGGCCCGCGACCATGCCGCAGCTCCAGGCGCCGGCTTCCATGTCGCCATCGACCATCACTTTCGGATAGACGCCCGCGACCTCGTTGATGATGTCCTCGAACTTCACGCCGGCTCCGAGCTGCTTTTCCTTCTCGATGATCCTGGCGACGCCCGAATTGTTGAGTACGCGCTCGGTGTTGCGCAGCGGGCGCATGATCAGGCGCGTGTCCAGTTCGCTCGCCTTCACCAGCGCATCCTTCACGTTCCGATGCACCGGCGCTTCCTTCGTTGCGATGAAGCGCGTACCCATGTTCATGCCTTCGGCGCCCAGCGACAGAGCCGCAACGAGCGAGCGGCCATCGGCCATTCCGCCCGAAGCCACGAACGGGATTTTCAGCTCTTCCGCCGCACGCGGCAGCAGGATGAAGTTCGGCACATCGTCTTCGCCCGGATGGCCGCCGCACTCGAAGCCATCGACGCTCACCGCATCGCAGCCGATCGCCTCGGCCTTTTTCGAATGGCGCACGGATGTGCATTTGTGGATCACCTTGACGCCGGCTTCCTTGAAGAAGGGCATGACCTGCGCCGGGTTGTTGCCCGCCGTCTCCACGATCTTGATGCCTTCCTCGATGATGGTGCGCACGAAGCCGGGATAGTCCGGCGGCGTCACGGCGGGGAGGAAGGTGAGGTTCACGCCGAACGGCTTGCTCGTCATCTCGCGGCAGCGGCGGATTTCCTTGCGCAGGCCCTCGGGCGTCTTCTGCGTCAGGCCCGTAATGATGCCGAGACCTCCCGCCTCCGACACGGCCGCCGCCATCTCGGCGAAGCCGACATAGTGCATGCCGCCCTGGATGATCGGATGCTCGATGCCGAACAGTTCGGTGATGCGGGTTTTCATGGCGGCCGTCCTCCGGGTTTTTCCCATCAGGAGACCGCCCGCCAGACGGCGTCAAGACGTCTCGTCTATCTCATGCGTTCAGCCAACTACCTTGTTCGCTCAGAGAGGGGGCGGGCGCCCTCGGACCAGACCTGACGCGCGGGCACGCTCACCAGTTCCCGCTCGGGCCAGCGCAGCGCAGTCAGCCTGCCGCCGAAGCAGCAGCCTGTATCGATACACCATGTGTTGTTGACTGCCTGAACCTCGGACGCCGCCACATGGCCGTACACAATCGCCGCCTGTCCGCGATAATCCAGCGCCCAGTTGCGCCGCACGGGCGAGCCGAAGCCATCGACCTCGCCTGTCGTGTCGCCGAACAGAGCGAAAGATTTCACCTTGCCGCCCGATTGCCCGATCATCTCCTCCTTGAGACCCGCATGGGCAATCACCAGGCGCCCGCCATCAAGCCACAGATAGAGCGGCAGGCCGGCCAGATATTTCCGCACACGCGCATGAAATGCCGGGTCCTCCCCCGCCATCTGATCGACTGACGCCTGCAGGCCGTGGCTCTTCGTCACGTTCGAACCGTTGATCCAGCGTGCGAACTTGTTGTCGTGATTGCCATCGACGCACAGCGCCGTTCCCGCCTCGGCCATCGCCATGGCGATCCGCAGCACATCCGGCGTGCGCGGCCCCCGGTCCACCAGATCGCCGACAAACACCAGCGTCCGCCCCGCGGGCGGCGTCACACTCACATCGGCCCCCGCCCACTCCACCCCATAGCCCAGCAAGCCGAGCAATTCCTCTAGCTCGTCCGCGCAGCCATGCACGTCCCCGACGATATCGAATGGCCCGGAAAGATCGCGACGGTCGAATGGGGATTTTTCAGTGGGCATGCCTCTACCTATCGGCATACAGCGTCGCTGTCATTCCAGCCGCAATCACATCCTTCGAGACGATTGTCGTTTCACGACAATCGTCTCGAAGGATGAGGGCTGTGGGCTTTGCTGCAGTTCAACAACCACCGGCCTCATCCTGAGGGATTGGCCCGCAGGGCCAATCGTCTCGAAGGATGCGTGAGTAGCCCCGGCTAAGCCGCCCGCAACCTGCGAAAGCGCGCGCCCGGCGCCGGCGGCGTCTCGGGCGCGCCGGCGAAGCACTGCGCCATGCTCATCCACTGAGTCGCAACAGGCCCGCGCACGTCCAGCTTCGTATCTGCAACGTTGCGCACCTGCGTCACCACCTGACAGAACTCGGTGGCCGAACCCGTTACGGAGTTCGCCGCGCCCGCATCTCCCCATGTCCACATCGCGCCCGACGGCGCCGTCAGCCGGACGAAGGGGGCCGCCGGCGGCAGCTCCATGCGGCGCACCTGATACGTCCACCCGAACGTCGACACGCCCAGATGCGCGATGTTCCTGATGCGATCGGTGTCCACGCGCTCGACGCCCAGATGGTCATAGACCTCCTGCCCGTGCGCCCATGTCTCCATCAGCCGCGCCGTGATCGACGAACGCGCGCTCATGTCCGGCCCCGCCCATTTGAGACGCGCCTTGGGATCGGCGGTTGCGAACTGCGCCGCCACCTCCGCCGCCGTCGCCAACCACACTTCCCGCAGCGCCTGCCCGGATGCTGCAATCGTATGTTTCTCGAACGCCCGCATGCCGCCCGCGCCCATCGCCCCGCCGATCAGACGCACCAGCTCCGCTTCGTCCGACAGCTGCAGCCCCGCCGCGCGGTTCCAGAAATGCAGGTGCCGGATCACATCGTTGACGGTCCAGCCCTTGAACTGCGTCGCCTCGCCGAATGCTGCCTCCGGCAGGTCCGCCAGCAATGTCGCCAACGCCTGCGTCTCTTCCAGAAAATCGCCGGCCTGCTCCATCGGGACTATAGCGTCTTTCCTACAGGGTTCGGGCGATGAGGATTTTCATCACTTCATTCGTGCCGCCATAGATGCGCTGGATGCGGCTGTCGCGGTACATGCGGCTGATCGGATATTCATCCATGAAGCCATAGCCGCCGAACAGCTGCAGGCAGCGGTCCACGATCTTGCCTTCGAGATCGGTGGTCCAGTATTTCGCCATCGACGCTGTCGCGGCATCGAGCTTGCCCTGCAGGTGCAGGCCGATGCAGTGGTTCACGAACACGCGCGCCACAGTCGCCTCGGTCTTGCACTCGGCCAGCACGAATTGCGTGTTCTGGAAATCGATCACCGCTTTGCCGAACGCCTTGCGATCCTTCACATAGTCGATGGTCAGCTTCACCGCGCGCTCGATGGTAGCGATGGCCTGCACGGCGATGTTCAGCCGCTCCTGCGGCAGTTGGCCCATCAGCTGGAAGAAGCCCTGCCCCTCTTCCGTGCCCAGCAGGTTCTCGGCCGGAATCTTCACATCGTTGAAGAACAGCTCGGACGTATCCTGCGCCGGTTGGCCCAGCTTGTTGAGATTGCGTCCGCGCTCGAAGCCTTCGGCGCCATCCGTCTCGACGAACAGCAGCGAGGTTCCCCGCGCGCCCTGCGTCGGATCTGTCTTGGCGACGACGCAGATCAGGTTCGCCATCTGCCCGTTGGTGATGAACGTCTTCGATCCGTTGATGACGTATCCATTGCCGGATTTCTTCGCCGTCGTGCGAATGCCCTGCAGGTCCGATCCCGCGCCCGGCTCCGTCATTGCGATGGCCGAAATCAGCTCGCCCGACGCCATTTTCGGCAGCCAGCGTTTCTTCTGCTCCTCCGTGCCGTAGTGCAGGATGTACGGCATCACGATCGCATTGTGCAGCGAAGCGCCGAATCCATCGACGCCCTGGAGCCCCAGCTGCTCCATCAGGATGACTTCGTGGCGATAGTCGCCGCCCATGCCGCCATATTCCTCCGGCGTCGAAAGACCCAGCAGGCCAGCCTGCGCCGCCTCTTCCCACATGGCGCGCTCGACAACCTTGTCCTTGCGCCACTTGTCGACCCGCTCAGCCGGCGCATTCTGTTCGAAGAACCGCACCACCGAATCCTCGAACATGCGAATGTCCTCCTCCGCCATGAAATCGGGACGGTCGACGTTGAGGACAGACATGAGTGGCTCCGCAAATTTCCGCGCGGGTCATCCAGCATAGGCGCGGGCGGCTGTCGAGAGGACCGCCGGGCGCCTGCCCGGCAGTTGCCGCGGCAACAGCAAGGTGACGCGCTTGCGCGCGTGTGCCGGGCAGGCGCCCGGCGCTCCATCAAATCTGCACCACCCCAGGCGCCGCCTCCGCCGCGAACAGCGACACCACCTCGGCCGCGCGATGCGCCTGTGTCTCGCGCTGGTTCACATAGCCCTTGTCGGTGATCTCTCCGGCATCGAGCGAGGGCGGCGTGGTCAGCAGCCTGAACCGCCCCACACGTCGTGACGATCCGCCAGCCGTTGCGTTGAACGCCTTCAGCTTCGCCGCCACCTCCATCGTCACGGCGCCGAACGCCTTGGCCATGTCGCCGCCGGCCGCCTGCACCGCAGCCTGCATGCCAGCGGGCGATGGCCACAGCAGCGCGCCGATATACGGCTTGTCCTGCCCGCACACCACCGCGTCGAACACCAGCGGCGCGCACGCCGCCACGATGTCCGGCCGCAGCGTGCCGACCGACACCCACGTTCCCGAATCCAGCTTGAAGTCCTCGGTCACGCGCCCGTCGAACACCAGGCCCCGCTCGGGATGATCCGGGTCCTCGAAACGCGCCGCATCACCGAGGCAGTAGAAACCCTCGCTGTCGAACGCCTGCGCGTTCTTCTCGGGCATGTCGAGATAGCCCGTCATCACCATCGGCCCCTTGGCGCGCACTTCCAGCTTGTTTCCCACCGGGGCGAGCTTCAGCGTCATCCCCGGCAGCGGCACGCCCACCATGCCCACGCGCTCCAGAACCCAGTGCGTCATCGTCACGCCCTGCGTCTCGGTCGCGCCATACATCGTCAGCAGCGGAATGCGCATGCCTGTCGCAGCAATCGAAAGCCGCTGCAGCCGTTCATAGACATCGTCCGACAGCGTCGCACCGCCATAGATGAACGCCTGCATGCGCGAGAACACCGCGTCGCGCAGCTCCGGGTCCGCCTCCATCGCCTCGGCCAGCATGCCGAACGCGATCGGCGCCGAGCCGAATGCCTGCGGGCGAACTTCCTTCAGGTTGGCGATGGTGGTCTGGAACAGGCCCGGCATCGGCCGGCCTTCGTCGATGTGGAACGTGCCGCCAATGGCGACGGTGTTGTTGAAGTTCACATTGCCGCCGGAGATGTGGCTCCACGGCATCCAGTCGAGCACCTGCGCCACTTCATCGGGATCTTCCGGCGGCAGTTCGATGGCGCCGCGCGCCGCGATCTGGGCCGTCATCTGCCCCTGGCTCTGCGGCGTCGGCTTTGGCATGCCGGTCGAACCCGAGGTGAACAGGTATTTGCCGACCGAATCCGGCCCAAGCCATTGCATCGCGGTATCCACGAGCGATGTCGGCACAGTCTCGGCGAGTTTCGCGAACGCCTCCGAGCCTTCCGATCCATCCGCCGAAATCACCGCAACGCCGGCAAGATCGAGCGTCGCCAGCGCCTTGCGGAACGGGTCCATCGTCTGGACGAAGATCGCCTTCGGCGTCACCGCGTTGAAGCAGTGCTTCAGCTTCGCGAAGTCCGCCGACATGATCGAGTACGCTTGCGAGATCGGCGTCGCCGGCGCGCCGATGCGCTGGGCCGACAGGCTCATCAGCGCATGCTCGATGGAGTTGCCCGACAGGATCAGCAGCGGCGCATCCGGCCCCAGCCCGCGATCCAGCAGCGCCTGCGCAATCGAGCGCGTGATCCGCGCGGCATCGCCATACGATACTTCGCGCCACGGTCCATGATTGGGCGCGCGCTGCTTCAGCCATGCCCGATCCGGGTGGACGCCAGCGCGCTCATCGAGAATGTGCGGGATGGATCGCGCCGTCGGCGGCACAGGCGTGCGCGAACGCAGATAGACGACGCCCCCCTCACCTCGCGTTACTTCGATGTCCGGGGCCTTGTAGGGCAGCGGCTTGAACGGCGGCAGGGCGCCTGCATCTGCGGACATCTGGTTTTCTCCCGGTGGTATTCTTATTTTCGGGAACCCTAACGGCGCCGAGGCGCGCGTCAAACCGAGTTGTCCGCAAACAGTTGTGACCGGGCCGGACCAGCCATTCCCCAGCGTCGCCGCGCCGGCCGTGAACAGAGTTCAGGGCTCTTCGCAACGCTCGACCACGCAAGCCGGGGCGATCAGCCCGCCGGCTTCCAACGCCGGCGCATCCAGCGCACCCACATCTTGAAGCGTTCGCCCGTCTTCACGCGGTAGCGCGTCGCCACCTCGCGCGTAAACTGCGTCTCCGAAAGCGCACGCCAGTAAAGCCAGGCCCACGGATGATAGACGCCCGGAAGCCACGGCTTCTCAGGGCCGGTGTAGTGGACGATGGCCGGCGCTTTCGCGCCCAGCATGTTGTGCGGCGCCACTTCGCTGAACAGCGAGGGGATCGCCATATGCCGCTGCACATTCCACACGACGCTCAGCGCATGCCAGCGTCCGGCGAATGCAAAATTCAGTGCGTCCTGATCGGTCAGCGTCAGCTTGTCGCCATGTTCGGCGACAAAGCGCAGCGCTACATCGAACAACCCATCGCGGCGCACCTGCTCGAGATCGATCAGCAGCACGCCCGAGTTGAAATACCGCGCCGGCCTCTGCGCGACGCCCCAACGCGCCGCAAACGCCACAGGGTCGACATAGGCGTCTTCCACTGCGCCGAGCGCTGCGCCGCCCAGATCTGTCGACCAGAGTTTACGGATATCGTCCGTCACGATGATGTCGGCGTCGAGATAGATCACACGCCTGCAGTCCGCCGGCGCGAGATGCGGCAAGCCCAGACGGAACAGGATAGCGCGGGTGAAATGCAGGTGGTTGTCGAAGCCGGGCATGTCGCGGTCCGAAATCTCGGTCCAGACGAACTCCGCATCAGGCGCTACGCTCTCGCACGCCTGTCGGCGCTCCGCGTCGAAATCCTCGTACAGCACGATGAAGCGGAACTTTGCGCCCGGCGCGTGTCGCACGATCGAACGGATCACCGCAGACAGATGCGGCGCGTAGTTACCGTCCACACCGAACGCGACATCGATGGCGGAAGTCACCTCAGCCCCTCTCCGCCGCTTGCTCGGCCGGACGCTTGATCCGTCCCGGCGTCAACGCCTTGAGCACAGCCGCGCGCAGGGGCGACTTGCGCGTCAGCAGGCGCAGCGTGCGCGTCGGGATGATTCGGAAGGCGTTCGCAAGCGCCTTGAACGCGCCGCCGCGATCGCCCTGATTTACACGATACTCGGCCGCCTCGCAGAAATACATCCAGTAGAATTGCACGCATGCATAGTAAGACCGCGTCCGCGCAATCATGTTCGGCCAGCGCTTGCGGTTCGGGAGCGCATGGCGCCGCCAGATTTTCCGCGTGAAGCCGGTGCGCGTCATCTGAAGCGTGTCATACGTGCCCTTGGGCCGCTCGCGGAACAGCACGCATTGCACCGGCACGAAGCCGATCTTGTGATCGCGCGCGATCTGCAGCTGCCAGTCCCAGTCGGAATCGCCGATCAGCGTCTCGTCCATCAGGCCGTACTTGCGTGCAAGGTCGCCCCGCACCACAGTCGCGCCCACCTGAGGGAAATATCCGCTCATCATCATCACGAAGAAATCGCCATCGGCCGGCATCTCCAGCGGCCACACCATGCCTGGCGTCTTGAGGTCGGCCCCCGCCAGCACGATCTGCCCGAACACGGCTGCGTATTGCGGATGCGCATCCAGCATCGCGATGTGCGGCCGGATATGGCCTTCCATCCAGGCGTCGTCATCGTCGAGGAACGCGACGAACTCGCCGCTCATGCGCTTCATCGCGAGGTTGCGCGCCGCCGGGCAGCCGCGCACATCCGTCTTGTCGTAGATGCCGCCGAATTCTTCCACGACCGCGCGCGTCTCCGGCGACGTGCCGTTGTCGCCGACGAGTATCTCGAACTTCAGGTCCGGCCCTTCCAGCGCGCGAATGCTCTGCAGCGCCACGCGCAGCGTGTCGGGGCGATTGTACGTGCCGATGATCACCGAAACGAGCCGCGGAAG
>CAZGWV010000128.1:0-6508 GCA_964529555.1 uncultured Rhizobium sp.
GTCAGCTGCTCGTCCGCTTCCATGTTCACCGCGCCCAGCTGGTCGCGCTCGCGGCGCAGCTGCGCCAGCCGCGTATCGAGCACATGGGCGTCGTTGGCTGTCTCTTCTTCCGACAGGTCCGCATCGCCCCCGGACTCACCAAATTCGGCCCGCGCCGCGCGGGACTGTTCAAGGATCGCGCTCACCCGGCTCTCAAGCTCGTCCAGCTCCTGCTCGAATGCGGCCCGCACCTGTTCGGCGATCTCGGCCTCGCGGCGGATGGCTGCTTCCAGTCGGGCTTCGCTCCGCACCAGCGCCTCGCGCGCGCCCGAAGAGGCATCCCGCGCCGCCCGCGCGCCGTTCTCCGTCTCGCGCAACAGGGATTCCGCACCAGCCAGCGCATCCGCCGCATCGCGCCGCGCGCTTTCCGCCGTTTCGTTTTCCGCCGCAAGCTCGCCCATCCGCGTTTCCAGCAGGGCAGGCTGATCCCTGGTCTGTGTATGATCTGCGCGCGCCTGCTCAAGGTCGTGCGCAATCGCCGCCAGCCGGCCGGCAGCTTCGGACGAACGCGCGAGCCACTCATCCTTGTCGCGCATCAACGCCACGCGCGTCGCCGCCGCCCGCTCGGCCTCACGCAGGAATGCATCCAGCGCGGCAGACGCATTGCGCTCGGCCTCGCGCGCGGCTTTCACCTTCTCGGCCAGTTCCGCGAGGAGGCTGCGGTCCTCGTCCGTGGGCGCCGCTCCCAGCGCGGACTTCGCCTGCGCCACAGCCTGCGCCGCGAGATCGCGCTCGGCCGTCATGCGCGCCGAACCTTCCTTCAGCGCCGCCCCGCGCAGCGACAGGCGCTCCACATCCTGCTCGGCGCGGATCGCAGCTTCATGGGCCTGAGTCGCCGCACGGGTTAGCTCGGGCACATTCTTCCGCGCCGCCATCAGCGTGATCTCGGCTTCGGTCAGTTGCTGCGAAGCCTTGCCGCGCGCAGCCGACGCCGCATCGCGCTCCTTCGCCGCCGCTGCGATCTCGGGAACCAGCGCCGCACGCCGCGCGCGCTGTTCCAGCTTCTCGGCGGACGTCAGCGGCGCATCCGCCGTGCGCACGAAACCATCCCAGCGCCACAGATCGCCCTCGCGGCTCACCAGGCTCTGCCCCGGCAGAAGCTGTGTCACCAGCGCCGCGCCAGTCGCGCGCTCCACCAGTCCGCACTGCGTCAGCCGCGCATGCAATTCCGCCGGCGCTTCCACCAGTTCGCTCAACGCCGTCGCGCCCTCGGGCAGGCGCGCCGCGATATCGCCGTGCTGCCCGGACCAGTGAACGGGGGAGGCCGTATCCGCCGGCGCTTCGAGATCGTCGTCCAGCGCCGCCGCGATTGCGCGCTCCAGCCCCGGCGCTTTCACGCCATCCATCACCGGCGGCGCGCTCGTCGTTGCGACCTGCCGCAACAGCCGATCAAGACCCTTAAGCTCGGATTCCAGCTCGCCGACTTTCCGCTCGGCCGCCAGCAGCGGCGGCGTCAGCCGCGCCTCCAGAGCCCGCGCCTCATCCACCGCCTTCATCGCAGCAGAGAGGGCGGCCTGCGCCGCTTGCGCCCTGGCTTCCGCATCCGCATGGCGCTGCCGCGCTTCTTTCAGCGCCGTCTCCAGCTTCGCGGGATCGCCGATGGACGCCAACTCCTGCTGCGCTTTCGCCAGCTCGTTCACCAGCCGCGTATGCCGTTCTTCCTCGCGTTGCACCGCCGCTTGCGCCGCCGCGGCTTCGGCTTCCGCGCGCGCCATCGCAATGCGGCGCTGGTCGGCTTCCTGCTCGAATGTCTGAAGTTCCGCCATCGCCGCATCGACCGCCGCCGCCAGTTCGGCCTCGCGCTTGGCCTGCGCAGCTGCATCTTCCGGCGGCAAAGCCTCCAGCCCGACCGTCGCGCGATCCGCCCGCGCCGTGGCGTCGTCGCGCTGAACCGTTTCGCGCGTCGTCTCCTCGATCAGGCGTGTGATGTCCCGCTCCAGCCGGGCCACGGCTTCCTTCGCCGCATCGCGCTCTGCCTCTATCCGCGCGAGCTGAAGCTTGATAACGCCCAGCCGCCCGGCTGCGTCACTTTCGGCGGCGCGAAGCGGCTCGATCGCCGTGCGGCTCTCAAGCTCGGCAGTCGTCGCACGCGCGAGCGCGGACACCGTCTTCTGCTCGTCCGCTTTCGCGGCTTCCAGCGCCTTGCGCGCCTCGGTCGTCTCGATCACCGCGCCGCGCCAGCGTGCAGCGCCCAGCCGCGCTTCCAGCGCCGCGATCTCGTCCGACAGCGCGCGATATTTGCGCGCCTTGCTGGCCTGACGTTTCAGGGCGTTGGCCTGCTTCTCCACCTCGGCCATGATGTCGGCCAGCTTGGCGAGGTTTTCGTCCGCCGCCTTCAGCTTGAGTTCCGCCTCATGCCGCCGCGCGGCCAGACCGCCGATGCCGGCGGCTTCTTCCAGAATGCGCCGCCGGTTCTGCGGCTTCGCGCCGATCAGCTCGCTGATCTGGCCCTGCCGCACGAGGGCAGGCGAGTTGGCGCCGGTCGATGCATCCGCGAACAGCAGCTGCACGTCCTTGGCGCGCACCGTCCGTCCGTTGATGCGATAGCTCGACCCCGCTCCACGGCGCAGCAGGCGGCGGATCTCGATCGTGTCTTCTTCGTTGAACTCTGCCGGCGCGCGCCGGTCGCGATTGTCGAGCAGCAGGGTGACTTCGGCCATCTCGCGGGCAGGCCGCGCCTCGGTGCCCGAAAAGATCAGATCGTCCATCTCCCCGCCGCGCATCGCCCGCGCCGAGGTCGCCCCCATCGCCCAGCGCAGCGCTTCGAGCAGGTTGGACTTGCCGCAGCCATTGGGCCCGACAATGCCGGTCAGGCCCTCTTCGATCGGCACATCCACCGGATCGACGAACGATTTGAAGCCCGCGATCTTGAGGCCGGTCAGGTGCAAGGCAATTCCCGTTTTGCCCACAAAACCGGGCTTTCGGCCCCATTACGGGCGGCAGGGGCAGGGGTCAATGCCTGTCGCCAGCGGGGTGTGGTGAACAGGTCGTAAGCGCCTATCCGGGCTGGCGGGCGACCGCCGCCTGCTTCCGGCGGAGCATCCCGTCATTGAGGAATGTCCCGAAGGGATAGAAGGAGGCGAACGCCGTGCGCATCCATTCCTGCTGCGAGAGACCCTGATTGCGCAGCAGCACCGCCATCGCGGCCATGTATGCGACAAACGCGATACCGTGCGCCAAGCCGATGGACGGCACGAACTGGGGCTGGCCGAAAACGTACTTGGCCGGCATCGCGAAGAGAAACAGCGCCAGCGTGGTCGCGCCCTCGACCAGGGCGACGAGGCGAAACAGCCCGATCACGGCGTGGGAGCAGTTGCCGGAGCCTCGGCCGCAGCAATGGCCGCGTCGAGCGCCGCCGACAGATCGCCGAACGTTTCCAGCTCCAGCTTCTTGCCGTCGATGGCAAAGCTCGGCGTGCCCGTGATGTCGGCGGGCGCCGCGGCGACGCCTGCGCGCGTCAGGGTGACGATGGTCTCGTCCGCCATGCAGGTGCCGACCTCGTCCTTGTCGAGCCCGAACTGGGCGCCGATGGCGCGGAGGTCCTGCTGCAGCTGCCAGGGATTGCGCCCGGCCTCGAACAGCGCGTCCTGCTTTTCGAACAGCGTGTCGATCACGTCGAAATACTGGTCCTCGCCCGCGCACCGCGCGATGGCTTCGCCCGCCAGAGCCAGCGCCACCGGCTGTGTCGGCATCATCACGAAGTTCAGCTTCACCTTGCCGGTGTCGATGTACGTCGCCTTGATGTCGGGAAACACGCTCGCATGAAACGCCTGGCAGTGGCCGCATGTGGTGGAGGCGTACTCCACCAGCGTCACCGGCGCGTTCGCGTCGCCCAGGATCGGCGCGCCCATGAAGGGCGTGATCGCCACGGTCTCATGCGCCTCGGGTTCGCGCGGCGCATCGCAGGCCGCAAGACCAAGCGCCAGCGCCGAGACTGCTAATGCAAGAAGCTTCATCTTATTGCACGGGCGCTGTCGGCGCAGGCGTCTCCGTCGTGGCCTCGGCAGGCGCCGCGCCCGGATTCAGTACGGCTTCGATGGCGGCTTTCACGTCGTCATAGCTCGGGGCGTTCACCAGCTTGCCGTTGACGAAGATCGTCGGCGTCGTGCGGCCCGGACGGCCGGCCTCGGACAGCTTCTTCTCGCCTTCCATGCCGGAATCCTCGATCGCCTTGCGGATCGACGGCGTGTGATCCATGCAAGTCACGGCTTCGTCCCACGTCATGCCGTGCCTGGCGACGACGCCGGCCAGCACGTCCGCCGCGCCGCCTTTCTGGGCCGCTTCCAGGATGTTGGAGAAGTTGCCGAAGATCTCGTCGACCAGCGTGTGATGCAACTCCGGCCCCTTGCAGCGCGTCAGGGTTGCGAGCGTGATGTCGAAGCCCTGCGGGTCGATCGACATGTCGCGGAAGACGTAACGCAGCTTGCCCGTGTCGATGTATTCGCGCTTCAGGCGCGGATAGACCTGCCGGGCGAAATCGCGGCAGTGCGAGCAGGTGAGCGAGGCATATTCGATCAGTTCGACCGGCGCGTCGGCTGCGCCCTGCGGCGTGTCGCCGAGGACCGGCTGCACAGGCACGGGCGTGAAATTGGACGACCCCGACGCCTGATCGCCGCAGGCGGCCAGCAGGGCCATCGCCAGCATGCCTGCGGCAATGCCCCCGGCGCGGCGGATGGAAACGGCTTTCGTCGCGAATGTCATGGGCAGGCTTTCCTCACCATTTGCCCCGGTTTTGGCGAAACACGCCCCCGCGGTCAACAAAGACAAGTTCCCGAAGGCGTTATTGGGAGCGGCGCTAGGACTTCCGCATGCCCGTCAGCACGGCTTCGCCCAGCCCGCCCAGCGCCGCGCGCAGGGGATTGTCCTTTACGGGGGTGAGCCGCTTTACGAGGTCGGAGCGCTGCTCGGGCGTCATCGGCTTGGGGATCACCAGCGCGAGCTGCCGGGACGGCGCCGTCTGCACGATCTTTAGCGACGTGATCCTGGACCCCGAGGCAAGGTTCACCCGCTGGATGATATGGTCCTTGGCGTGCTGGATGATCGGCGCGGCGGCAGATGGCGCGCGCAGGTGCAGCACCGATCCGCCCTTGGCCTTCGCCACCCGCAGCGGCTCGGTGATCGCCGCCAGCTTCAGCCCGACGATTTCCGGCCAGCGCGATCTCAGCGTCTCCGGCGCGGGCCCGGCGTCTTTCAGGATCGGCCGCAGCGCCTTGTTCAGCGCGACGCTCATTGGCCGTGCCGGGCGATAGACGGGAACCGTGCGCACCTCGGCAAGGCGGCGTTCCGCCTCCCGCTCCTTCTCGCGTGCTTCCCAGTCGGTGGTCATGCTCCTTCTTGCCACCGATCCGGTTTCGTCGGAATGGCCAAGGGCAGACCTCGCCCGGAATTCATGCCCGCTAACAGTCCCAGAAAACTACTCACCGCTGTGGATCGCTGGTATCGGCGGCATGGGCGGAAGCTTCCCTGGCGCATCGGCCCCGCCGAGCGCGATGCGGGGGAGACGCCCGATCCGTACCTCGTCTGGCTCAGCGAAGTGATGCTGCAGCAGACCACAATTCCCCACGCCACGCCGTATTTCGACGCTTTCCGCAAACGCTGGCCCACGGTTCAGAAACTGGCGAAAGCGAGTTGGGACGATGTTTCCGCCGCGTGGGCGGGCCTCGGTTACTATAGCCGCGCGCGCAACCTCCATGCCTGTGCAAAAGCCGTGGCCGAGCAGGGCGCTTTTCCACAGGACGCCGCCGGGCTCCGACAACTTCCGGGCGTTGGCCTCTACACCTCAGCCGCCATCGCCTCCATCGCGTTTGACGAACGCATCGCTCCTGTCGATGGCAATATTGAGCGCGTGGTCTCGCGCCTCGACGCGATCGGGTCAGACGGGACAGAGGCGGGTTGGCGCGCGGCGAAGCAGGCGATCTCGGCAAAGGCGCAGGAGATGGCCGACGCCCTCCCGAAGAACCACCGCGCGGGCGATCTTGCGCAGGCGTTGATGGATCTGGGCGCAACCATCTGCACGCCGCGCAATCCGAACTGCCTGATCTGCCCGCTGTCGGAATTCTGCGAGGCGCGTGTGCAGGGCAACCCCGAGCGCTATCCGGTGAAGGCCGAGAAGAAGGCGACGCCCACACGCCACGGCGCGGCCTTTATCCTCGTGCGCGGCGATGAAGTCATGCTGATGCGCCGCCCGCCTTCCGGTCTGCTCGGCGGCATGATGATGCCGCCCACCAGCGCGTGGTCAGAGACGAAAGCGGGCGATCCGCTGGCCGAAGCTCCGGGCAGGTTCGCGTGGGAGCACATCGGCGAAGTCCGCCACGTCTTCACGCACTTCGCGCTGAAGCTCGCCGTGTACCGCGCCGAGGCTGGTCCGCGCGCGAAAGTAGAGGGCGAGTGGCTGGCGCATGACGATGCGCTTGCAGCGTTGCCGACGGTTGGGCGCAAGGCTGTCGCGCTGGGATTGGGTGGAGCAAAG
>CAZGWV010000128.1:6608-8758 GCA_964529555.1 uncultured Rhizobium sp.
AGCGTTGCCGACGGTTGGGCGCAAGGCTGTCGCGCTGGGATTGGGTGGAGCAAAGGCCAAACGCTGAGAGAGTCCCCGCGCCGCCCTCGTGGTTCGACGGGCGCGGCGTCGCGCTTGGCGCGACACCGTTGCTCACCATGAGGGCTCAGGGTGCAGTCTCTGGCGAGAGGCCCCTCATGGTGAGCAGCGGTGATATGCGAAGCATGTCAGCGCGTCCGTCGAACCAAGAGGGGCCGGGCTTGGGCGCTAGCTCAACACCCCCGCATACAGCCCGCGCAGCGCCTTCTTGTCGATCTTTCCCGTCGCCGTCAGCGGCACGCCCGCGAAGATCACCTTGTCGGGCTTCCACCATTTCACGATGTGCGGCTCCAGATAGGCCTGCACTGCATCCTCGGTCAGCGCGGCGTCTTCGTGGCGCTCGATCACCAGCACGGGCCGTTCTTCCCATTTGGGATGCGGTACGCCGATCACCGCCGCGATCTTCACGCCCGGACAGCCGGCGGCGATGTTTTCGAGGTCGATGGACGAAATCCACTCCCCGCCGGATTTGATCACGTCCTTCTTGCGGTCGGTGATGCGCATGAATCCGGCGGCGTCGATGGTGGCGATATCGCCCGTATCGAACCAGCCATCGGCGTCGGTCGCGTCTTCGCCCTTTCGGAAATAGCGGCGGATGGTCCACGGCCCGCGCACCAGCAGCGCGCCCGACGCTTCGCCATTCCACGGCAGATCCCTGCCGTCCTCGTCCACGATCTTCAGCTCGATGCCGAACTGCATCCGCCCCTGGCGCGTCCAGATCGCCTCGTCCATCGCCTCTTCGCCGGCCTCGGCCAGTTCGGGCGTCGGCGTCGCGATCACGCCGAGCGGGCATGTCTCCGTCATGCCCCAGATCTGCAGCACGCGGACGCCGTATTTCTTCTTGAACGTCTCGGCCATTGCGCGCGGCACGGCCGATCCGCCGATCACCACACGCTTGAGATTCGCCGGCGTCTCGCCCGTCTTCTCGATGTGCGAAAGATACATCGTCCAGATCGTCGGCACGCCGCCCGAGAACGTCACGCCCTCCTTGACGATCAGCTCCTGCAGGCTGGCGCCGTCCATCCTGTCGCACGGGAAGACCAGCTTGCAGCCATTGATCGGCGCTGCGAACGGCAGGCCCCATGCGGTCGCGTGATAGAGCGAGGAACAGGACATCACCACGTCGAACGCATCGAACCCGAACGCGCTCGCCAGACCCGACGCCATCGCATGCAGCACCACCGCGCGATGCGAATACAGAACGCCCTTGGGATCGCCGGTCGTGCCGGAGGTGTAGCAGAGGAAGGCCCCGAGATTTTCCTCGACGACCGGCCAGGCGAACTCGGGACTCTCCTTGTCCAGCAGGCACTCATACCCAACCGCGCCGACCGTTCCCGGATTGAGCCGCGCCTCGTCCGACAGCATCACGAATGTCTTGATCGTCGTCAGCTGCGGCGCGATGCGCTCGACCACGCTGAGGAAGTTACGATCGAACAGCAGGACGGAGCTTTCGGCGTGGTTGATCGTGTAGACGATTTGCTCGTCGAACAGGCGCGGGTTCGCCGTATGCAGCACCGCGCCGATCCCCGGCACGGCATAGAACAGCTCGAAATGCCGGTGCGTGTTCCAGGCGAGGCTCGACACCCGGTCGCCCTGTTTCACGCCCAGCCGCCTCAGCGCATTGGCCGCCTGCGCCGTACGCTTCAGCGCATCGGCATAGGTATAGCGCCACGCCGGCTCGTCCACGAGCCGCGAGACGATCTGGCGTTTCGCATGCGCCGTCGCCGCGAATTTCAGGATATCGATGATCTGCAGCGGCGGCGTCTGCATCAGGCCGGCGGTCATGCGATGTCCTTCTGATGTCTTGCGGAACGGTAGTCCGTTGGGCGGGCCAGTGGAAGAGACGGCTGAATCGGTCCCGATGCCGCCGGGGACCCCCACCTGTCCGCCCGGCCCGCGTCCGCACCGTCACGCAGCATACCGTGGTGCGTTCGTGCCCGATCCGGGCGGCCGCAATATCTAAGCCGTGCGCCACGCGCCGGCCTGAACGAAAGAGCCTGAACGAAAGAGGGCGGATGCCGAAGCATCCGCCCTCCCGGAAATCTGCGATATGCCTGGCCTTAGTGTGGCGC
>CAZGWV010000129.1:0-8482 GCA_964529555.1 uncultured Rhizobium sp.
TCGCTAGACGCCGCCGCGCCGGGTCATGCCCATGACGGCCGAGACAACGAACAGAACAAGGAAGATGAAGAACAGGATCTGGGCGATGCCCGCGGCTGAAGCGGCAATGCCGCCAAACCCGAGAACAGCGGCGACAATGGCCACGACCAGGAAGATAAGCGTCCAGTTCAGCATGATGAATCCTCCACGCGCTATCAACGGACAGCCGGCGCCGGGGTTCCCTGTGCTGCGGAGCTTGCGCTGGCTTCCTGCGAGTCATAGGTGCGGCTCACTTCCAGCCCGCCGTCTCCGATCGACACGACATCCTGCGTAAGCCGGTCGCCGTCGATCTGCACGATGCAGAAGCCCGGAAGCGACGCCCGCGTGCGCGTCGAAAGAGTCCCGGATCCCATCTGCACCAGGGGCCGCCGCCCGGTCTCCAGCCGGTGCGCGAACGCATCGTGGATGTGCCCCGTGAAGATCGCATCGACATGCGCCCCGGCGCACAGATCGAGCGCGCGCTGCCCGCGCTTGGTGTCGACGGCCACCTTGGAGAGGCGCGGCTCATGCAGCGGGTGGTGACAGACCAGCAGCCGCCACGCATCGGGCGGTCCCCCGGAAAGCAGGTCCAGCGCTTCGGTCAGGTCCTTTATGTCGATCACGCCATCGGCCCAGTTCAGCCGGGCCTGCACGCCCCGCGCCGTGTTCAGCGTGCAGATGCGGATCGCGCCATCGCGCAATTCCACCAGCCGCCCGACGCCGTCCAGCCCCTCCATATAGCGCTCATAGCGGCCAAAAGGATCGACCATCCGCGCGGGCAGGTGGACGATCGGCGTGTCGTGATTCCCCGGCGCGACGATCACCGGCGCGCCGAATGCGTCGAACCATTTGCGCGCGGCCGAGAACTCGTTCTTCCGTCCCCGCTGCGTGATATCGCCCGCCACGAGCACGGCGTCGGGCTTCAGGCGCCTGGCGAAATCGAGCGTCGCATCGAGCGCCTTCACGTCCTCATGCCCGAAATGGATGTCGGACAGGTGCATCAGCCGGACGGGAGGCTGCTTCATGCCGCCACCAGACAGCTCGCGGCGTTCTCCACGAATGTCACGCGCACGCGCGAGCCGCCATCCACATGCTCGCCGTCGGCGATCACGGGAATGTCCTCGTCCTCCGCGCTGGCGATCTCCAGCAAGGTCGCCGGCGCCACTTCCACGCCCGGCGCATTGCGCCAGTCGGAGAAGAACGAGTTCCACACGACATTGAGCGCGCCGCCAGTCGTGGGGTTGGCAAGGGCCGCGACTTCCATGCCCGTACCTTCCCTGGTCAAGGATCCGATCACGGCTGCGATGATGCTCGTCGTCGGCAGGCGCGATCCGCCAAAGGCGTATCCTTCGGCATAACGTGCATCAAGATGAAGATTGTTCAGCGCATCGATCGCCACGCGCGCTTCCTCGGCCGCCTTGCCGATATCGCCGCGGCGCAGACTTTCGCGCGCCTCGGCGAATTTCGCGGGCGCGCCGGCCAGCATGGCGCAATAGAAGCGCTCTCCGTTGACCTCGCCCGCCGGCAACGGCTTCTTGCGCGGACTGCGGATCACGTCGCGCACCACATTGTCCCACGTCGCCTCGCCATGCAGCGTGCGCGGCAGCAGGTTCATCGTGCCGCCCGGCAAAAGAAGCAGGTTGGATGTCACGGCGCCGACCGTGCTCAGGGCCGCCCGCAGCGTGCCGTCCCCGCCCCATACGATGAAGAGATCCGGCGCCTTACCGGCCAGCGCGCGCAGCTGCGCTTCCTGATCCTCGGGATCGGTCTCGATCAGTTCGGCGCCGCCTTGGCCCACTTCGTCAAGCACGGCCTTGAGGCGCTCGCGCGCATCGGCCGGCACCGAACCGGACCTTGGATTGAAAAGTGCGATGGCTTTCATCAAATCCACTCCCCGCCCCCTGACAACGCGCGGGCGGGGAGCAAAGTTCCGCTTCAGGAGAATTGCCGGAAGAGGATCATTGCGCCAGCGACAAGCACAACGGCAACCGCCCCGAGGCAGATCGACAGCTGGATCAGCCCGGTACGATCCGACACTTCCCGGTCCAGTTCACGAGCGATGTCGCTCTCATTCATCTCGTCCATGATACGCAATACTCTTCTGGGCCGACGCCCCTTCGGCGTCTCCGGTCGGCGGTCGCATTTGTAACGCTATCTCCGGGGCATCGTTCCGGTCAGACCGCAGCGCCGCGCACAGCCGTGACGACGCCGCCAAGAATGAGGCCAACCAGCGTGGCCTGCGCCACGACGGCAAGCGACGGGCCGGTGAGGGCGACAGCCACAAGTCCCGTGCTTGCGCCCAGCGCAGCGCCAAGGGCAAGGCCGCTGGCCATGTTGGCCGGGCTCGGCCCCGAACGGCGCGCCTTGCCCTGCCGGGATTGGGCGAGAACCTCCGGTTCGACGGCCTTCAACTCCAGCAGCGCCCTGGACACTTCGCGCAGGTCGGTTTCCTCGCCGCCGGACATGTTCTCGGCGGTCGATTCGGCCAGACGCGCTGCATCCAGCCGCCAGCTTTCCAGAACCTTTATCTTCTCCGTCGCCGTCAGGCGCGGATCTTCCAGAACTTCACGCGGCTGGGCGAAGTGGCGCTGCGGATGGGCGATCAGATCGTCAACATGCGTAGACATGACTTGCACCTTTCTCCGGTGGGACGTGAGCAGGTAACGGCCCGCCCGCCCGCCGGGTTCCGATTGGCGCGCATGCAAAAAAAACGCGCCCGGCGGGAACCGGGCGCGTCCTGTAACAATCGTCGGAAACAGGCCTAGCTCGGCCCGTCCTTGGGCAGGCTGGCATAGGCAATGCCCCCGTCCACCGCGATGGAATCGCCCACCACATAGTCCCCCGCTTTCGAGGCAAGGAAGATCGCCGTGCCGGCCATGTCCTCATCGCGACCGATCCGGCGCGAGGGCGTGCGCGCGGCGACTGCATCTTCCTGGTCGCGCGCGGCCTTGTTCATCTCGGATGCAAACGGCCCCGGCGCGATCGCCGTGACGACGATGTTGTCCTGAACCAGCCGCGCCGCCATCCGCTTGGTCAGATAGAGCAGGGAAGACTTCGAGGCGTGGTACGAATACGTCTCCCACGGATTCAGGCGAATGCCGTCGATCGAGCAGATGTTGATCACCTTCGCCGGCTTGTCCGGGCTCGCCGCTTTCTTCAGCGCCGCGTGCAGCGCCTGCGTCAGGAAGAAGGGCGACTTCACGTTGAGGTCCATCACCTTGTCCCAGCCATGCTCGGGGAATTCCTCGAACGGAGCGCCCCACGCCGCGCCCGCATTGTTGACGAGAATGTCGAGCTTGCCTTCGCGCTTGTAGATCTCCTCAGCCAGCATCTTGCCGCCCGCCACCGTAGAGATGTCCTGCGGCAGCGAGATGCACTCCGCATGGCCCAGCGCGGTCAACTCCGCCGCCGTCGCATCGCACGCATCCGCCTTGCGCGCGGAGATATAGGTCTTGGCGCCGCTCTCCACGAAACCCTGCGCGATCATCTTCCCGATGCCCCGCGACCCGCCGGTAACAAGGGCCACGCGCCCTTTCAGCGAAAAGAGGTTCTCGATCATGTTGTCCTGCTCCCGAAGCTTGCCGTTTCTTGTTGATGGCGCGGACACTAGCGGCGCGGATGCGAAAGGCTAGGGGAGCGCCCTGAATTCATCCTTCGAGACGATTGGCCTTTTAGGCCAATCCCTCAGGATGAGGTCTGTGGGCGTCGATGAAGTGACGACCACGCCCACCACCCTCATCCTGAGGGATCGCCGCAAAGCGGCGATCGTCTCGAAGGATGTGCCGTGGAGCGTGACTTCGCCAAGCGCCCATGACACCTTCACCATTGGGAATGGCATCACATGCGCTACTGGGTCTACATCCTCCTGTGCGCAGACGGCGGCTACTACATCGGCAGCCATCGCGGCGAATACGTCGAAGACCGTGTCGGCCAACACAATGCAGGCATGGACCGCTTCGCCTGGACCTATTCACGCCGTCCGGTCACGCTTGTCTGGAACGAAGAATTCCAGCGTCCACAGGACGCAATCTTCGTCGAACGTCAGATGAAGGGCTGGACGCGAAAGAAGAAGGAAGCCGCGATTGCTGGCCAGTGGCGGATGCTGCCACGATTGGCGGCGCGGCGAGGTCATTCGAGTGGACCGGAGGCTGCTGAAGCCGTCGCCAATAATCGCCGCAGAAAGACCTGAGCGTCCAACACATCCTTCGAGACGATTGGCCCTTCGGGCCAATCCCTCAGGATGAGGCCGGCTGGCTTTGAAACAGGTCAACACCCACCACCCTCATCCTGAGGGATCGGCGCAAAGCGCCGATCGTCTCGAAGGATGAATTCAGCGCGCTACCCCCGCATCAACATCCCCGCCACCGCCGCATAAGCCGGCAGCGACACCTTATCCAGCACCGAATTCCCGTTCGCCGCCACAGGATGCGACGCAAACCGCGCGATCACCACCTCGGCCTTCGGCGCGATCCAGCAAGCCTGCCCGTGGATGCCGCGCGCCGTGTACGCGCCGAGATCGTCGTGGCTCACCCACCACTGGCTGCGATAGCTCCAGCCCGGCATCGTCGCATAGCCGGCCTTGGCGAAATCCTCCGCCTTTGCGCCGCGTGCAATGTCCTCCACCACAGACGCAGGCACAATCCGATGCCCGTTGAACCGGCCGCCATTGCGCATCATCTCCCCGAACCGCGCGAGATCGCGCAGGCCAAGGCTCATCCCCCCGCCGCACGCCGCCATCCCCACCGGATCGACGATGATGTTCGCATCCTCCTCCGCGCCGATCTTCTGCCAGATGCGCTCCGAGATCAGCTGCGCCATCGGCTTGCCCGTCACGCGCTGCACGATCCACGCAAGCACTTCGGTGTTGCAGGTCTTGTAGGCGAACGCTTCGCCATGCTCGCCCTGCTTCTTGAGCGTGCGCAGGAAGTCCACGATGGAGCGCGGCCCGTCATACCCCTCCGGCGGCTTCCCATATCCCGCCGCGATCCCATACGTGCGGACCTCGGCCGCGGGATCGGTATAGACCTCGGAGTATTTCACCCCGACCGTCATATCCATCACCTGCCGCACAGTCGCATCCGCAAACGCCGACCCGGCAAGCTCGGGCACATAGCGCACCGCATGCGCCGCCGGATCGATCGCGCCTTCGTGCGCCAGCGTCGCCGCCAGCAAGCCGACGAACGACTTCGTCATCGAGAACGCAATGTGCGGCAGCTCAGGCGTCAGCGCGCCGCGATACGTCTCATACACCACCGCGCCGCGATGGAGGATCACGATCCCATCCGTGAACATCGCATCCAGCGACTGTCCCCACGTCATCGCCTCGCCATCCTGCGTGGTGAACGCAACGCCATCGATATCCTCGCGCAACTTGCGCGGCAGATCGCTCGCCGGCGCAGACCCGCGCCGCACATTCACCGTCGCCTTCAGCTCGCGCTGATGGCTGAAGGCCCAGCGCGTCTGCGGAAACGAACTCCCCGAAATCTCGCCCTCGCTCCCGACCCGCAGTTCCGGCGGAAAGCCCTGCATCAGCCCGCGCGCCACCGGATCGCTGTTCTGCGCATTCCACTTGTTCGCCATGACCCGCTTCTCCCGTCGCCCACACGCTGACTTTGCCCGGCGGATAGCCTATACGCGGGAAGGCAAAAGGCCAGCCGGCCGGGCGCAAGGGCGGGGCACCAGATGAAGCGCTATTTCCGCAAGCTCGGCGCAGGCGTCGCCGGCATCTTCAACTTCAACGGCCGCATGGCCCTGCACGACTTCTGGCCCTACGCGATCACGATCGTCCTCGTGCTCTACGGGCTGGGCATGTTGCTCGGCCTCTGGGTGCAGTTCGAGATCGCCCAGCGGATAGGCATGGGTGTGTGGGCCGGAGGCGTCTACGACCCGGTCATCGTCGAGCAGCAGCCGGAGCAGATATTCTCACTGATGACGCAGATGCTCGGCTACTTCGTCCCCTATGCCGCAATCAGCCTCGCGCTTCATGTCATTCCGCTCGCCGCCGCCTCCGCTCGCCGCCTGCATGACGCCGGCAGGACAGGCTGGTGGGCGAGTCTGCCGCTGCCGTTCAGCGCCTGGAGCATCTATCAATTCGACAGGGCCTTCAGCCGCTTCCCCGATCTCGTAAACTCCAGGCCGGAAGATTCCGCCATCTTCGCCTTCGTCGGGGAGATTTTCATCGCGGTCGGCGCGAGCCTGCTCTCGCTTGTCGCGGGCATCGTGCTCATCGTCCTGCTGTGCGGGAAGGGCAGGCCCGAGCCCAACACGTACGGCCCGCCGCCCATCCCGATCCAGTAAGCCCGGATTTTCTAGTACCCGCCGATCCGCGCATAGCGGTCGCGGTGGAAGCTCTCGCCGCCATACAGCGCCTCGAGCACGCGGGCGCGCTTCATGTAGAGCCCGCTGTCATGCGCGTCGGTCATGCCGATGCCGCCATGCATCTGCACCGTCTCGTTCGACACCAGATGCAGCGTCTCCCCCGCGCGCGCCTTCGCGAGCGAAGCCAGTTCCGCCACATTGTTGGCGTTCCGGTCCAGCCCCTCCAGCGCCGCCGCCACGCACGAGCGCGTCAGCTCCAGCTCGGTGAACATGATCGCCGCGCGATGCTGCATCGACTGGAACGAGCCGATCAGCTGCCCGAACTGCTTGCGCACCTTCAGGTATTCCGACGTCATCTCGAACGCCGCATCCGCCGCGCCCAGCATCTCCGCCGCAAGCCCGATACGCGCGCGATCGAGGATCGCCTCCAGCGTCGCAAACCCGCCATCCACCGAGCCGAGAACGGCGTCCGCGCCGACTTCAACGCCCGCAAAGCCGATATTCGCCGCCGCGTGCGCATCCAGCGTCGCCAGAGCCGTGCGCGTCACGCCCTTGGCGCCCGCCGGAACGAGGAACAGCGTGATCCCGTTCGTGTCGCCCGCCGCGCCAGACGTGCGCGCCGCAACGATCAGCAGATCGGCATCGCCGCCATCGACCACATAGCGCTTGTCGCCCGACAGCGTGTACCCGCCAGCCGACTTCGCCGCCGCCAGCTTGATATGCGCCGGATCATGGTGCGCGCCTTCATCGACCGCCAGCGCCGTCAGCGCTTCGCCCGACGCGATCTTCGGCAGCCACGCTTCCTTCTGCGTCTGGCTTCCCGCCAGGATCAGCGCCGACGCGCCCACCATCGCCGTCGAGAGCAGGGGAGAGGCCGCAATCGTGCGCCCCTGCGCTTCAAGAACCTGCCCCAGCCCGACATGGCCAAAGCCCGACCCGCCGAACTCCTCGGGGATCAGCACGCCGGCAAAGCCCAGCTCGGCCATTTCGGCCCACGCCGCCCGGTCATATCCCTCGCCCTTCGAGCGCAGTGTCCGCAGCTGGCTGATCGGCAGCTTCTCGCTGGCGAACGACAGCGCGCTGTCGCGCAGCATCTGCTGCTCTTCGGAAAGGACGAAGGCCATCTGGAAACTCCCGAACGTACCGTTTCTTTTAATTCTGCGAGTTGGGTCTTAGCGTCCCCCGCACGGCCCAATCAAGTGCGTCCTCGATCCGGTCATTGCCCCAGAACAATTCGCCATCCTCGGTGATGAAGCTGGGCGCCCCGAAAATCCCGAGATCGGCGGCCCGCGATGTCTCTTGCTTCAGCTGCTCCTTGATCGGCTCGGACGTCATCGCCGCCAGCACTTCCAGCGGATCGAGCCCCGCCCGGCGCGCCGCAGCATGCAGGATCTGCGGATCGGACACATCCCGGTCGTGGACAAAGTTTGCCTGGAACACGGCCTTCACGAAGTTGCCCCGTTCCTCCTGAGGCAGCGACAGGGCGATCCGCGCCGCCATCAGACCGTTCTGGGGAAAGCGCTGCGGCCGCCGGAAGGGCAGGCCGTACTTTTCACAAACCCGCTCCATGTCCCGCCACATATACGCGCCCTTCACCGGCACGGCGTTGAACGGGCTGTCCTTCAGCCCCTGCTGGGCATGGAACAACGGCCCCAGCAGGAACGGCTTCCACTCGATCGCCACGCCCCGCGCCGCCGCAGCCTTATCGATCCGCATGACGGCGGGATAGGAATAGGTCGAGGCGAATTCGAACCAGAACTGAAGCTTCACAACACGTCCCCGAACCGGCCCGAGAGCCCTCGATTCGCTTATGCTAGCAGATTGCGGCCGCGAATAGCCGCAACCCACCGCTTGTCATCCCTCCACATTTGCTACCCCCAACTGGTCCTTCCCCTCTCCCCCTCGTGGGGAGAGGGTAGGGTGAGGGGGGCCGCAGGACGGTAAGTTGCAAGTGGCATCGCGCACGCTGAGCCGCCCCCCACCTCCTACCTCCTCCCCACAAGGGGGAGGAGAGAGCAACACCGCCCGATCTGTAGGAAACAGCTTGTCCAAATTCGTGGGAGAGAAAATTCCCCTCTCCCGCAATTTCAAACACTTGACCCAAAAATTTGTAGGATAAAGCCTCCCTGAATCAGCCGGGGAGTTT
>CAZGWV010000130.1:0-8400 GCA_964529555.1 uncultured Rhizobium sp.
CGTATCTACGTGATCAAGGTGCCCTATGCGCTGCGGGTCACGGAAGAGACGAAGATCTACGAGAAACTGGTGCGCGGCTCCGAGCTTGCGGATGCGCCGCTGGCGCCGGGAACGCTGGAAATGCTGGCGCGGTTCGCGGTGCTGTCGCGGCTGAAGCATCACGAGAACTCGAACCTGTTCGCCAAGATGCGCGTCTATGACGGCGAGAGCCTCAAGGAAGTCGATCCCAAGGCGCGCACGTTGCAGGAATACCGGGACGCGGCGGGCGTCGATGAAGGCATGGATGGCATCTCCACGCGATTTGCCTTCAAGGCGCTATCGGCGACTTTCAACCACGATACGGAAGAGGTCGCGGCGGACCCGGTCCATCTCATGTACGTGCTGGAGCAGGCGATCAAGCGCGAGCAGTATCCCGAAGACGTTGAGGGCCAGTACCTCGAATTCATCAAGGCCGATCTTGCGCCGCGCTATGCGGAGTTCATCGGCCACGAGATTCAGAAGGCCTATCTGGAGAGCTACCACGACTACGGCCAGAATCTGTTCGACCGCTATGTCGATTACGCGGATGCGTGGATCGAGGATCAGGATTTCAAGGATCCCGACACCGGCCAGATGCTCGACAGGGAGTTGCTGAACCAGGAGTTGTCGAAGATCGAGAAACCTGCCGGGATCGCAAACCCGAAAGACTTCCGAAACGAGGTGGTGAAGTTCACGCTGCGCGCACGCGCCAACAACAAGGGCAAGAACCCAAGCTGGACCTCGTATGAGAAGATCCGGGAGGTGATCGAGCGGCGCATGTTCAGCCAGGTCGAGGATCTGCTGCCGGTGATCTCGTTCGGATCGAAGAAGGACAGTGAGAGCGAGAAGAAGCACGACGAGTTCGTCCAGCGCATGATGGAGCGTGGCTACACCGAGCGGCAGGTTCGCCGTCTGGTGGAGTGGTATATGAGGGTCAAGCAGACCAGCTAGCGAAAGCGCTGAATATGCACATCATCGATCGGCGTCGCGATCCGGGGGGCAAGTCGCTGGCGAACCGCCAGAGATTCATCCGCCGCGCCCGCGCGCTGGTGCGACGGGCGGTACGCGAGGCTTCGGCCAAGCGTTCGATCAAGGATGTCGAGAAGGGCGGCGACATTGTCGTTCCCGCCGATAGCGTCCACGAGCCGGTGCTGCGCCGCAGCGGCGAGGGTGGCAGGCGCGAATATGTGCTGCCGGGCAACAAGAAGTACATCCAGGGCGACACCATTGCGCGTCCCGACGAGGATGGCGGCGGCTCGGGCGCCGGCGATAGCGGCGAGGGCGAAGACGACTTTCGTTTTGCGCTGTCGGACGACGAATTTCTCGACCTTTTTCTGGAAGACCTCGAACTTCCCGATCTCGCCAAGCGGCAAGTGCTGGGCGTCGAGGAAACCCAGCCGGTGCGCGCGGGCTACCGCTCGTCCGGTCCGCCCGCGACATTGTCCGTCGTGCGCACCATGCGCAATTCGATGCTGCGGCGTACCGCGCTGGGCCGGCCACGCCCGGAGGAAGTCGCGGCGATGGAGGCCGAGATCGCGCGCCTGGACGACGAAGGCGGGCATGATGACGAGGTCGCCTCTCTGCGTGAGGATCTGGCCCGCAAGCAGCGGCGCATGCGGCTGGTGCCGTTCATCGACCCCATCGATGTGCGCTATCGCCGCTATGACCAGATTCCGAAGCCGGTCGCCCGTGCGGTCATGTTCTGCCTGATGGACGTGTCCGGCTCGATGGACGAGCACATGAAAGACCTCGCCAAGCGGTTCTATTCGCTGCTCTACCTGTTCCTGAAGCGGCGCTACAAGCGGGTGGACGTCGTGTTCATCCGCCATACGCACGAGGCCAGGGAGGTGGACGAGGACACCTTCTTCCACTCGCGCGAAAGCGGGGGCACCATTGTTTCCACCGCGCTGGAAGAGATGGCGCGCATCGTCCACGACCGCTTCCCGGCCAATCAGTGGAACATCTATGCGGCGCAGGCGAGCGATGGCGACAACCTGCCGATGGACAACAACAACACGATCAACCTGCTGCGGACGGCGATCCTGCCGCTGTGCCAGTATTATGCCTATCTGGAAGTCGGTCATGGCCGCGACGATGGCGCGGGTGAGGCTTCGTCATTGTGGCGCGCCTATGAACTCATCGCCGGCTCGGAGGAGCGTCTTGCGATGCGCAAGGTCAGTCACCGCCGCGATATCTATCCCGTGTTCCGGGACCTGTTCGCGCGCGAAGGCGCGAAGGCGGAGGCTTGAGCGATGAGCACGGCCAAGACATCGGCGCGCAAACCCAAGTCTCACCTCGTCTCGAAGCCGGAGACGTCATCCTCGCTGTTGTATACCGGGGCGGACTGGAATTTCGACACGCTGGGCCGCATTTTCGACGCCGTGCGCAAGATCGGCGAGGGCGAGCTTGGCCTCGACACCTATCGCACGCAGATCGAGGTGATCACGTCCGAACAGATGCTGGATGCGTATTCCAGCGTCGGCATGCCGCTGTTCTACAAGCACTGGAGCTTCGGCAAGGATTTCGCCCGCAACCAGATGATGTACAACAAGGGCTATCAGGGCCTGGCGTACGAGATCGTCATCAATTCCGACCCCTGCATCTGCTACATCATGGAGGAAAACTCCGCGACGATGCAGACGCTGGTGCTGGCCCACGCCGCCATGGGCCACAACCATTTCTTCAAGAACAACTACGTCTTCCGGCAGTGGACGGACGCATCCGGCATTGCGGACTATCTGTCGTTCGCCAAGAACTTCATCGCCAAGTGCGAGGAGCGGTACGGGATCGAGGCGGTCGAGCGGCTGGTCGATGCGGCGCATGCGTTGCAGAGTCATGGCGTCCACCGCTATCCCGGCAAGCGGTCGATGGACCTTGCCAGCGAAGAACGCCGCGAGCAGGAACGCCGCGCGCATGGCGAGGCGCTGTTCAACGATCTCTGGCGCACGGTTCCCAAGGCGAAGGGCAAGGTGCCTGCGTCCAAGAAGAAGATGGAAGAGGATCGCCGCAAGGCCATCCTGAAACTGCCCGAGGAGAACATCCTCTACTTCCTGGAGAAGACCGCGCCGCGCCTTGCCGGCTGGCAGCGGGAGATCCTGCGCATCATCCGCCTGATCGCGCAGTATTTCTATCCGCAGCGCCAGACCAAGATGATGAATGAGGGCTGCGCGACGTGGACCCATCACCGCATAATGACTCGCCTGCACGAGACGGGCCGGATCGGCGACGGCGCGTATCTCGAATTCCTGCACTCGCACACCAGCGTGGTGATGCAGCCGGACTTCAACGACCGCCGCTATTCCGGCATCAACCCCTATGCGCTGGGCTTTGCGATGATGCAGGACATCGAGCGCATCTCGCTGACGCCGACGGACGAGGATCGCGCCTGGTTCCCGGACATAGCGGGGAACGGCGACGCCTATGGCGCGCTGAAGGATGTGTGGGCCAATTTCCGGGATGAGAGCGTCATCTCGCAATATCTTTCGCCGCACCTGATACGGAAGATGGGCCTGTTCCAGATCGTGGACGACCACGCGGAAGACGAGATGCTGGTCTCGGCGATCCACGACGAGCGTGGCTATCGCAAGGTCCGCCGGGCGCTTGCGCGGCAATATGACGTGGCCCGCCGGGACGCCGACATTCAGGTGGTGGACGTGGACCTGGCCGGCGACCGCCGGCTTGAGCTGCGCCACAACGTGGTGGACGGCGTGGTTCTCGAAGAGAAGGACGCCGACAGGGTGCTGCAGCACCTGGCCGACCTCTGGGGCTATGAGGTTCGTCTCGTCGAGGCCGACGACGAGACCATATATGCCGAGCACAAGGCCGAGCCGATGAGGCCGTTCGCGTAGCCTTGCGGCGGCCCCAAAGGCGCCAACCGCCCGAATGCCCGTTCAATGCACACGCTTGTGAGCCCTGCCGCAACGAAAAGCACCCTCCTGAGGCACTGAGCCGCTTTCCAGATGCCGGCCAGTAACGCTAATTTCGCCAGATGAAGGTCGGACCGCGCGGGGAGTTGGGCGCAGGGACACGACTGCACGGGAGGACACCAATGCCCCAGCGTTTCGCCCCATGGGCGTTCGTGCTCGCCTATGTGTTGATCGCACTGCTCGCCATCGTTGGCGGGGTGGTCAACGAATTGTCCCCGCCCGTGCCGCCGCCCAACCCGTTCAATCCGAACCCGCTGCCGCTGCAGGTCAATATGGGCATGATCATCGCAGCGATGTTCTATTTCCTCACCGGCGCGCTGTTTATCGGCGCGGCGTTCGTTTCGGCCCAGCTGATCCGCAAGAACGACCCGCAGGCCATCGTCCTGGGCCTCAACGCGGCCTATGCGGCGGCGCTGGCGTCCATCGCGGCTTACCTGCTGTGGTATGGCGTGCAGCTGCTCATGCTGGGCGGCAGCTTTTACTACGGCCTGATGGGCGCGCTGCTGGCCGCGTGTGCGTGGCTGGTGTTCACGCGCAACCCGCTGGCCTCGACCGTCTATGCGGCCATCCTGGTATTCACCGTGGTGTGGTCTTTCCTCGAGGCGGGGCTGGATCTTGTCGCTCTGCTGCCGCGCCTTGCCGCGTGGCTTGTGTTCGGCCTCTGGTTCCTCTCGCCCTGGCATGCTGCGGCGACCAAGAAGCCCGCCGCGCGCCCGATCTATGTCGGCGCACGCTGGGTCGGTCTTGCCAGCGCCGCTGGAGCGATCCTGCTTGCAATCGGCGCCATCCAGACATGGCCGGTCGCTGAAGGTACGCGCGACGCCAAGCTGATCGGCGATTCAGCCGTCACCGACTGGCGCTTCTACGGCGGCGTTGCCGGCGGCCAGCGTTTTGCCCAGATCGACCAGATCAATCTCGATACCGTCGGCGGGCTGGAGAAGGCGTGGGAATTCCGCACCGGCGTGGCCTACGACTTCAAACAGACGCCGCAGATGGCCAATGGCCTCGTCTATATCTGCACGGCGGGCAGCCAGTTGATGGCGCTCGACTCGGATACAGGCGCCGAAGTCTGGCGCTACGATACGCAGACGCAGGTTCCCGGCGGCATCGAGAACGCCTCGACCTTCGCGCGCACCTGCCGCGGTCTTGGCTATCACGAGGCTCCTGCGGACTACACGGGCGAATGCGCCAAGCGGATCATTGCCGGCACGGTGGATGCGCGGTTTGTGGCGGTCGACGCCATGACGGGTCAGGCATGCACGAGCTTCGGCCGCAATGGCGAAATCAACCTGATGTCGGGCCTCGGCTATTCGCCGCTCGGCAACTTCATGGTGACGTCGGCGCCGCTGATCGCGGGCGACAAGGTGGTCACTGGCGGCTGGGTCACCGACAACCAGCAGATCGGCAACCCGTCCGGCGTCGTGCGCGCCTACGACGCGATCACGGGCGCATTCGCCTGGGCGTGGGACCTCGGCAAGCCGGGCACGCAAACACTGCCTGAAGAGGGCGAGGAATACACGCGCGGCACGCCGAACGTGTGGACCAATATGAGCTACGACCCGGTGCTGAACCTGATCTACGCACCGACCGGCAACTCCTCGCCGGACTATTTCGACGGCGATCTGCGTTCGCCGGAGGCCGAGGAAAATTCCAGCGCCATCGTCGCCGTCGATGCCGCAACCGGCATCCGCCGCTGGGTCTACCAGACCGTCCACCGCGATATCTGGGACTATGACGCCCCCTCGCAGCCCGTGCTGATCGACATCCGCAAGGACGGCACGGGCGAGATCATTCCCGCGGTGGCCCAGCCCACCAAGCGGGGCGAGATCTTCCTGCTCGACCGGCGCACGGGCGTGCCCATCTATGACACGCCCGAAATCGCTGTCCCGCAGGGGCCGGAGGCGGGCGAGCGCGTGACCGCGACCCAGCCCTTCTCGAACCTGCCGCACTTCCGCGACGATCGCATGGAGCAGGACATGTGGGGCGTCACCCCGCTCGACCAGCTTCATTGCCGGATCGAGTACAAGAAGATGCGCTATGAGGGCATCTTCACGCCGCCCATGCGCGGCGGCGGCGGCTATGGCGATGCTGACGAAACCTGGGGCGGCACGTTCCAGTATCCGGGCAATGCCGGCGGCTTCAACTGGGGCTCCGTCTCGGTCGACGCCGACAACGGCCTGCTCATCGCCGCTCCGATGACCATGGGCAACCGCATCGTCCTGCGCAGCCTTGAAGACCGCGCAGAGATGGCGGCGTCCGCAGCAGCCCGCCGGGCCGCGCGCGACGAGCATGCAGGCCCGCAGCAGCCTGCAGCGGCTCCCGGCCGGGGCCCCGGCGGCGGGCAGCCCGATCCGGCCCGCGCCGCCCACCAGCAGAAGTACGACCAGAACCGCGTGCTCTATCGCGGCGACACGGCGCCGTTCATGTCGGACTGGCGCCTGCCGATCCCGTTCCTGAACATCGGCTCCAACCTGCCGTGCTTCGAGCCGCCCTATGGCGTTCTCGGCGTCATCGACCTCAACACCAACAAGCTGCTGTGGAAGCGGCCGCTGGGCTCGATGAAGCTGTCGGGGCCGTTCGCGATCCCGAGCGGGTTGCCCTTCATGGTCGGCACGCCGCTGCAGTCGGCGTCGCTGACGACGCGCGGCGGGCTGATCTTCCACGGAGGCACGATGGACGCGACCATCCGCGCGTTCGACGTGCGCACGGGCGAAGTGAAATGGGAGGACGATCTGCCGGGCAGCGCTCACGCATCGCCGATGAGCTATGTCGGCAAGGATGGCCGCCAGTACGTCGTCATCACCGTCCCGAACCCGAGCTGGCGCTATCCGCGCGATGGGAACGACACCCCGATCGACGGCCAGGGCGGCTGGGTGATCGCCTATGCCTTGCCGAACCAGACAGCAGGGAATGGGGAGTAGGGAGTAGCAACCAAAAACGAAAGGGCCCGGAGATGCGCTCCGGGCCCTTACTCTTTCGATCCGAGGCGAAAGTAACAGCGAGCGCGAACCCTATTCGCTACTCGCTATTCCCTACTCCCTCACTTGATCTTGCCTTCCTTGAACTCGACATGCTTGCGCACGACCGGGTCGTACTTCTTCAGCACGAGCTTCTCGGTCTGCGTGCGCGGGTTCTTCTTCGTGACATAGAAGAAGCCGGTGTCCGCCGAGGAGTTCAGGCGAATCTTGATGGTGGTCGGCTTGGCCATGGTCAGTCTCGAACAGTGTCTTTGAAATTCGGAAGCGTGCTTAGACAGGCGTGCGCCGTCCGAGTCAAGGGATGGCGTCAAATATCTGATAAATATCGGGATTTGGTCAGCCGATCCGCTCGCGAACGTGGCCGGCCTGTGTCCAGTAGAGGAAGAAAGGCTTGATCTGAGCCCGGCCGGCCAGCCGGGCTTCCACCTCGGAAATCACGAAGCGGGTGACGTTCGGCAGGTCGAGCCCGGCGACCTCCGCCAGCGTGAACCAGCGCAGGTCCGCCAGTTCCCGGCTGTCGGCGGGCGCGCGGTCGTCGATCAGCGCCTGCTCGGCGTTCGCCATGAAGAAGCGGGCGTCGAACCGCTTGTGCCGCATCGGCGGTGTGATGGCGCGGCCAACGAACTGAAGCCCTGAGAGCGAGGGCGCAGCGCCCTGTCCGAAATAATCGGTCCACGCCGGCGGCACATCGAGCAGCGGCCCGGACGGCTTGCCCACGATCAGCCCTGTTTCCTCGAACATCTCGCGCACGGCTGTCAGCGGAAATGCCCGCGTCTCGCGGCTTGCCCCGATCTTCAGCGTGCGATCTTCCTCGGCAGCGAGTTCTGACAGCGCGGGAACGACAGCATCCTCGTCGTCCACGCGGCCGCCGGGGAAGACATATTTGTCGGGCATGAAATCATGGCCCGCCGACCGGCAACCCATCAGGATGCGCGGGCCATCCGAGGTGAGCTTGTAGAGGATCAGCGTCGCGGCATCGCGCGGCGTGGCCGGGTTCGCGATCAGGTTCGACGGGTCCTCGCGCAGGAGATCGTCCTCGCTCAGGCTCTTTGCGGCAGCGGCCTTGGCGGCCGCCACCTGCGCGGGATCGTTATCCGGGTCGAACGGGCTGGTCATGCAATTGAGTTGGACCCGCAAAGGGGGACAGTCAACTGTGACGGGCGATGAGCACGCCCTCGCCCTTCGAGACGATCGCTCAGTTTACCCTGAGCGACGCCGCAGGCGGCGTCGAAGGGCGATCCCTCAGGATGAGGGCTAACGACTGCCGGTGCTTGTGAAGGCCTCATCCTGAGGGATTGGCGCGCAGCGCCAATCGTCTCGAAGGATGGAAGGCCGTGCTTGCCGGTCTATCGGCCTTTTTTCTTCTTGTTCTTCCCGTAGCTCGCCTTGCCGCCCTTCTTCGTCGAATGGCGGATGTTCGGCGGACGGCCGCCGCCATCGCTGGGGCGTTTGCGGGCCGGGCCGTTGCGGGGGCCGCG
>CAZGWV010000131.1:0-8152 GCA_964529555.1 uncultured Rhizobium sp.
CGATTCACCATGCCGATGCGCCGCGCACAGCAGGGCCGCCCCCGCCCCGCTCCCGGCCTCCGCCACCTTCGATCCCACCCCGGCCGCGATCGAAGCCGCCAGCAGCACGGCGTCCATACCCGCGCGGTAACCATGAATTGGCTGCACCACCGTCACGGCGCCGTTCAGGAAAAGGTCGCGACGGGAGTCCACCACGCTCATGCAGGCCGGTCGTCTGGATCGCCGCCCTCATCGCCATCGTCCGGCAACGGTTCCGTCGGCGCATCGAGCTGTTTCAGCGTTTCCCGCGCCACATCTTCCCATTCATCGGGCACCATAATGCGCCGCTCGAAGGCCGGAATGCCGCCTTCCGCAGCCGACATGAAGCGGTCCGCCACGAAAGGATGGCACCCCGCCCGCTTGAGCAGCACCACCGCATAATCGAGGCGGACGGGATTGTTGGTGCGCAGGACTTCGATCATTCGGGGAACATTCTCGCGACAACTTGCCACGCAGGGGTAATGGGCGGCCAGTCCTATTTCCAGAACAGCTTCTCACGCGACAAATATCGTATATTAGCAGCTTTAGAGAAGCTCTTTGGAAGCCAAGGGAAGTCGATTGGGCCTGCACGCCGAAGTCCAGACGCAAGACGCGCCGGCGGCCAGGCCCATGGACCGCCTCGTGGCGATGTTGAGCGGAGACCTCGCAGAGGTCGAACGCCTGCTCGCCGAGCGCGCGGCCAGCCCCGTTGCGACCATTCCTGACCTCTCCAGCTACCTCATCTCCGCCGGCGGCAAGCGCCTGCGCCCCGTGCTCACGCTCGCCGCCGCGCGCGCGGTCGGCGGCCGCGGCGGCGAGGCCGTCTCCAAGCTCGCGGCAGCCGTCGAATTCATCCACACCGCCACGCTCCTGCACGACGATGTCGTGGACGACTCGGACCTGCGCCGCGGCAAGGCCGCCGCCAAGAATGTCTGGGGCGCCTCCGCCTCCATCCTCGTCGGCGACTTCCTCTTCGCCCGCGCCTTCACCCTGATGACCGAGACGCGCGACCTGCGTATCCTCGACATTCTCTCGCGCGCCAGCTGCGTCATCGCCGAAGGCGAAGTCCGCCAGCTCGCCGCCCTCGGCAAGGTCGATCTCGCCGTCCCCGAATACATGGCCATCGTCGAAGCCAAGACCGCCGCCCTGTTCGAAGCCGCCGCCCGCGCCGGCGCCTGCACGGCGACGAATGACGACGCCGTCTCCGACGCGATGGGCGAATACGGCCGCCGCCTCGGCCGCGCCTTCCAGATCGTCGACGACCTGCTCGACTATGGCGGCCTCACCTCCGTCATCGGCAAATCCGTCGGCGACGATTTCCGGGAAGGCAAACTGACCCTCCCCGTCCTCTACGCGCGCGAAGCCGCAGATGCGTCCGACCGCGAGTTCTGGGACCGCGTGATGGGCGAGCGCGAGCAGACCGAAAGCGATCTCGCCCACGCCATCCACCTCATCCGCATGTCCGGCGCCGCCGAGCGCACGCTCGAAACCGCCCGCATGGAAGCCGCCGCCGCCCAAGCCGCCCTCGGCCGCGCCGCCCGCGGCGCCTTCCACGACGAACTCTCCAGCCTCGCCGACTACTGCGTCAGCCGCGCGTTCTAAAGGCGGACTGCCGCACCAATCCCCTCACCGCCCTCGTGGTTCGACGGACGTACGCCTGACTTTGTCAGGCGCACTGCTCACCATGAGGGCTCAGGAACAATCAGGGGCAAATTCACCCGCGTCAGCGAGAGGACCCTCATGGTGAGCAGTGGTGATGTGCATCGCACATCGCCACGCCCGTCGAACCACGAGGGGCCGGGCTCAAGACCGCCTAAGCAATCTCCTTCCCCACCAGCCCGTTCTCCACCCCCGCGCGCCTGATCTTCATGTGCAGCCACGTGCTCACCACCAGCAGCAACACAAACAGGATCACCGGAATCTGCCGCGCCAGCAGCGCCGACAGGATCGCCACGATCGCCGCGTTCATCGCCCACACCGCATGCACCGACGACACCTGCCAGTGCGGCAGCCCCGCCTTGATCGCGATCTGATAGCTGTGATCGCGATGTGCCTCGAACAGCTTCTTCCCATGCTTCGCCCGCCACACCAGCGTGAGCAGAACGTCAGACAGGAACGGCAGCATCAGGATCGGCGGCACCAGCACGAGGTCCGGCCTCAGGCGCACGATCTCCAGCCCGATGGCGCCCAGCACGGCGCCGACGAACAGCGCCCCCGCATCCCCCGCGAACAGCCGGCCCGGAACATTCCACACGAGAAAGCCGCACAGCGCCCCCGCGAGCGCCCCCGCCGTCACCGCGCAATCCCACCGGCCCAGCAGCGCCGCGCAGATCGCAAGCCCCGTCGCCGCGATGGCCGCCATGCCCATGGCCAGCCCGTTGGCGCCGTCCATGAAGTTGACCGCATTCATCACCACGACCAGCCACAGCGCCGACCCGCCGATCGCAACCCACGCCGGCATCGGAAGCGCCAGCCCCGGCCACGGCGCGAAAACATCCGGGCGCACGCCGCCATAGGCAACACCGAACGCGATCCCGATCAGCAGCAGCAGCTTCAGCGCCGCGCGAAGCCCGATCACATCGTCGATCGCGCCCACCGCCAGCGCGCCGATGGCGCCTGCCCCGACAACAAACAGCAGCGGATTGAATTCCCCGGCGATCAGCTCATTGTCGACCGAGATCGCCAGCAGGGTCGACAGCGCGACAGCGACGCCCCCCAGCGTCGGCACGGGCGCCGCCTGCGTCTTGCGCGCCTCCGTCGGCGCATCCACGACGCCGAGCGACATGACCACGCGGCACAACAGGACCGCGGGCACAACCGCCAGGGCAAAGCCCACAAGGACGCGCAGAACCTGCTCCATCCCGGCTGGCTATCGCGGAAGCCGCCGCCGGGAAAGCCGCTTCGCGCGTTGAGATTGCCGGATCAGCGCCCGTAACCGCCATTCGCAATGCGCCGCCAGTCTTCCGCTGAGGCAGCAGGCGCGCCGCGCAGGGCCGACGCCCGCACCCAGTACTTCCGCTTGGCCGCCGCAATCGTCGCCGCCGCCACATCCGCCGAGGCGCTGTCCGCGAAAATCCCGAAGCAGGTCGGCCCGCTGCCCGACATGCGCGCCAGCAGGCACCCCCGCTGCGCGCGGATCAGCGTCAGCGCCTTCTCGATCTCCGGGCACAACGCGACAGCCGCCGCCTGCAGGTCGTTCCTGAAGCCGCCCAGCGCCCCTGCAAATCCCTCGACATCGCTTTCCGACGGCGGCGCCATCTCGCGGAAAGCGCGATTGGCGCCCAGCTGGTCATACCGCTCGAACACACGCCGCGTCTCGAGATTGACCCCCGGATTGACCAGCACGCACGGGAGGTCCGGCGCCGCCATGTCGATCAGCCGCTCCCCCGTCCCGCGCATCACCAGCGGACGCAGCCGCACGCAGGCGGGCACGTCAGACCCAAGCTGCACAGCCAGCCGCTCCAGCGCCGCCTGCCCGAACTCGATCCCCCACATTTCATTCAGCACATGCAACGTCGCCGCCGCATCGGACGATCCGCCGCCGACGCCGCCCGCAATCGGCAATTCCTTGTGCAGCACCAGCGCCGCGCCCAGCCCGCCCCGCTCGCACGCCTCGCGCAGCGCCGTCGCCGCCGCCAGCGTCAGATTGTTGGGCGCGTTCTTCAGCTGTTTCGCGCGCGGCCCCTCGACGCTGAGCGACAGCTGGGGCGAAACCCGCGCCGAAATCCGGTCCGCCGCCCGCGTGTCCGCGAACATCACCAGACTGTCCACCGGATGCAGCCCCCCCGGCCCCGGCGCCCCCACATGCAGATACAGGTTCACCTTGGCCGGCGCCCAGGCAGTCGTGAAATTCGGACGATGCGACGACAAACTCATGGCCGCGAACCTAGACTCCCCCCAGCGCCCGCTGGCAACCCCCTCTCGTCATTCCCACGGCAATCGCAAATGTTTCTGGAGAAGTCATTCTCGGCCAAGCGCGAAGCGCGCGTGCCGGGAATCTCGGTTCTGCCAGCGAGGGGATCGCCAACCATCCCGCACTTCAGCCAACCGGGATTCTCGGGATGCGGCCTCCGGCCTTACCCGAGAATGACGCTGCGGAGGCGGATCGAACCCTACGGCCCCGCCGCCAGGCTCCGCGTCCCATCAGCCGGCAACCCGCTCGCCAGCTTCGCCCGCAGCGACGCCCCGCGTGCGCCATCCGGCTCCAGCCGCAGTGCAGCCGACCATGAATAGCGCGCCTCTTTCTGTCGCCCCGCGCGCCAGTAGGCGTCGCCGAGGTGATCGATCACTTCGGCTTCCGTCGGCATCATCTCGGCTGCCCGCTCCAGATACGGGATCGCCTGCTCGTACTGCCCCAGCCGATAGAAGGCCCAGCCATAGCTGTCGACGATATGCCCGAGGTCGGGCCGCGCGGCCACGGCCTGGCGGATCAGCGCCATGCCCTCCTCCACCTTCTCGCCGCGATCGACCCAGTTATACCCCAGCGAATTCTGCAGCTCGGGATGCCCCGGCTCGAGCGCGAGCGCCGCCAGCAGATCCGCCTCCGCGCCCGGCCAGTCGCCCGCCGCATTGAGCGCCATCGCCCGCGCATAGATCACGCGCCAGTCCGCCGCGCCCGCCGCCGCATCCATCGTCGCGATGCGCGTATAAAGAGTCACCGCCTCAGCCGGCGATCCATTGCTCCGATAGAAATCCGCCGCACGCCCGAGTATGTCGCGCCGCGTCGATGCAGACGCCTCCTTCAGCATCGGCGCCGTCTCAGCCGCGCGCTCCATCCGCGCCAGCGTTTCCGCTGCCTGCATCTGCGCATCCGCGCGCCACGGCGATCCCGCCTTCACGAGCCGCAGCGCCGCAATCGCCTCGTCCGCCCGCTCCTGCCCCTCCAGCGCCTCCGCCTGCGCCAGCCGCGCCGGCGCGAGGTCGCCATCGAGATGGAGCGCACCCGCCTGCCACATCAGGCTGGTCTCCGCATGCAGCCGCGCCCGCCCGCCCGACGCCACCAGATGCACGATCACCGCCGCACCCTTCTGCGTCGAAAGCTGCGGCCGCGCGAATGTCTTCCCCGCATCCAACTGCGCCAGCATCGCGCTCGCCGCAGGCGCCGCCCCGCGCACCGCAGACAGCAAACCCCGCGCCCGATCCGTCTCTCCACGCGACGCCGCAAGCTCGGCGCCCAGCGTGAACACAAGATCGGGCGAGGACACATTGAACGTCCGCGCGCCCTCGAACGCCGCCAGCGCTTCCGCGTCGCGCTTGCCCGCCATCAGCACCATCGCGCGCACGATCTCGCGGTCGCCGCGCATGCTGCCGAGCGGTGAAATCCACCCGACGATATCCAGCGCCGCCTGCGTCGCCGAAGCTCCCCCCGCCTGCGCCGTCAGCCACGCGCCCAGCGCACCGCGCAGCTCCGTGTTGTAGATGCCGATCCCCGGCGTGGTCAGTCGCGCCAGCGCCTCTTTCGTGCGCCCCGCGCCGATCTCGTCGATCACCATCGCGACCTGCGCACTCGGCGCGTCCGCCGCCACCTGTTTGTCGGCCCCGCGCGCAACCGCGATCGCGCCCTTGATGTCGCCCGCCGCCATGCTCGCGAACGCGGCCAGCTCCAGCAGCTCGGGATCGTCCGGCGCATTGGCGAAGGCCCGGCCATAGTAGGTCGCCGCCGACGCAAAATCCCCCACCAGCCCCGCATACCGCGCGACAAGGAAGTCGCCATATTCGCGCTGCAGCCGCAGCTCTTCGGCCATCGCCGGCGTCAGCCAGCGCGACTGCGCCGGCCCCGAAGCGCACGCTCCGGCGGCTGCGAAAGCAAGAACGGCAAGCGAGGCCCGGAACCCGGACCGCCTATATCCTGACCACATCCCGCCATGCTGCCCCAGCCGGGTTAAGGCTTCAACGGGGATGGGCGTATCGCGCACATAAGCAACGCAGGCGCATGCCGAACCGGCACTTCGATCCCGCGCAAAAGCGAAATCAGATATCCGCAATCGCGCCGCGGTCCCTTTCCAACGGAACTTCCGGCGTGTCGCGCTTCACCGGCGCAGGCGCCGTCAGCCCGTCGCGCAGCTTGCCCTCGATCGCCGCGCGATTGTGCGCGGGCGGATTGGCCTTCAGCGCCGCCTCCCACTGCTCGCGCGCAGCGGTCTCATCGCCCAGCCGCCACTCGATGTCGCCCATATGGTCGGACAGCTCCCAGTGTCCGAACGGCGCATACTCCTCCAGCGCCATCGCGATGAACCGCCGCGCCTCCCGGAAGTCGCCATACTGGTAGTACGCCCACCCGATCGAATCGAGCAGGTTCGCTTCCTGCGGCGTGATGCGGATCGCCTGCTTCAGCAGTTTGAAGCCTTCATCCAGCTCCGCCTCGCTCACATGGTTGTCGATCAGCGAGTAGCCGAGATTGTTCATCAGCCCCGTATTGTTGGGCTGGTCGGTCAGCATCTTGCGCATGATCTCCAGCCCCTCCTGCCGGAGCGGCGAGTCGACCAGCATCGACGCCAGGAATTGCTGCGTCGCCGCGTCATCGTTCACCGCCCGCGCCTCGCGCGCCGCCTGCACCGCCGCCATCGCATTGCCGGCATGGCTGTGCGCCTGCGCCCGCGTCAGCAGTCCGAACACACGCTGCGCCGTCGGCAGCTGCGCCTTCAGCGCCTGGTCCACCAGCTGCAGCGCCCGCTCCGTCCTGCCCGCCGTCGCCAGCGTGCCCGCCGCCTGGATCTTCGCCTCGGGACTCGCATCGATCCTCAGCGACCGCTCCACCATCGCCGCCAGCGTTTCGGGCGAGCCAAGCTCCAGCGCCGCAAGCCCCGCTGTCGATTGCAGCAGGGCCGCCTGCTGCGCCGGCGGGTTGCCGATCTGCGCAATGCGCAATGCCGGCTCGAACCTGCCCTGCTCATACAGCTTGCCCGCCTCGATGATGCGGATGTCGCCATTGTCGGGATCGAGCAGCAGCGCGCTCTGCCGCATCGACGACAGCAGGTGGTTGAACGGCGTGCGCGCCCCGCCCCCCGCCATCGCCGACATGATGGCTTCCTGCTCCTCGATCAGATTGGCCTCGTCGCCCAGCGCCTCGGCCATCGCCTCCATCAGCGTGCGCACAGCCAGGCGATCCTCGCCCTTCTTCGCCTTCTCCAGCCGCAGCTCGATATAGGCATCGTCCGGCGAGGCGGCATACAGCCGCTCCAGCACCGCGATCGCCTCCGCATCGCGGTTCAGCCCGCGCAGCAACTCCGCCTCGCGCAGCGCCAGCAGACGCTGCCCCTGGAACGCACGCGCCAGGATGAAATACTGCATCGAGCCGATGTCCTCGCGCGATGGCGGCGTGAACACGTCCGACACCTCGTCATAGACAGCGAGCGCCGCAGCAGTATCGCCCATCCCCTCGGCCAGCAGCGCGCGATGCCCGATATGCGTCGGCTTGGGCAGCTGGCGCTCCATGCGGACCATCGCCGCCGCCGCGTCGTCCGTGCGCCCGTTGGCGGCATGGACCCACGCGCGCAGATGGTTCGCGCTCATCCATTCGGGCGATGGCCGCCCCGCGAGCGCATCGATCACGTCCTGCGCCTGCGCCGGGTCGCCCGCGGCCAGCGCGTCCACCACCATATATCCCCACGCGCCCGAATTGCGCTTGGCTGCATAGTCCGCGCGCACGCGCTGCATGAACGCAGCCATGTCGCCGTTCGCGATCATCTCCTGCGGGCTGGCATAGGGCTTGGCCGGCGCTTCATAAGGCGCCGTCGCCAGCGCCCCCGCCGACACCGGCGTCGCCTCTGGCGGCGCAGGCTCGTCGGCAGGCGCCGCCTGCGGATCGGCCATCGCCATCATCGTCCTGGGCGCCGCATTCTCACGCGGCAGCCCGCCGCAATTGGAAACCGGCTGAACCCCGCCGCCGATCACCACATAAACCGTCCGGCATCCCCCCGCATCGCCAAACCCCGGCACACCCACCGACGCGCAAGCCGAGAGCACAGCGGTGGCCGAAGCCGCAAGAAGGAGGCGCAACTGGAGCGTGTTCATAAGGCGACGCTATCCGAACGCAGAGACAGGCTCAACCGAGCCCCCCACCATCTGAACACCCCATTTCGACCGAAAACAGGCACAGCGCGCGAGACATGCGTCCGCGTTCTCGCGGCAAGCT
>CAZGWV010000132.1:0-8140 GCA_964529555.1 uncultured Rhizobium sp.
TATCGAGCTTGTCCCGTTTCACCATGCCCATCAGCGACTGGACCTGCGTGTTGCGCCGGCCGGTCGCGTAATCGCCGTCGGCGCGGATGCGGTTGGGGTTGGGTAGCACCGCGGCCAGAACAGCCGCCTGCTTCGGCGTCAGGTCCCTGGCCGAAACGCCGAAGCGTTCCTGCGCCGCCTGTTCGGCGCCGAATATCCCATCGCCCCATTCGGCCACGTTGAGATAGATTTCCATGATCCGCGCCTTCGACCACATCCACTCGGTCAGCAGGGTGAAATACGCCTCCAGCCCCTTTCGGAACCAGCCGCCGCCATTCCACAGGAACACGTTCTTGGCCGTCTGCTGCGAGATCGTGGAAGCCCCGCGCACGCGCCCGCCGCGCTCCGCATCGGCCAGCGCCTTGTCGATCTCCCTGAAGTCGAAACCCTCATGCGTGCAGAATTGCTGGTCCTCGGTCGCAATCACGGCGCGCACGAGGTGAGGCGAGATGTCCTTCAGGTCCACCCATTTCGAGCGCACCTCCGTCCCGTTCATCGCCACGCCCGCCATGTTCAGCGTCGGCGGCGGCCCGGTCCAGCCGATCGCGAACACCGCCAGCAGGCTCAGCGCGAAGAAGCCCACTATTCCGATGACGGACCATTTCGCGACGCCAACGAGAATGCGGCGCCACAGCGGCGTCTCGTTGTCATAGCGATCGCCCTGCGCCGTCATGCCCGCGCGCCAGCGGCCTATGCCGCGGCTGCCGGAGTCAGGCGCTACGCTCTCCGGCGCGGCGTCAGGCGGTGTTTCCGGTCTGTCTTCCGGCATCCCATTCCTCACAGACAGAAGTCTCTGCCTCGTTCGCGCGTCGGCGCTGGCGTTCCGATTCGAAGGCGGTTGGAGATAGCTGACCCAGCGCCCAGACAGAAGCGCCGCGAACCAGCGGCGAACCATCGTCCAGCATCTGGATACACAAGTCCGCATGGGCCTGCGACCCCGAATTTCCGATCGCGACCATCACGTTGCGGACAAACCTGTCGCGCCCGATCCGCTTTATGGGCGAGCCCGCGAACACCTCGCGAAACCCTGCGTCGTCGAGCCGCGCCAGCTCGGCCAGAAGCGGCGTCTTCAGTTCGGCTCTGGGATGAAATGCGCTCTCGCGCGCGCTCGCCGCGAACTTGTTCCACGGGCAGATGGCGAGACAGTCATCGCAGCCATAGATGCGGTTGCCCATCTGCGCGCGATGCTCGACGGGGATCGGCCCCTTGTGCTCGATGGTCAGATAGGAAATGCACCGCCGCGCATCGAGCCGGTAAGGCGAGGGGAAGGCCTGCGTCGGGCATATGTCGAGACACGCCGAGCAAGTCCCGCACGAATCCTCCGCCGCGGCATCGGGCGCCAGCTCAGCACTCGTCAGCATCACGCCGAGGAACAGCCACGACCCTTTCTCGCGGCTCACCACATTGGTGTGCTTGCCTTGCCAGCCGATCCCGGCGCGCTGCGCCAGCGGCTTTTCCATCAGCGGCGCGGTATCGACGAAAATCTTCACGTCCACTTTATTGGCCGTCGCAAATTCCGAAGCCAGCTGCTTCAGCTTCCGCTTCATCAGGTCGTGGTAATCCGTGTTCTGCGCATAGACTGAAATCGCCGCATGCTCGCGATGCGCCAACTGCTCCAGCGGATCGTGCTGCGGCCCGTAATTCAGCCCCACCACCAGCGCGGATTTCGCCTCCGGCCACATCGCGGTCGGATGCTTCCGCCGCTCCAGCGTCTCGGCCATCCACCCCATGTCGCCATGAAAGCCCGCGCCGACAAATGCGCCCAGCCTGTCGCCCGCCTCCCACGCCGCATCGGCCCGCGCAATCCGCGCTACATCGAAGCCCAGCGCCGCAGCACGCGCTTTCAGGTCAGCTTCGAGAGTGGTGGGCGGGACTGCCATGGACGCTAGCTAGAGCGGGAATCCCGCGAATGGAAGCCGCCCCATCCCCGCTCGCCCTGACGACAGTCAGGGCCCAGGGCTGGCGACGAGGTTTGTTCCAGCCTGTAGTTTCAATCCCGTGCGCGCGTCGCCAGCGTTCCCGGATTCCGATTTTCGTCGGAGTGAGCGGGACAAGGCGCGGGGTCAGCGCACGATCAATCCGTATCCAGAGCCCGCTCGACCCTGCCGCGCCGCTGCAGCCACCACGCCGCGAGCCACCACAGCGCCGCCCACGATGCGCCCAGCGCCCACCCCGCCAGCACGTCGGTCGGCCAGTGAACGCCAAGATAAACCCGGCTCGATCCGATCAGCAGCGTCAGCCCGATCGCAAACGACATCACGAACACCTTCGTCCGCCGCCGCCCATGCGCCCGCGCCAGCAGCACGCCCAGCGTCAGATAGGTCACAGCCGACAGCATCGCATGCCCGCTCGGAAAGCTCGAACTCTGCGCGTGGGACAGGTGCGCCACCAGGTCCGGCCGCGGCCGGTCGAAGCCCAGCTTCAGCAGGATGCTCGCCAGCGTCCCGCTCCCTACCGCGCCCACCACCAGCACGGCCATCGCGCGCTTGCCGATGGTCGCCAGATAGATCGCCACCCCCGCGACCAGCAGCGTCAGCACCGCATATCCGCCCAGCGCCGTTATGTCGGCCACTCCTTGCTCCAGCCACAGCGGGCCGATGGGATCAGCCGTGTTCCCCGGCTCGCGCAGGGCCATCAGGATCATGCGGTCGAAATCGTGGCTGTCCCCGTCCACCGCCGTCTCGGCGATCAGCGCGAATACCAGCACGCCCAGCGCCACGACGCCTATGGCCGCCACGGCGCCAAGCTCGTTCAGCGCCGAGCGCCGGAGGCTGTCTATCAGCTTGCGGGGGATCAATCCTCGAAGGTCCTCATCGGCGCCGCCAGGGCAGACAGAAAGACATCAACGTTCAGCCATCGCCGCCCGTTCCAGCTCCGTCCACATCCGGTCTTGCCGCCATGACGGGCGGCGGAAATGAAATTTTGACCGATTTGCTTTCAGACGGACTCGCTTGGCGGCGCTTTCCATGCCCAAAGTTTAGGCAGCGCCGGCCGCCGCCGGAAGGGGGCGTCCGCCATGCCTTCGCGGGGACGCCGCTGGGGTCTAGGACTGGGATCGTCGCGTACTGGGGTCGCATGTTCAACGAAATGTTCTCCGAAGACCGTTCCATCCGGGCTCCTTATGAAAAGGTGTCGGAGTGGATCGGCGCCACCGGCGTCGGCCGCCTGAAACAGAGCCAGAGCGAGGCCGAGGCGATCTTCCGCAAGATCGGCATCACTTTCGCGGTTTACGACGAGGGCGGCGATCCCGAACGTCTCATCCCGTTCGATCTCATCCCCCGCGTCTTCGGCGCCTCCGAATGGCGCAAGCTCTCGCGCGGCATCAAGCAGCGCACCCGCGCCCTCAACGCTTTCCTCTATGACGTCTACCATCGCGGCGAAATCCTGCGCGCGGGCGTCATCCCCGAGGAACTCGTCTACCAGAACGAAGCCTTCCTGCCCGAAATGGTCGGCGTCGATCCGCCGGGCCGCGTCTACTCCCACATCGTCGGCGTCGACATCGTGCGCACGGATGGCGACCGCTTCCAGGTTCTCGAAGACAATTGCCGCACGCCCTCGGGCGTCTCCTACATGCTGGAGAACCGCGAGATTATGATGCGCATGTTCCCGCAGCTCTTCCATGCCGGCATCGTGGAAAGCGTGGACAGCTATCCGAGCCAGCTGAAGAAGACACTGGAGGAAGTCGCCCCCATCAAGTGCGACGATGATCCCACAGTGGTGCTGCTGACGCCGGGCTCGCTCAACTCGGCCTACTACGAACACTCCTTCCTCGCCGACCTGATGGGCATCGAACTCGTCGAGCCGCAGGATCTCTTCGTCGACAACGGCCTGTGCTGGATGCGCACCACGCGCGGCCCCCGCCGCGTTGACGTCATCTACCGCCGCATCGACGACACCTATATCGATCCTCTGGCTTTCAAGGCGGACAGCTTGCTTGGCGTCCCGGGCCTGTTCAACGTCTACCGTTCCGGCGGCGTCACGCTCTGCTCGGCGCCGGGCGCGGGCGTGGCCGACGACAAGGCGATCTATGTCTTCGTGCCCGACATGATAAAATTCTATCTCGGCGAAAAACCGATCCTCGAGAACGTCCCCACCTGGCGCTGCGCCGCGCCCGACGATCTCAAATACGTCCTCGACAATCTCAAGGACCTCGTCATCAAGCGCGTCCACGGCTCGGGCGGCTACGGCATGCTGATCGGCCCGCACGCGGCGAAGAAGGAGATCGAAGCCTTCCGCGCCAGGATCAAGGCGAACCCCTCCGAATTCATCGCCCAGCCCACGCTCGATCTCTCCACCGCGCCGATCCTGGGAGAAGAGGGCGTCGAAGACCGCCATGTCGACTTCCGCCCCTACTGCCTCGTCGGCAAGGAAATCCGCCTGACGCCCGGCGGCCTCACCCGCGTCGCCCTGAAGAAAGGCTCGCTCGTCGTGAACTCGTCGCAAGGCGGCGGCGTGAAGGACACATGGATATTGGCTGACTGATGATGGCGCAGATGGCTGATGATGTTGCTTCGATCGATGAGGCGAGGGGAATCCCCTCCCCCTTGTGGGGAGGGGCGCAGGGGTGGGGGGCGGCGCAACGTTTCGTGCCGCCAGCCTTAAGCGTATACCATGCCCGCCGAGCCGCCCCCCACGCCCCACCCTCTCCCCACAAGGGGGAGAGGAGTGAACGCTGGGCCATTTCGCGAGACCTCCACGCCAGTTCGCGGAGAAACGCATGCTGAGCCGCACCGCCGAGAACATGTTCTGGATGGGCCGCTATATGGAGCGGGCCGACGCCACAGCGCGCCTCATCGAGATGGGCTATCGCATGGCGATGCTGCCCGGTTCGAACGAGATGGAGGAATGGCGCTCCGTCGCGGCCGCTTCCGGCTCCGCGCCCGACATTGCGAGCGAGGAAAAGCTCGACGCCTCCACCGTCGTCGAACGCCTGCTGCTCGATCCCGACAACCAGTCGTCCATCCGCTCCTGCCTCAACGCGGCCCGCGCCAATGGCCGCGCCATCCGCACGGCGCTGACGCAGGATATGTGGGAAGCGCTCAACGATGGCTGGCGCCAACTCGGCCAGATGGACGCCGAGACCGCGCTCAAGAATCTGCCGACCCTGCTGGAATGGACCAAGAACCGCACCGCCGCTTTCCGTGGCGCGTCCGAAATCTCGCTCCTGCGCAACGACGGATACTACTTCCTCCGCATGGGCGGCCTCATCGAACGCGCCGACATGACGCTCCGCCTGCTCGACGTGAAATACTACGTGCTGCTCCCCGAAACCGATGTCGTCGGCGGCGGCCGTGACTATCATCAGTGGACCAGCGTGCTGCGCGCCACCTCGGCCCTGCGCGCCTATCATCACGTCTACAAGGGCGACTACACGCCCTGGGGCATCGCCGACTTCCTCATTCTCAATTCCACTTTCCCGCGCTCGGTCGCCTACTGCTACCGCCAGATAAACCGCTTCCTCGACGATCTCGCCGAACTCTATGGCGAGACCAGTTCGCCACAGGCCGTCGCCAGCGAGATGGTCGGACGTCTCAACCGGATCGGCATCGAGGAGCTGTTCCAGAGCGGGCTCCACGAATTTGTCTCAGACGCCATCGGAACGACGCGACGCCTGTCGTCCGAGATCAGCAAGGCGTATCACTTCTAGGTTTCCTCATGCGCCTCAACATCCGCCACGCCACCACCTACACCTACGATCCGCCGGCCGAACGCTGCGCGCTTCGCCTGCGGCTCTATCCGCCATCCTTCGACAGCCAGCGCGTCCATGCGTGGACCGTGACGGTGAACGGCAAGCCGGTCTCCGCGCTGCTTTCCACCGCGACCGCCGATCGCGAAGCCCTGTGGACCTGTCATGGCGGCGGCGAGGAAATCGCCATCGTCGCCGAAGGCGAAATCGAAACGACCGACGCCGCCGGCGTGGTGCGCGGCCTGCGCGACACCGTGCGCCCCGCCGTCTATCTCCGCTCGACGCCGCTCACCGAAACGGACAGGAAGATCGACGCGCTCGCCGCCAGCGTGAAGGGCGCAACGCCGCTCGACCGGATGCACAGCCTGTTCAACGCCGTCGCCGACGCCATCGCCTACCAGCCCGGCTCCACCTGCGTGCACACGACAGCGGCCCAGGCGCTGAAAGCCGGGCAGGGCGTCTGCCAGGATCACGCCCACGTCTTCATCGCGGCGGCCCGCAGCCTGCGCGTGCCCGCCCGTTATGTCGTCGGATACCTGCTCGCCTCGGAAGAGAAACTTACCGAAACCCACGCATGGGCCGAAGCGTTCGTCCCCGAAATCGGCTGGGTCGGCTTCGATCCGGCCAACCGCCTGTGTCCCACGGATTGCTATGTCCGCCTCGGCTGCGGCCTCGACGCCGCCGACGCAGCCCCTATCCGCGGCAATGTGCAGGGCTCTCCGAAGGAGCGGCTTAGCGCCTCGGTCGACATCGGCGAAACGCAGGTGCAGACTCAGAATCAAGGCGATCAGGGGCAGGTCCAGCAATAGCCGCGCTGAAAACTGCCGGAACATGGAAGCTTCCGGGGAATTGGAACGCACATGACGTATTGTGTTGGTCTCAAGCTCAAGGCTGGCCTCGTGCTTCTGTCGGACACCCGCACGAATGCGGGCGTCGACAACGTCTCGCGCTTCCGCAAGATGTTCCTGTTCGAGGAGCCGGGCCAACGCATCGTCGCCCTAATGACGGCGGGCAATCTCGGCATCACGCAGGACGTCATCACCAGGCTCACCACCGCCGTGAAGCGCAGCAAGACCGATCCTGAAATCGAAAGCCTGATGACGTGCGACACGCTCTATCGTGGCGCGCAACTCGTCGGCGAAGCGATGCGCGAAGTCCAGAAGCGCGACCGCGACGAGATCGAGGCGCAGGGCGCGGCAGCCGACGCCACCATCATCCTGGCCGGCCAGCGCAAGGGCGGCGAGATCCGCCTCTTCCTTATCTACACTGCGGGAAATTTCATCGAAGCCGGCGAAGACACGCCCTATTTCCAGATCGGCGAGCACAAATACGGCAAGCCCATCCTCGACCGCGTGATCGGTCCTGATACGCCCGTCGACGATGCCGTGAAAGCCGCGCTCGTCTCGATGGACTCGACGCTGCGCTCGAACCTCTCGGTCGGCATGCCGCTCGATCTCTGCGTGATCCCCGCGGGTGAGTTCAGGGCAAAGACCCAGCGCATCGAAAACGACCACAAGGAATTCCGCCACATTAGCGACTCATGGGCGCAGTCCCTCAGACAGGCCTTCGCCGAACTCCCCGCCGTGAAAATCTAAATCCCGGCCCCTCATGGTTCGCCGGCCGCGCTGACGTGCTTCGCACATCACCGCTGCTCACCATGAGGGTCCTCTCTCCCACAACACAGCTGTAGCTGGAGCCCTCATGGTGAGCAGCAGCGATGCGAACGCATCGCTACGTCCGTCGAACCACGAGGGCGGTAAGGGGACTCAAGCCAGCGCCACTACTTCTTCTTCGCCGGCGCCTTCTTCCTCGCCGCCCGCGCCATCGCAATCTCGACGTTCTGCGCCACCCGCGCCTTCACGATCCGCTTCACGACAGCAGCCGGTATCGGCTTCTCCGGCGAGAACTGGATCGTCCCCTTCGATGTCACGAAACCCTTCAGCGCGTCCGCATTCTCCGCGATCGCCGTGGCGTTCATCGGAAAGAAACTCAGATGCTTCGCAAACGCGCCGAACGCCACCAGATGCCCATGCAGCAGATAAGTCGGCTGGCCATAGGAGATGCGCTCCTCCGCGCCCTTGGCCGCCGCATGGATCTGCTTGCGCAGCTTCTCCAGCGCCGCGCGATGAACCGGCTCGATCCGCGCGAGCCATTCATCGACGTTCTTTGCAACCGGCCCGCCTCTCATTTGCCATCCGCCTCCGTCATCCATGTCTGCGACGTCAGTTCAAGCACCGCGCCGTGATACCCCGCGCCCTTGAACGTCTTCTCCACCGTCCACGCAAAACTCACATCGAGCACATTCGGCGGATTGGGCGGCGGAAGCGGCGGCCCGGCCGGCCCCGTCGCGCACGATGCCGCGCAGCCAAAGGCAGGCGAAAGGGCAAGCGTCCGAATAAACCGCATGTCTCTCTC
>CAZGWV010000133.1:0-8036 GCA_964529555.1 uncultured Rhizobium sp.
CCGGCCTCATCCTGAGGGCGCCCGCAGGGCGCGTCTCGAAGGATGTGTTCGGCGCCCCGCCCTACGCCGCGCGCTGCAGGCCGAGTTGTTTCCAGATCGCCAGCAGGGCCGACACGAGTTCATCCATCATCGCCTCGGTGTGTTGGGGCGATGGGGTGAAGCGCAGGCGTTCCGTGCCTTTGGGAACGGTCGGGTAGTTGATCGGCTGGACGTAGATGCCGAAGTCGAACAGCAGCGTGTCGCTGAGGGCCTTGCAGCGTTCCGGGTCGCCGACCAGCAGGGGGACGATGTGCGTATCGGCCAGCATGACCGGGAGTTTCGCGGCGATCATCTTCTGGCGCAGCATTTCGGCCTTGGCCTGATGGGTCGCGCGCAGTTCGCGGCCATAGTCGGAGCGCAGCTTGCGGATCGAGGTGAGCGCGCCGGCGGCGAGGACGGGGCATGTCGAAGTCGAGAAGATGAAGCCGGGCGCCATCGAGCGGATGGCGTCGACGATGGCGGTTTTCGAGGCGATGTAGCCGCCCATGACGCCATAGGCCTTGGCGAGCGTGCCTTCGCAGATGGTGATGCGGTCCATCACGCCATCGCGCTGGGCGACGCCTGCGCCCTCTTCGCCATACATGCCGACGGCGTGGACTTCGTCGAGATAGGTGATCGCGTCGAACTCTTCGGCGAGGTCGCACAACGCTTCCATCGGGGCGACGTCGCCGTCCATCGAATAGACGGACTCGAAGGCGATGACTTTGGGGGCGTCGGCCGGATCGTTTTCGAGAAGCGCGCGCAGGTGCGCGAGGTCGTTGTGGCGGAAGATGCGCTTGGCGCAGTGGGCGCGCTTGATCCCCTCGATCATCGAGGCGTGGTTCAACTCGTCCGAATAGATGATGACGTTCGGCATGATCTTGGCGAGCGTCGAGAGCGTCGCTTCGTTCGACACATAGCCGGACGTGAACAGCAGCGCCGATTCCTTGCCGTGCAGGCCGGCCAGTTCTTTTTCGAGTTCGACGTGATAGCGCGTCGTGCCCGAGATGTTGCGCGTGCCGCCCGAGCCTGCCCCGAAGGTGTCGACCGCTTCCTTCATGGCCGCGATCACGTCGGGGTCCTGGCCCATGCCCAGATAGTCGTTCGAGCACCAGACGACGACATCCTGCTCGCGCCCGTCATTGTGGCGCACCGAAGCCTTCGGGAACTCGCCCTTGTAGCGCTTGAGATCGATGAAGACGCGGTAGCGGCCTTCCGAGCGGATTTCCTCAAGCGCGTTTTCGAAGTGGACCAGGTGTTTCATGGGGTCGCTTCTCACTGGCGGGGCCGCGCTTCTGTAGGGCGCGTTACGCACTAACTAACCCCGCGCCGCTCCCATTCCTAGACACAGATCAAACGCAACTGCGTGTAGCGCCTTCAAGTCGCACGGGTTTTTTGAGAATGATTCGCAACTGCAGACAGTGTCAAGCGAGGCAGACGCCGCATCCGCCGGCATCCGGGCAGCTTGCTACACAGAAGGCTACAGGTACTATCCGGCTTCACATGGGGATGAGGGGTGCTCACATGGCTCTGTTCAGATGTCTCGCCGCCGCCGCGATATTCGTGATCGCGTCAGCGTCCGCCGCTCAGGCGCAAACGCCCGGCTCGCGGCAGCAGGACAGGGACAGAATGGCCCTCATAGACAGCGACCGCGTCAACAACGAACTCAGCGACGGCATTCAGCCGCGCGACCGCCGGGGCCGCCTGCTCAATCCCGGCCAGATTCTGGCCGCCGCCAAGTCGGCGGCGGCGGCCGCGAACCTGCCTTGCCAGGTCACCGAGGCCGCCCTGCTCGGCGTAACGGGGAATAACGACGATCTTTTCGAGGTCGCATGTCAGACAGGCCCCGGCTACCTGATCACCGCCCCCGGACTGACGCAGCCTTTCGACTGCCTGGTGCTGGCGGATCAGGCCGAGCGCATGAAGGCTGACGGTCTGCAGCCCCCGCCCCGGTCCACCTGCAAGCTGAAAGGCAACCAGAACGGCGTCGCCGTCATCGCCGGCTACGCGCGCGAGGCCGGCGTGCCGTGCCAGGTCGACGCCGGCGCGGCCCTCGGCAACGACGCCTACGAAGCCGGATGCGCCAATGCGGACGGCTTCGTCATCGAGCGCAAGGCCGACGGGGCATGGGGCAAGACCCCGTGCTGGAGGCTGGCCGCGGTGCAGGGCCTGGGTTGCCGCTATTCGACGGCCGCGGAATCGAACAGCGCCTGGACGGATATCCTCGCCGGCACGGAAGCCTCGGTCTGTTCCGTCGAAAAGACGCGCCAGATCGGCGTCGATTCCAGCCAGCTCGCTGTCTTCGAAGTTAAGTGCTCCGGCGCACCCGGCTATCTGGCCCGCGTCAACGCCGCCAGCAAGGCCGAGCGCGTGCATGCCTGCAGCGATCCCGCCACGGCCGCCATCGCGGGCGGCTGCGTTCTCACCCCCGGCGCCCAGTAGTCGCCGCGCGGCCCTGAGCACACGCGCAAAACAAAACCGCCGGCGCTCGCGAGGCGAGGACCGGCGGTGTCGGGCTGTTTTCGCGCGGGTCCGCCTTTGCGGGCGAAGTCCGGCGTTTCCTCCCCGAGGCTATTGGCTCCGCACTATCAGGGCAGAGTCCGTGTTCGGTTCGGATGACTACATCTGGAAGCGGATCTGGTCCGACCAGAAGCGCTCGAGGCGGGCGAGCGACTTGTTCAGTTGCTCCAGATCGTCCGTGCGGACCGAGGCGGTCGGCTCGAGGGCGGTCGCCTGCTTCTCGAACAGGTCGGCGACGCGATTGCGGACGGCCTTGCCCGACGGCGTGAGCTTGAGGCGCACGGTGCGGCGGTCGTCGCTGGAGCGCGACTGGATCAGGTAGCCGCCTTCCTGAAGTTTCTTGACATTGTAGGACATCGAGGTGCCGGCGAACGAGCCGCGAGCGCGGAGCGCCGAAGCCGGGGTTTCGCTCTCGCCGATTTCGTACAGCAGGAGGGCTTGCACGCCCGTCAGCGAACGCTCGCCCGAGCGCTCGAGGCTGTCTTTCACCACGTCGTGCAGACGACGGTGGGCCTGCTCGAGCAGGGACAGGGCTTTCAGGAAGGACTGCTCGACAACTTCGTCTTGACCGCTCGTGCGGACTTTCGCGTTCAACATCACCACCACCATCTTTTTTGTTTGCCGCTCTTGTCGGCTTATTGGTGAAGCTACACGCGCATAGCTAAGCAATCGCTAAGTCGAACGAGTTTCGTGCAATTTTATACTCGGGTTTCTGCGATTTTATTCTGTTTGTTATTGTAAGCAGAAAGTAAACACGGAACCGCCCGACCTGCTGGACCGGGCTTTTGCAGGGGTTTGGCGTGTGATTGTCTCCGTCCGCCGGTGGGACGGAGGACGGGACGTGGCAAGGCGTTCAAGTACGACAATCGCAGCAGTCATCGCGTGCGCGGCCCTGCTGGCGGCATGCGCGCCGCGCCCGCAGACGGCGGAGGCGAGCACGGAAGCCGGCGATGCGACGGCGCTGGCCGCGCCCGCGCTCGTGCCCGATGCGGAGGCCGACGCCATTCCGACAGTGAACGGCATTCCGATCGTCCCGCTGACCGGGCCGGTGAACTTCCTCGACGCGCTGGAGCCGGCCCCCGTCTACCGGATGCCGCACGCCTACAATACGAACCACACGGCGGTTCAGATCATCAAGGAAGAAGAGACGCTGCAGCTTGAAGCCTATGAACTCGGCGGCGTGTGGCTGATCGGCTATGGGCATCTGATGCTCGAGGGCGAGAAGGATGCGATCACCGAACAGGAAGCCGAAGACTTCCTGCGCGATGACCTGCACTGGTGCGAGAGCGCCATCGAGCGCTATATCGACGTGCCGGTGACGTTAAACGAGTTCAGCGCGATGGTGGCGTTCTGCTACAATGTCGGCTCGGGCAAGACGCGCGGATCGTCCATCGTGAAGCGCGTGAACATCGACGACCGGCCCGGCGCGGCGAATGCGTTCCTGCTGTGGAACAGGATGAACGGCGTCGTGATGGCGGCGCTGGCGAAGCGCAGAGCGCGGGAGCGGACGTTGTTTATTACGCCGTGAGGTTGGGCCGGGGAGCACGGCCTCGTGGTTCGACAGGCTCACCATGAGGCCTATCCGATATCGTCGTCATGCTTGGCCGCCTGAAAAGGTTCGCGTGAGTGGCGCTCTCCTCCCCCTTGTGGGGAGGAGGTAGGAGGTGGGGGGGGCGGCGCAGCGTTTCGCGGCCTTGCTTTTCACAACCAGCCTGAGTGCGGCACGGCCCCCCTCACCCTACCCTCTCCCCACAAGGGGGAGAGGGGTAAGATGAGCTGGCGTTGGCGCGCGTGTTGACCAGCCCCTACTCCGCCGCCTTCGCCGTGCCCGCCGCGATCTGGCGGATCGCCTGTTCGAACACGTTGGGCGGTTGGCCGCCTTGCACCATCCAGCGGCCATTGAAGATCACGGATGGCACGGCGCTGATGCCGCGGTTGCGCCAGAGTTCGAGTTCGGCGCGGGTTTCGTTGGCGTAGGCGCCGGTGGACAGGATCTCGCGCGCCTTGGCGCCGTCGAGGCCGGCGGCTTGCGCGGCTTCGGCCAGCACGGCGTGGTCGCTGGTGGATTTCTGCTGGGTGAAGTTGGCGGCGAAGAGCGCTTCCTTCAGCTCCATCTGGCGGCCTTCGACGCCGGCCCAGTACAGCAGGCGGTGGGCGTCGAACGTGTTCCAGATGCGGCTTTCGGAATTGTAGTTGAAGTCGAAACCGAAATTGGCGCCGGCGTCGCGGATGGCCTGGCGCGCGGCGGCGGAGCGCTCGGGCGACGAGCCGTATTTGCGCTGGACATGCTCGGTCGTGTTCTCGCCCTCGGGCGGCATGCCGGGGTTGAGCTCGAACGGCTGGAAGTGGATCTCGGCTTCGACTTCGGGGCCGATCTTGTCGAGCGCGGCCTTGAGCGAGCGCAGGCCGACCACGCACCACGGGCAGGCTACATCCGAGACGAAGTCGATACGCAGTTTCGTGGCCATGGCGGGGCTCCTTTGACGTCAATGTAGGGCGCGATCGGCGGAACCGCCACGGTTGGCTTGAGGCCGCCGGGCTGTAATAACCCCCTTCCCCAAGGGAGATTCACATGACCCGCGCATTCGATACGCAGCTTGAAGCCATCGGCACGGTGCTGGCCGGGCCGTGGCGCAAGCCGGTGAACATGCTGCTCAAGCAGAGCTACGACAACCACCTGTCGCTGCATGACGACGCCATGGCGCAGAAGCTGGGGTTCAAGGCGGGGCCGATCGAGGGGCCGACGCACTACAGCCAGTTCATTCCGCTGGGCGTGGCGATCTGGGGCGACCGCTTCCTGACCGAAGGCTGTCTGTCGGCGCACTATCGCAACATGGTGATGGAGGGCGAGGACGTGCGCGCCTTCATCGAGCGCGAGCCGGGCGAGGACCACGCGAAGATCTGGGCGACGAAACGCGATGGCACGGAAGTGCTGAAGGGGACGGCGTCGGTGGGGCTGAACGCGCCGCCGACGGCGCTGGACCTGCGCCTCAACGAACTGCCGCCGCTGGAGCAGCCGGTGATCCTCAGCGACCTGAAGGTCGGGCAGAAGACGGCGCGTATTCCGGTTCGGATGGACGCGAACCAGCATATGGGCGCGCTCTACCCGTTCTCGCTCAACGAGAAGCTGACGGCGATCACCGAGAATTCGCCGTGGTATTCGGGCGCAGACAATCCGTGGGGGCGCGCGATCATTCCGGTCGAGATGATCTCGGTGTTGCTGAACCATGTCGCACGGCAGGACGGGCTGAAGATGAAGGGGCCGGCTATCGGGCTTTTCGCGGATCAGGAGATCAGGCTGATCAAGGGCCCGCTGTTCGTGGGCGAGGACTATGAGATCGAGCGCGAGGTGGTCGCCCTCTCCGGCAGCCGGCGGACGGAAAGCTACTGGATGCGCACGCGGGTCTACCGGCCGGGGGCAAGCGAGGTGATCGCCACCATGCTGCTCAACCATGCGACGCTGAAGGACAGCTACGCGCGCTATGCCGAGGACAGGGCGGAGCTGTATCCACAAGGCTAGGCGCGCCGATTAACCCAGCGGCGCGTTCAAACGTTATTCCCGCTGAACAGTCATTCGCAGAAAGTGATTGCGTGAAGCGGCCTGCTCGCGGGCATAGATGCTGCGAGAGGCGCGGGCGCCGGAAGTGCATTGCCAAGGCATGAGCCGTGCGCGGCTAGCCATGCATGGGGCATGTCCATGCAAATGATGCCGCACCGGGGGCTATTCGATTGAAATTCCGTGCCTAGCTGGTAGGCGCTCAGTCTCATCGAGTACGGAACGAGTTTACGCGCATGACAACCGGGCTTCCCTTGCAGCCCCCTGGGGCACAGGGTCTCTACGATCCCCGCAATGAGCACGACGCCTGTGGCGTCGGCTTCATCGCCGATGTGAAGGGCCGAAAATCGAACGCCATCGTGGCGCAGGGTCTGCAGATCCTGGTCAATATCGACCATCGCGGCGCGGTGGGCGCGGACCCGTTGCTGGGCGATGGCGCGGGAATTCTGATCCAGATCCCCGACGCGCTGTTCCGCGACTGGGCGAAGACCGCGAAGGTCGAACTGCCCAAGCCGGGCGATTACGCCGTGGCGATGTGCTTCCTGCCGCAGGACGAGCCGTCGCGCGACTTTGCGATGACGCAGTTCGCGAACTATCTCGCCAAGTCGAAACAGATACTGCTCGGCTGGCGCGACGTGCCGACCGATCTTGCCGGAATCGGCGAGGCGGTGATCGACTCCATGCCGGTGATCAAACAGGCCGTCATCGCCAAGGGCGTGGCCTCGATGGATCAGGATGCGTTCGAGCGGAAGCTGCTCGCCATCCGCAAGGAGACGCAGAACCCGCTGGCGGATATCGCGAAGAAGAAGAACCTGCCGGGGCTGGCCGCGTTCTACATGCCGTCGCTGTCGACGCGCACCATCGTGTACAAGGGCCTGCTGCTCGCGGGACAGGTGGGCACGTTCTACAAGGACCTGACCAACCCGCTGTGCGAGAGCGCGCTGGCGCTGGTTCACCAGCGGTTCTCGACCAACACCTTCCCGTCATGGCGCCTTGCGCACCCGTATCGCTTCATCGCGCACAATGGCGAGATCAACACGGTGCGCGGCAATGTGAACTGGATGTATGCGCGCAGGCGGTCGATGGAGAGCCCGCTGCTGGGCGCCGATCTCGACAAGATGTGGCCGCTGATCCCGCACGGGCAGTCGGACACGGCGTGTCTCGACAATGCGCTCGAACTTCTGGTGGCGGGCGGATATCCGCTGGCGCACGCGATGATGATGCTGATCCCCGAAGCCTGGGCCGGGCATCCGCAGATGGACCCGGAGCGCCGCGCTTTCTACGAGTATCACGCGGCGCTGATGGAGCCGTGGGACGGCCCCGCCGCCATCGCCTTCACCGATGGCCGCCAGATCGGCGCGACGCTGGACCGCAACGGCCTGCGCCCTGCCCGCTTCATCGTGACGGACGACGATCAGGTGATCCTCGCTTCGGAATCCGGCGTGCTGCCGATCCCCGAGGAAAAGATCATCCGCAAATGGCGCCTGCAGCCGGGCAAGATGCTGCTGATCGACCTCGAACAGGGCCGCATCATCGAGGACGAGGAGATCAAGCACGCCATCGCCGGCAAGCATCCGTATGACGAATGGCTGCAGGAAATGCAGTTCAAGCTCTCCGAACTGTCGGACCCGGAGGAGCCGGAAGGACCCGCGCAACCGAACGGCAATGTCAGCCTGCTCGATCGCCAGCAGGCATTCGGTTACACGCAGGAAGACCTGTCGTTCTTCCTGGAGCCGATGGGGACGCAGGGCGACGATCCGATCGGCTCGATGGGCGCGGACACGCCCATCGCGGTGCTGAGCCGCAAGCCGAAGCTGCTGTACAATTATTTCAAGCAGAACTTCGCGCAGGTCACCAACCCGCCCATCGACCCGATCCGCGAGGAGTTGGTCATGTCGCTGGTGTCGATGATCGGGCCGCGCCCGAACCTGCTGGGGCTGGC
>CAZGWV010000134.1:0-7852 GCA_964529555.1 uncultured Rhizobium sp.
AGTGTCTACCTGGAGCGGGCGATGAGATTCGAACTCACGACCCCGACCTTGGCAAAACCTGATTCAAGAGTTTTTCTAAAATCGGAAGCGTTTCGATAAATTCGACAATTCGTTTTTGTATTCAGATGCATGATGTGTTTTTGCGTGCAGATGCGTTCTTTTGTTTTTCTAATCGATTCGGGTGGGTGCAGGCCTATTGTGTGCCCCAATTCCCCCCTTGTAGGGACAAAGACCTCGATTGATTTCGCCAGTGAAGTTTCACACGGCGGCAACAAGGGTTGGTGTGCCCCAATGCTCACAGATGCAAGGCTGAAATCCCTTCTCGCCTCCCCTCCGAAGGAGCGGTTGGAGCTGAATGACGGTACGATTTCCGGCCTGCTTCTCCGCGTCGGTCCGCGAGGGCGACCGACCTGGACACTGCGCTACACGGTCTCCGGACAAGGAGGCGTCACTGAGCGTGGCAAGCGACTTGCCGGACGAAAATTCTATCGCATCACGCTCGGCGAGTATCCCGCCGTCTCCCTCCTGAAAGCGCGCGCCCTCGCTGCCAACATCCTGACGGACGCGGACAATGGCATCGATCCCATCGAGCGCCTTGAGAAAGCCGCCACCGCCCGCCGCGGGACCGTTGCTGAACTCGCTGAGGAGTTTCTCGAGAATCACTGCCGAGGCCGCCTCCAGAGTGCCGGAAAGGCAGAGTGGATCATGCGGGACTATGTCATTCCCCGGTTTGGGAACCATGCGCCAAAGCAGGTGACACGCCGAGATGTTCTCGCGCTGCTCGACGATTTGAAGAGGCGGTCCAGCAAGACAGCGACTCTCGACACGCGAAAATGGCTCTCCATCATGTTCAACTGGGCGCTGGAGAGGGAACTGGTCGACTTCAACCCGGTGACGGGCATCCGCGCGCCCCTAAAATCCAAGCCACGTGAGCGCGTACTTTCTCTCGACGAGGCGCGGGCTGTCTGGAAAGCGGCGCGAGCAGAGCCCTACCCGTCCGGCACGCTCATCTGCCTCTTGATGCTGACAGGAGCCCGGCTGCGGGAAATCGGGAACGCAAAGATCGGCTGGCTCGATCGCGCCAATGCCTGCCTCGACATTCCAGGGGAAGCCTACAAGACGGGTGATCCGACCATCATCCCGCTGATCCCCCAGGCTATGGCCATCATGGAGAAGATCCCCAAACCGCCGAATGGCGATTTTCTCATCAGCTCCAACGGCGGACGGCGACCCGTGTGGACCGCGACACCAGAGGCCCTGGCGCGCATCAGGAGCGGCGCCGAGACCGAACTTGGCCGAAAGATTGATCACTGGACGATCCACGATCTGCGCCGGACAGCCGCCACGCACATGGCGCGCCTTGGCGTGGACGAGATCGTTGTCGAACGCGTTCTGGGTCATCGCATCGGCGGCGTGAAGGCGGTCTACAATCGCTATCGCTACATCGAGGAGAAGCGAGCAGCACTGCAACTCTGGGCGAAGGAGTTGCTCGGCAAGGACTCAGCAGCCGCTCGCAAGAGCCCAGAGCAACCTAGAAAAGTCCAAGCTGCCGTTGATCCGGAAGTATATGCCTCTTCCGATGAGTTGGTTTCCTGATCAGGCTCGGCGTCGCCGTGTTAGGTGGAGCAACGGGCTCCGGTTGCTTTGCGACCACCGGATTGGCTGACGCTGGCGGAGTGGCTGGCTGCGGCGGCGGCAATGAAGTCGGCCGGCGCTTCGCGACCCACCGGCGCACATCTTCGGCCCGGAAGAGATTGACCTTCCCGCCAGGCTTCACCGCTGCGGGAAAGGCCTTGGCCGGATCACGGCGAATGTCCCAGAGCGCGCGGCGCTTCAGTTTGAGGTAGGAGCACACCATCGCGGTGGTCCACCATTCGTCATCCAGCGGGCGGATTGAAGCACTCGACATGACCGATCCCTGCGTGAGAACCGATCAAGCAAACAACATCGACCAGAGTTTTCCACAGCGAACAATTCGTCGTTGCATTTGCCGTGGAAACGCGGTGCGACGCTCACCGGCAGCGAGAGGTTTGCGTTGGCGGACTGCGAATTCGACAAACTCGCCGCCCAAACCCGATCACTGGCCCACAACGAGATACCTCACCGAAATTTCGAAAGTCCGCACTTGCTATAGGCGAATACAGTTCCCAACTTGTTCTCCGCCGGCCTGCACGATTCGGCGCTTTTCAAAGGGACCCGCCCTTGGCCCACACATGGAACCGCGACCGCGCGGCAAAGCGGATCGACAGCGCTCTTGAGGCTGTCGAGACGGTCGATATCGTTGAATACACGCGCGATACCTCCCTCGAAAACATCCCGGTTAACAAAGCCTACCGGATGCGGGCCGCGCATCTTTACGCGGACATTGTCAACCTCGACGACATGCTGGCGGTTACTGATGCCGAAGGCGAGACCTGCCACCGCCGTACACTCCGGTTCCTCAACCTGCACTACCGCGCCGTGCATCGGATTCTGAGCCGCGTAGATGCCCGCCGCGTCGATTTCCACAACCAAAGGCTTCACGCCGTTATCGCCAAGCCCTACGGCGCGACTTCCGACGACATTGCAAGCCGCATCCATCGAGCCGTTGCCATTGCGCAACTCATCATCGACGTGCTCGCCGAGACTGGCGACGATGATGAGAACATCCCCAACGCCAAAGTCCGCGTTGGGATCGACAGCGGTCTTGCCCTGGCGGTCAACAATGGCCGTCGCGGCGGACGGGAGTCTTTGTTTCTCGGATCACCCGCCAACACGGCGGCCAAATTCGCGGGAGCGAGCACCAAGACCGGGATTTACCTGACCAACAACGCCCGAAAGTTCATTGGCCTTCCCGAGGTCGACAAGCCGAAATCGTCGGCGTTGACGGATGAGGAGATCGCTGTTTCGCAGACCGCTGCCGATCTTGGCGTCGACAAAGACACGATCGTTGCCGAATGGCGGGAGGATCTGGAAGACAATCCGATCGGCGCATTCACGTTCAAGCGCCACACGCCGCCGCTCAAGACGATGGATATTGCCGTGCTGACGCCAGCCAATTCCCGCCGCCAAGAAGCTGCATCGCTGTATGCCGACCTGGACGGGTTCAGCGCGTATGTGGCGGCCAGGGTAAAAGACGACGAGAAAGCCAAAGACGTCGTACGCGTGCTCCACGTCCTCCGCTCAGAAATGGATAGCGCCCTGTCGATCGATTTCGAAGGTCGGCGGGTGCGTTTTATCGGTGACTGCCTGCATGGCCTGATGTGCGAAGGCACGGCTCACACGACGGACGAACCGGCGACGGTGACCGATGCCACGCTTTGCGCCGGCGCCATTCGCAGCAGTTTCGACCTCGCCATCGAAAAACTGACGGCCGAAGGGATCGATGTCGAAGGGCTCGGCATCCAGGTCGGATTTGACCTTGGCCCGATCAGCACGACGCGGCTCGGCATGCAGGGCGACCGTGTCAGGTGCTCGATTGCGCGGAGCGTGCGCAACGCAGAGCGCGAGCAGTTGCGTTGTGCGGCCGGTGAGACCGCTATCGGTCAGGCGGCATACGACGCCGGCACAGACGCGGTGCGGGAGCTTTTCGATACTGACCGCAAGGCAGCGGGCCTCGATTACAATGAAGCCGTAGAGGCGCTGGCGTCCGCGGGCGATCCGTCGGCGAAGGCCTCAAAGAAGGCTGCCCTTGCCAGCGCCGCTCCTGCTGTTATCCGCGCTTCGGATACGCCCATCCGCCCACATGCTGACGGTCAGTGACCCATCGCCTGCAAGGTTGGCGATCGACCTAGCGATCCAAGAGGTTGGCAGCTTCAACGGCAAGCTAATCCGCAAGGGGACAGCCGACGCAGAGTTTCACCTGCCCGTTTTGGTAGCCGATGGAAGTGTAACCGACTTCTGTTTATCGGTGCGCGCCGCAGGGGATCAACTGGTCCCCAAGGAAGCATCCCCGCTCCAACTGCCCTCGTGCTGTCCCAATCGCCACATTAACAGGGACGGTAGCTTCTGCATCACCTGGTCGTCGAGACTCCCAATCAGGATCATCGACGCGACGTCAGCGGCGACCTGGTGGGATACGGTCTATCGCTTTCTGCAGGAGCAGCATCGCGCCGCCAGGAAACGGCGGTGGCCGACCAAGAACGACTGGGCGCATGGTAACGCCGCACACGAACAATTGCGCGCCGAGACAGCAGCGGCAGAGCTCGGCGGCCGGTTTCCTGATGACCTGAGAAACGGGCGGCTAGCCGTAAAAAAGAAAGGGCACTTCTACCGCCTCACCTGCTCCGATGGTTGGCTATACTCCGTCTGGATTCGGTTTGAGCGCGTCGCCACGCTGAGGCAAGTATGCTTTTGCCCCGACGGCGCGCACAAACGGATTGCCCTACTCAGCTGCGGCGGTCACGCCAAGGCCGCCGCCGACCTTGTGCTCGGCATTGCAGGACGAGAAGCGGAAGAGCGACGTTTCTGGAAGGCACTGAAAGGTCAGCCCTGTTGCGGCACCATGGACAACTGCCCGCTCGCAAAACCATGATTAGTCACACGACACAGGAAAGAGACGATGAAGGGCAAGCTCAAGGAAGGCGGCGCGCCAAAAACCTTCGATGGAGAGGAAGGGCGTAGACGCCTCATCGAAGCGCTAGCTTCTCAGCGATTCGTCAATGGCGACCTCGCTCTAGCGGGGAAAATTGCAGAGCTGGGGAAGGTCTACTTGGTGCCTGCGAAGAAGCAGATCATCACTCAAGGAGATGACACACACTCGCTATTTGCGATTCTTTCGGGCACGTTTGAAATCGTCGTCAACGGTAAGTCGATCAACCGACGATTTGCGAACGACACTGTTGGGGAGATGGCTGCCCTTCAACCTTCACAGGCCAGATCCGCTAGCGTCGTTGCTGATGAATCTGGTTGGGTTGTCGAATTGGACGAGCCTCAGGTCGCGGAGTTGGGCGCTCAATTCCCCGCGATTTGGCGATACTTCGCCCGTGACTTGGCGCGACGCCTTTTGGAACGGAACCGCTTACTTCGAGCTCCTCGCGATCGTGTCCGCGTTTTGATCATCTCATCCGCTGAGGCGCTTCCCGTAGCGCGCGCAATACAGGATGCCTTTGAGCATGATCCTTTCCTCGTCTACCCTTGGAGCGACGGCATATTTAAAGTGACTCATTATCCGCTCGACAATTTGGAGGACGAACTGGACAGATCGGATTTTGCAATAGCGATTGCGTCTCCAGACGATGTCACGACCAGCAGAAAGAAACGCACCGCCTCCCCTCGAGACAATGTAATTTTCGAGCTCGGCTACTTCATGGGACGTTTGGGTCGTCATCGAGCGGTTCTGCTGGAACCTGTGGGCACGAAGGTGAAGCTGCCCTCCGACTTCGATGGCTTGAAGCCCATCCCCTATAAGTACGTCCCTGGCCCAGACGTGATTGCGGAGCTTGCGCCTGCTTGCAACAAGCTCCGCAAGCTGTTCAACGATCTGGGCGTCTACACATAGGCATGGTTGCAGCCTGCCGTTCATTATCGGGCTCAGCTGTTTCTGTGTTTTCCCCAACTCGGGTTTTCCGCGACACCTTATGGACCACATTGCGGTTAGGCGATCCCCAGTCCAACTCCCATTCCGCGCTGCAGACTCCACGACAGCCCCTTCCCGCGTATCACGCCCTCGACATGGCGACCCGCAAACTGCTCCAAGGCCGGCCGCCAGGGGACGAGGTTGGCCTGCCGCTCGCCGAGGATCAGCGCGATGCGCCCCTGCGCCAGATCGATGCGGCGCGCATAGACGCCCGATACCCTGTGCGCAGTGTAAGTGAGCACAGGCACGCCGAGTTCCTCGGACAGCGCCTTCGCCTGTGCTGACAGCTCAATTTGCGCCATCCGCTGCAGGGCCTGCGGCGGCAGGACGGGCTGATGCGCGCCCATCCAGCCTTGCTCGATCAGGAATAGCCTTCGCTGCTGGAGCGCAGCCACCTGCTGGCGGGCGAGCGGGCTCTCGCCCGCGACGGGGGCTTGTTCGCCCGCCAGCACGCGATCGAGATGCGTCGGCCCCAGCGCGTCGATCTGTTCGCCGAGCGACCAATAGCTTGCGACCTGGACAGAAAACGGCGCCCGGCGCACCAGCCGCTCCTCGAACGCCATCGCAGTAGCGAGGTGGTCGCGGCCCACCGCGAACGCGCCCTGCGGCGTTCGCTCGACCAGCCCCATCCGGCGCATGTGCTCCAGCCGGCGGATGTTGGCGGTGAAGATGCGGCGGTCCACGAACGGCTCCAACTCCGCATGGGCTTCGGCCGAGTAGACGCCGCCCGTCTGCCGCGCCACGCGAGCGACCGCCTCGTCGGAGGGACGGATCGCAGGCGTGTTAGGCGCGATGGTCACCAACGCGCCGGTCTGGGCGCCGTCGAGGACGGCGAGATCCTGCGCGCGTTCGAACCGGGCATAGCGGAGTTCGTCCGCCCCGGTTTCGATGACCGCGAGGAAGCGGTCGCCAATGTCGTCGGCTGGGCCTAGATGCACCAGTTCGCCCATGACCGGTTGGGAACGGTCTGCCTCCAGCAGAAGCTGGGGCTCGCGTCCCCGCCGCACTGTCGCGACCGCGCGCTCCACCTCGTCATGAGCGGCTATCTCCCGCAGGCGGTTGGTGAGGTCAGCATCCAGTCGCCAGCCACCATGCAGGCTCGCGGCAAGGCCCCAGCTCTCCAGCCGTTCCAGCCGGGCGGCAAGGTCCGGACGATCCGGCAGGAAGGGACCATGCCGCCCCGTCGCCAGGAGTTCACGGTCCAGCGGCGTCACGGCCTTGAGGCTGATGTCGTTGAACCGCTCACGCTCGAGATCGACGCCAAGCCTTGGCCCCAGAACACTGGTGACGATCTCTTGCGCCTGCTCGCGGATGCCGGACGCGATGAGCCGGGACGGGATGAACAGCTCTTGTCCGTCTGGCCGCCGCCCCCGGATCAGGACATGGGTGTGTGGATTGTCGGTGTCGTGGTGGTTGACCGCCAGCCAGTCCAGCTTGGTCCCAAGCTTCGTCTCCAGTCGCGCCATCAGCTCCCGGATGAACGGCTTGAGGTCACCCAGGGCTTCCCCGTCCTCGGGGCTTACGATCATCCGGAAGTGGCGTGGATCATCGGCCCAGCCAGCCGTGATCGCCCTGGGATCCACAGTGGAGTTCTCGCGATCGAAGAAGGCGAATTGTCCCTCCCCGGCTCCGCTTTCGCGCGCCAGGTAATCGATGGTGCGCGTCGGATCTTGGGCCTGCCCGTCCTCCTCCGGGGTCACCTCCTTCGAGGTCATCCTGCTGGCGCCCTCGCGGGCGAGATAGGCGAGATGCGCGCGGAGCGGCGCCGCCCGACCGCCGCCATTCGCGACATAGCGCACCTTCACCACCACGCGGCGCGAACTGGTGAACACTGGCCTGGTGCGTGAGGCCGACCCCTTCGCGAAGTGGGCGCGAATGCCTGGCTGCTTCGGCTTGGGTCTGGACGCGCGCGGCTGGCGCGTCGCCTGCTTCACGGCGGCGCGCACCGCCTTTAGGCGCCTCGGCGCATGATCGGCAGGCGGCTTGCCTAGCCTCAGCTCGAACTCATTCTCGCGCGTCGCCATGGTGATGATCATCGTCTTCATCATCATGACGTCCACCGCTTGCACCCCATCAACGAGGCGCGGCGCACACGCCGCACGCACCACGCTAATCCACGGTGCGAAAAATCATCCCGAACCTATGTGCAGACAGGGCGCTAGGCGCCCGGCGCACGGCACGTGCTTTATCTTGCAATCCACCGCACCCTCCCCATCCACCTCACCCCGCAATCCACCTCCCCCTCCACCGCAATCCGCCGCGTGCTCTCACTTTGCCGCACACCACTGCACGAGG
>CAZGWV010000135.1:0-7796 GCA_964529555.1 uncultured Rhizobium sp.
CGGAAACCGGCTAGGAAGGCCCCTCGCCGGAGGCAGCCAGCCTCAAGCGACCGCGCAGCGGGGAGGTGGCCGAGTGGTCGAAGGCGCACCCCTGCTAAGGGTGTAAGGGGGCAACCCCTTCGTGAGTTCGAATCTCATCCTCTCCGCCAGCGCTGTCTGCTTCATCCGATCCGGCCGCCTCGGCGGAGCTGCTGGCCGGGCTGGAAGGGCTTGGAGAGATCATCCAGCGGGACAGCAGGTCCGCCGCGCGCTCGGCCCGATAGCCTGCGCAGCGCCGCGTCATGGGGGTCCGAAGAGGGGTGTCGCCCGGAGTCCGCATGCAGCAGCACTGGCCCCCCGGCTGGACAGCCGGTTGTCGCCGGCTGACCGCACTTGAAGCCTTCATCAGGGTAAGCGTGGGAACTCGGGAAAACGGGTCACGCCGATGGGGATGGGGCTGAAAATCCGTCCAGACGCATAGCAGGTGCGGGAATTGCAGGGCTTCGGCCTGCGTGGTTTATGATTGCGCAGGGGTGTTGCCGTGTGACCGGACTGAACGGCCAGAGCGAGAAGGCGCGCGATATCGGCGCGGCGCGGGACGCACTGCTGCGGGCCCATTACGACGAGTTTCGCCGGGTTGCCGGGCGCGTTCTCAACGGCGACGCCTCGGCGCTGAAGATTCAGCCGACCGATCTGGCGCATGAGGCGGTGATCCGGCTTTCGGGGCTCGACCGGCTGGAGTTCAAGGGGCGGACGCATTTTCTCTCGCTGTCGGCGCGCGTGATGCGGCAGATCCTGATCGACGAGATCCGCCGCATGCGGGCGCAGAAGCGCCAGCCGCCGCCAGTGTCCACCGAACTGCCGCCGGAGATGGGCGCGCAGACGATCGACCTCGAAGACCTCGACCGCGCCCTGACGAAGCTTGAGGCTGTCGCGCCCGACCATGCGCGGCTGGTGGACCGGCGCTATTTCGCGGGGCTGACGCTGGAAGAGATCGCGGAGCTGGACGGCGTATCGGTGCGCACGGTGAAGCGGCAATGGCGCGCGGCGCGGGCGTGGCTGGTGGCGGAGCTTGGGGCGGGGTAGCGCCTGCGTTCTTTCCACACGCGCGCGTGTTCAAATCCTGTCGACTGTCATTCCGGCTCGCGCTTGCGCGAGATCGAGGCGCCGCCCCTGTCGATCCAGATTGCCAGCCGGTCACGGGATGAGGTGTGGAAGGCGGCAGGGGCTTTGACAAGATGGTGCGGGGGGCTGATGTTCCTTGCCGAGATCAGCACCGATTGTCATCCCGACTCTACGCTGCGCTTCGGCCGGGATGGCTAGACGTGGGACGGGCCAGAGGAGACGGCTGCATGGCGAAGCGGACGCAGAAGCTGGCGGCGGGGATCGCCATTGCGTTCACCGTGGCGCTGGCGGCGACGGCGCAGGGGCCGGGCTCCAGCGCCATCATCCGCGACGACTGGGCCGTGAAGGGGCTGGCGGCGCCCGCGGAGATCGTGGTCGATCACTGGGGCGTGGCGCATATCTATGCGGCGTCGCAACGCGATGCGTTCTTCCTGCAGGGCTACAATGCGGCGCGTGACCGGCTGTGGCAGATCGATCTGTGGCGGAAGCGGGGGCTTGGGCTGCTGTCGAAGTCGTTCGGGCCGGCTTATGTGGAGCAGGATCGCGCGGCGCGCCTGTTCCTCTATCGCGGCGACATGGAAGCGGAGTGGAACGCCTATGCGCCGGATGCGCGCGCATCCGCCGAGGCGTTCGCGGCGGGCGTCAATGCCTATGTCGGCGAGGTGAAGGCGGGGAGCAAACCGCTGCCGGTCGAGTTCGCGCTGACGTCTTCGGCGCCGGAGACGTGGAAGGCCGAGGATATCGTGCGCATCCGCAGCCATGCGCTGGTTTCCAATGTGACGTCCGAAGTGGCGCGGGCGCGGGTGGTGTGCGCCGCTGGCGTCGAGGCGGATCAGTTGCGCCGCAAGCTGGACCCGGCGGATCACAAGCTGGCCGTGCCGGCGGGGCTGAACCCGTGCGATGTGCCGGCCAATGTGCTGGACGATTATGTGCTGGGGACGAAGCAGGTCGATTTCGGCGCGCTGGCGCCGGGACAACGCGCCGAGCGCGACGCCAATGCCGAGCTGGCGACGCTGATGGACGCGCAGCTGCATGAGGGGTCGAACAACTGGACGATTGCGCCGTCGAAGACGGAGACGGGGCGGCCGATCCTGGCGAACGATCCGCACCGGGCGCTGGGTGTGCCTGCGCTGCGCTATGTCGTGGCGCTGAATGCGCCGGGGATGAACATCATCGGCGCGGGCGAGCCTGCGCTGCCGGGCGTGTCGCTGGGCCACAACAATGATGTGGCGTTCGGCCTCACGATCTTCGCGATGGATCAGGAAGACCTCTACGTTTACGAGACTGGCGCCTCGAACGCGGACACCTATCGCTATCAGGGGCGGTGGGAGCCGATGAAGGTCGTGCGCGAGACGATCGAGGTGAAAGGCGAGGCGCCGCGCGAGGTTACGCTGAAGTTCACGCGGCATGGGCCGGTGCTGTCGCAGGATGCGGGCAAGCGGCGCGCCTTCGCGATGCGCAGCGTGTGGTTCGAGCCGGGGGTCGCGGGGTATTTCGGGTCGACGCGGCTGACGCATGCGAAGACGTGGGACGATTTCAGGGAAGCGAGCTATCGCTGGGGCGCGCCGCCGCTGAACCTTGTCTATGCCGACACGACGGGGAATGTGGGCTGGTCTGCATCCGGGCGCACGCCGGTTCGCAAGAACTGGGACGGGCTGATGCCTGTGCCGGGCGATGGGCGGTATGAGTGGCAGGGCTTCTTTGCGCGCGGCCAGCTGCCGTCATCGTTCAACCCCGAGGAAGGGTTCTTCGCGACCGCCAACGAGTTCAACCTGCCCGATGGCTATCCGGCGGAAGAGCGCAAGGTGGCGTTCGAGTGGACCGATCCGTCGCGCGCGACGCGGATCAAGGACGTGCTGCGGGCCGATCCGAAAGTGAGCCTGCTGGATTCCATGCAGCTGCAGACGGATTCGGTGAGCCCTCAGGCGCGGCGCCTGCTTGCGCTGGTGAGGGATGTTCCGGGCGGCACGATGGGGATCAATGTCGATCACGCGCTCAAGCTTCTGACGGCGTGGGACGGCGATCTGACGGTCGATAGCCCGGCGGCTGCAATATATGAGACGTGGGCCAACAAGCATCTTGGCAAGGCTGTGGTTGCGCGCGTGACGCCGGCCGCCGCGCGCGGGCTTGTCGGGAATGGCCATCTCGAAGCGGTTATCGGATATCTCGAAGCCCCGGATACCCGGCTTGGCGCCAATCCACGGCAGGCGCGAACGGAGATCATGCTGGAGACGCTGAAGGCGGCGACGGATGAACTGGCCGATCGGCTGGGACCGGACCCGCACCAGTGGGCGTGGGGCCGCCTGCATGTGGCGAAGTGGGAGCCGGCGGTTGGCGTGCTGGCTTCGCCCGAGCTGAAAGCGCAGATGAGCGTCGGGCCGCTGGCGACGCCGGGCTCGGCCTCGACGCCGCGCGCCCAGTCGTGGCGGGCATCGGACTTCGGGGTGACGGCGGGCGCGTCCGTGCGCTTCGTGTTCGATGTCGGCGCGTGGGACAATTCGGTGTTCACCAATTCGCCGGGGCAATCGGGCGATTACACCAGCGCGCACTATCGCGACCTGTTCCCGCTGTGGGCCGAGGGCGGCTATGCGCCGCTGCCGTTCAGCCGCGAGGCGGTGGACCGGGCGGCGCGGCGGGTGATTACGCTGAAGCCTGCGGGGTAAGGCCGGGCTTACTGCGGAGGGTCGACGATGCTCTCGGCGGCGCGCGCGAGGAAGGGCTGGTGTTCGGGCGCCGCGATCCCGATCAGCGCTTCCGCGCGCTTGCGGGGGGAGAGGCCCTTGAGGCGGGCGACGCCGTGCTCTGTGACGATGGCGCCGGCGAGGTCTGCGGTAATGGTGGGCGCGGCGATGGTGGGCACGATGCGTGAGGCGCCGCCTGCGGTGGCCTGAAGCGCGATGATGGACAGGCCATCGGGCGCGGCGGCGGCCCCCGCCATGAAGTCGCGGGCGCCGCCGATGCTGCTGATGCGGCGGCTCAGGCGCCATTCGAGGTTGAGATTGCCCGCGAGGTCCACCTCGATGGCCGAGCCGATGGAAACGAAGCGCGGCAGGGCGGCGATCGCGGCGCGGGCGTGTGTCGCGGGGATGGAGGCGAGACGGACGGCCGAAAATTTCAGCCACGCATGAAAGGCTGGATCGCCCCACGCGACGCCGGCGAGGCAATCGGCGTGATCGCCCAGCGCGCCTGCTTCGTCGAGGGCCTGGTATTCGGGCGTGATGATGCCGGTGTGGAAGGTGAGGCTGCGGTGAAAGCGCAGGGCGGCGACGACGGCGGCAGGCGCCTCGCCGATGCCGGACTGGATGGTGGAGTAGTCGGGGATCAGCTCGGCGGCGTGGCGGCCGATGGCTTCGAGCGCGGTGTTCCTCGCGCCGGTCTGCGGCGGCGGGGCGATCAGCGGCATGTCGATCTCGATGGCGGTGTCGATCCTGTCCGCCGGAATGGCGTCCGCGCCGGGGATGGCGGGCATGCGGGGATTGATGAAGGCGATGCGCCGCTTGGCGCGGGGCCAGACGATGGCGGGCGTATCGCATGCGACGCCGAACGAGAACATGCCGTTCCGGTCTGGCGGTGAGACGTGGAGGATTGCGGCGTCGAATTCGGTGACCGCCAGCGTCTCGCCGATCTGCGAGTAGGGCATGGCGTGCAGTGTCGTGCGGCCCGAGGCGATGGAGGGTTCGAGCGCCGGCGAAGCCATGAAGGTGGTGAGGCGCACGTCGCCGGGGAGCGAGCCGTAATCGTGCCGGTTGATGCCGGGGATGAGGCAGGACCAGAAATCGACGCCGGCGGCGATGCCCGGATCGTCGCGCAGGGCGTCGTGGAGATGCAGGCATTCGCCGGGGCCGCCCTGGAAGAAGACGCGATGGCCGGGGCGCAGGCTGGCGAGAACTTCCTGGGCCGTCGCCGTTTTCACGCGATGCCTGCCGACTTCAGCAGGCGGCGCGCGCGCTCGACCACGGGCTGGTCGATCATCTGGCCGTTATGGGAGACGACGCCGTCGGCGCGCTGCTCCCATGCGGCGAGGATCGCCTGCGCATTTGCGATGTCGGCTTCGCTGTGGCCGAAGCAGGTGTTGAGCACGGGAACCTGGTTCGGGTGGATGCACATCGCGCCAGTGAGGCCGGCGGCGTGCGAGCGGCGGGCTTCGTCGGCGAAGGCGTCGAGGTCGGTGAAGTTGGCGATGCCGGTCGCCATGCCGATGCCCATGATGCCGCGCGCGGAGGCGGCGTAGGCGATGGCTTGCGCGGCAAGGCCCAGCGATTGCGGCGTCGGCGGGCGGCCAAGCGACAGGGCGAAATCCTCGCTGCCGAGCGAGATGCCGACCAGGCGCGGGCCGTCCGCGATGGCGCTCACGCGCTCCAGCGCGCGGGGGCTTTCGATGACGGCGAGGACGCCGATGGTTCCACGATCGAGGCCTTGCTCGTATTCGAGCGCGTCCAGCATGGCCGAGAGGCTGTCGAGTTCGGCGGCCTGCTCCACCTTGGGCAGGACCACGGCGTTGAGGCCCGGCACGACGACGGCTTCGAGATCGTCCGCCAGATAATGCTCGTCATTGTTCACGCGCACGGTGACGGTTGCGCCGTGGCCGTGCAGCGCGCGGATCGCGTCGGTCGCCAGCAGGCGGGCGGCGGCCTTGGCTTCGGGCTGGGTCGAATCCTCGAGATCGACGATCAGCGCATCCGCGCCGCGCGTGTGCGCCTTCTGCCAGCGCTGGGGCGCGGCGGCGGGGACGAACAGCATCGAACGCCAGTTGGTCACGCTGTTTCGATCCTTCCCGTCATGGCCACATAGCCATCGGCGTCTGCGGCCCAGACATCTGCGCCGTCATCCGTATCGACCAGATTCACGCTGAAGGGCGCAAGATCAAATACAGGTCGTTGCGCACGGAATACGAACGACGCAATTCCGTCATGCGGCCTGTGGCGGCGGAAATGATCGACCAGAAGCGTGGCGAGCAGCGGCCCGTGGACGACCAGCCCAGGATAACCCTCCTCGCGCATGGCGTAGTCGCGGTCGTAATGAATGCGGTGGGCGTTGTAGGTCAGAGCCGAAAAGCGGAACAGAAGCGCAGCCGTGGGATCGATGGCGCGCGAGACCTGCGCTGCACGTCGCTCGCCCGGAGGGAGGGGCTGGGCGTTGCCGCTCTTCTCGCGGAAGACGATGTCGGCCTCGTCAGTGACGCACGATGTTTCGGCAGCGTGGGTTTCGCCAGCATCAGTTTCGCCGGCGAAAATGTCGTGGCGCAGCGTGAGGAAGACGAGGCGGCCGGTGCGGCCGGTCTTTTCCGAAACGTTCGCGATGGTCGAGACGCGGCGGATCGGGGCGCCGAAGGGGATGGGTGCGTGGAAGGTGACGCGGCTGCCCGCCGCCATGCGCATCGGAAGGTCGATGGGCGGAACAATGCCGCCGCGCAGGGGATGACCATCCGGGCCGATCCCGGATTGCGGGGCGGAGGGCAGGAAGCAGAGCAGATGCCCCATCGGCGGGATGGCGTCGCTTTCGGGCGCGCGGTCCAGCAGGGCGGCGAGACGCTGGAACGGTTCGCGCGCGACATGGTCGTGCGTGATGTCGTTGCGGCCGATCCAGCTGGTGGGATTGAAGGTCATCAGAACGACTTCGGCAGCCCCAGCACATGCGTGGCCACATGGCTGAGGATGAGGTTGGTGGAGATGGGGGCGACCTGGTAGAGCCGCGTCTCGCGGAATTTGCGTTCGATGTCGTACTCTTCGGCGAAGCCGAATCCGCCGTGTGTCTGGACGCACATATCGGCGGCGTACCAGCTTGCCTCCGACGCGGTCATCTTCGCCATGTTGGCTTCCGAGCCGCAGGGCTGGCCAGCCTCGAACAGCCGCGCTGCGTGATCGACCATCAGGGACGCGGCGGTGACTTGTACGTGCGCGCGGGCGATGGGGAATTGCACGCCCTGGTTCTCGCCGATGGCGCGGCCGAACACGGAGCGGTCCTTCGCATAGGCCGCCGCGCGATCGATGAAGAAGCGGCCATCGCCGATGCATTCGGAGGCGATGAGGATGCGCTCCGCATTCATGCCGTCGAGGATGTATTTGAAGCCTGTTCCTTCCTTGCCGATCAGGTTCTCGGCGGGGACTTCGAGATTATCGAAGAAGAGTTCGGTAGTGGCGTGATTGAGCATGGTGCGCACGGGTTTGATGGTGAGGCCGCGCCTCTTCGCCTCGCGCATATCGACGAGCAGCACGCTCATGCCGTCCGACGTCTTGCCGGCGTCGTCGCGTGGGCTGGTGCGGCAGAGCAGGACCATGAGGTCCGAATGTTCGGCGCGGCTGATCCAGATCTTGGAGCCGTTGACGATGTAGCTGTCGCCCTGGCGTTTCGCGAAGGTCTGGATGCGCGTGGTGTCCGTGCCGCTGGTGGGTTCGGTGACGCCGAACGCCTGAAGCCGGATTTCGCCGCTCGCGATCTTCGGCAGCCATTTATCCTTCTGCGCGTCCGAGCCGTGACGCAGCAGCGTGCCCATCGTGTACATCTGCGCGTGGCACGCGGCGCCGTTCGCCCCCGAGCGGTGGATTTCCTCCAGCACGGCGCAGGCGGCGGAGAGGCCAAGGCCGGAGCCGCCATAAGCTTCGGGGATCAGCACGGAGAGCCAGCCGGCTTCGGTGAGCGCCTTCACGAATTCGGTGGGGTAGGCGCGGTCGCGATCCAGCGCGCGCCAGTAC
>CAZGWV010000136.1:0-7597 GCA_964529555.1 uncultured Rhizobium sp.
CGGACACTGTGAACCACAGTTGACACTCCGAATGTGTGTGCTATAGTTCACGCATGGTCGAGCTGATCCATAGCGATGTGTTCGACGAATGGCTCGAAGGCCTGCGGGACGAGCGCGCCAAGGGCCGCATCGTGCAACGCCTCGTCCGCCTCGCAGCGGGAAATCCGGGCGACGTGAAACCGGTTGGCCAAGGCGTCTCGGAACTGCGGATCGACTACGGACCGGGCTACCGCGCCTATTACATACAACGCGGCGAAGAGATCATCGTGCTCCTCTGCGGCGGCGACAAGTCAACTCAGGAGCGCGACATCCGAAAGGCGAAGGAGATCGCCGAAGATTGGAAAGACAGTCATGGCTAAGCACAAATTCAGCCGCTTCGATCCGGCCAAGTATCTGAAGTCCGACGAGGCCATCGTCGAATTCCTGAACGCGACCGTCGAGGAAAACCCCGGCGACGCCGCCGCCCTCATGCATGCAGTCGAAACCGTGATCCGCGCCCGCAACATGAGCCAGGTCGCGCGCGACGCCGGCATCAGCCGCGAGGGTCTCTACAAGGCGTTCTCCGAGGACGGCAACCCAAGCTTCGACACCGTGCAGCGCGTCCTCTCCGCAATCGGATTGCGCATCGCGTTCGAAAGCGCGGCTTGAAAAACAAAACAGCCCGCGCTCATCACGCGGGCCGTTCCAGTCTCGAAAACCCGAGCCGCTACTCGCCGCCGCCCGCGCGCGGCCGCGACAGCAGCCGGCAGATCTCGTCCAGCTGCTCCAGCTGCGCATACTTGATGCGCACTTCGCCGCCCTTGCCGTTCACATGGCGGATGTCGACGTCGAGACCCAGCGCGCGTTGCAGGTCGATCTCCAGCGCCTTGGTGTCCACGTCCTTCTCGTCGGCGGCGTCCTTGCCCGGAATCTTGCCGCCCGGCTTGGCCACTTTCGACAGCGCTTCCGTCTCGCGAACCGAAAGACCCTTCGCGATCACGACAGCCGCCAGCGCGCTGGGGTCCGGCGTCTTCAGCAGCGCACGGCCATGGCCCGCGCTCAGACGCCCCTCGCGCACATGCTCGCGCACATCGTCGGGCAGCGCGAGCAGGCGCATCGTGTTCGACACATGCTCGCGGCTCTTGCCGACCTGCGCCGCCACCGAATCCTGCGTGCGGCCGAAGCGGTCGATCAGCGCCTTGTAGGCCTCGGCCTCTTCCACCGCATTGAGGTCAGACCGCTGCACGTTCTCGATGATCGCAATCTCGAGCGTCTCGCGATCGTCCATCTCGCGCACGACCGCAGGTATGACCGCAAGGCCGGCGCGGCGCGCCGCGCGCCAGCGGCGCTCGCCCGCGATGATCTCGAACATCTCCGGCTGGTTCGGATCGGGCCGCAGCAGGATCGGCATGATCACGCCCTTGGCGCGGATCGAGTCGGCCAGCTCCTCCAGTTCCGCCTCGACAAACGTGCGGCGCGGCTGCTTCGGGTTCGGCACGATGCGGTCGATCGCGATGTCGGACGTCGCAAGATCGTCCGTACCCGGATCATCTCCAGCGCCCGTCGGAACCGGCGTATCGACCACGTTGCGCGCCCCGGTGTAATCGCCCAGTAGGGCGGACAGCCCACGGCCGAGCTTGGCTTGTTTCAGGGGTTGAGTCACGCCGCTGCCCTCTCGCGTTCGCGTTGCATCAGTTCCTGGGCGAGCATGATATAAGCCTCGCTGCCAGTGCATTTGTGGTCATAGAGTATGGCCGGTAGTCCGAAGGACGGGGCCTCGGAAAGCTTTACGTTTCTCGGTATGACCGTCTGGTAAACCTTGGGCCCGAAGAAGGAGCGCACCTCGCCCGCCACCTGGTCGGAGAGGTTGTTCCTCTTGTCGAACATGGTCAGCACCACGCCCTGGATTTCGAGACCGGGGTTCAGCGCGCCGCGCACCAGATCGACGGTGCGCAGCAATTGCGAGAGTCCCTCGAGCGCGAGAAATTCGCACTGCAGGGGAACGAGCACGGCGTTGGCCGCCGTCATCGCATTGATCGTCACGGTCGACAGCGAAGGCGGGCAATCGATCAGCACGGTGTCGAAGTGGCCGCCCGCCGAGATGTGCGCGTCGAACGCATCGCGCAGGCGGAAGTTCTTGCGCGGATCGTCGTGCAGCAGCGTCTCCAGACCGGCGAGATTTTCGTCGCCCGGCACGAGGTCGAGATTGGGAACGCGCGTCGGGATGATGGCTTCGCCCAGCGCGCCTTCGCCGACGATCACATCGTAGGACGTCTTGCGCCGCGCGGACGGTTCGACGCCAAGGCCGGTCGAGGCGTTGCCCTGCGCATCGCAATCCATGACGAGCACGCGCCGGCCGACGGCCGCGAGCGCGGTGCCGAGATTGATGGCGGTCGTGGTCTTGCCCACTCCGCCTTTCTGGTTGGCGACGGCGATGACGCGCATCAGGCCCTCCGGGGTACGATCGACGAAATAACCAGGACGCGGCCTTCGGGACTGGAGAGGCTGGGCCGCTCGGAGATTTCAAAGCTCCAGGCCCGTCGCGCCTCGGCCAGTTCGGCGACCGTGTCCCTACCTTTCATCAGCAGGGCCTTACCGGAAGGTTTAAGCCACTGGTAAGCATACCCCAGAAGTTTGGGCAGCGGGGCCAGCGCACGGGCCGTCACGAGGTCGAATTTCTGCCGTGGCGCATCCTCGATCCGCAGGTTCAGAACCCGCGCGGGCAGGCCGCCTGCCTCGATTGCAGCCCGCAGGAACTCTGACTTGCGCGGACTTTTTTCGACCAGCGTCACCGAAGCCCCCGGCCGTTCCGCCAGCGCGCACGCGATCACCAGACCCGGAAACCCCGCCCCGGACCCCAGGTCCGCGACCGCCAGATATTCGGAAGAAATTTCTTCGACCAGCTGGAGTGAATCGAGCACATGGCGCCGCCAGAGATGGCGCCCCTCGCCCGGCCCGATCAGATTGATTCGCTCCCGCCACACGTCGAGCGTGTTAAGGTAAACAAGAACCCGCTCCAGCGTTTCACGTGAAACACCTGTAAGGCGAACCGCATCCTCCGGCCCGAAACCGTCTTCATCGTGGGCAGGCCAGGTCATCGGTCGAAACTCCGGTGAGCACGCCCTCGTGGTTCGACGGACGTGCCGCTCGCCTCACGTCGAGCGCCACTGCTCACCATGAGGGCTACAGAACCAGCGCCAGCCAGGAAGCCCTCATGGTGAGCAGTGATGGAGTCCGACTGGACGCCATCACGTCCGTCGAACCACGAGGGCGTGCTCACCGGCACCTTACCTCCCTCAGTCGCCACGCGCCAAATTCGCTCCGAGTGCGAAGCACTCGGAAAAGTACCGGCTGCTCCGCAGCCGGTGCGGGAGGTGGATCGCACGCTCTTGCGTGCGAGGCGGAGGGGGTCTCTCGACAGAGCGACACTCACCCCCGCGCCGCCTTCTCAGCGCTGCGCGCCGTGCGCCGCAGATAGCCGAGCACCGCGCTGATCGCCCCCGGCGTCATGCCCTCGATCCGCGCCGCCTGGCCCAAAGTCGCTGGCCGCACGGTCGCGAGCTTTTCCTTCGCTTCGTTCGACAACCCGCCAATCGCGCGATAGTCGAGATCAACCGGAAGGCGCATGTCTTCGTCTTTCCGAAAGGCGACAATGTCCGCTTCCTGCCGGTCGAGATAGCCGGCGTACTGCGCCTCGATCTCCATCTGCTCGGCCACCTGCGGCGTCACATCGGACAGCTCCGGCCACACGCTGCGCAGCTTCGCGAAATCGACGCCGGCATAGCTCATCAGCTCGATACCGTTGCGCCGCTTGCCGTCGAAGTTGATGCGGATGTCGTGCGCCCGCGCCTCGTTCGGCGTCAGCGTCAAAGCCTCAAGACGCGCACGCGCCGCGTCGATGGATGAACGTTTCACGTGAAACGCTTCACGCCTTTTCGACCCCACGACTCCGGCCTGCACGCCCTCTTCGGTCAGCCGCTGGTCGGCATTGTCGGCGCGCAGCGTGAGCCGGTATTCAGCGCGCGAGGTGAACATGCGATAGGGTTCGGAAACGCCGCGCGTCACGAGATCGTCGATCATCACGCCGATATACGCGCGGCTGCGATCGAGGATGTACGGGTCGTTGCCCGCCGCGAAGCGCGCAGCGTTCAAGCCGGCCACAAGCCCCTGTCCCGCAGCCTCTTCATAGCCCGTGGTGCCATTGATCTGGCCCGCCAGATAAAGGCCCGGAAGCTTCTTCACGGAGAGGTCCGGCGTCAGTTCGCGCGGGTCCACATAGTCGTATTCGATGGCGTAGCCGAAGCGCTTGATCTCGACGCGCTCAAGCCCCGCGATCTTGCGGATAAAGGCTTCCTGCACGTCCTCGGGCAGCGATGTGGAGATGCCGTTCGGATAGACGGTGTCGCCGTATTCGGACTCCGGCAGGCCCTCGGGCTCGAGGAAGATCTGGTGTTTGTCGCGGTCGGCGAAGCGCTTCACCTTGTCCTCGATGGACGGGCAATAGCGGGGCCCACGCCCCGCAATGGCGCCGGAATAGACCGCCGACTTGTGCAGGTTCTCGCCGATCACCGCATGCACCTCGGCCGAAGTCCAGGTGATGCCGCACGCGATTTGCGGCACCGTGATCCGGTCATTCAGGAATGAGAACGGGATCGGGTCGGCATCCGCCGCCTGCATCTCGATGCCCGACCAGTCGATGGTTTTAGAGTTAAGCCGGGCAGGCGTCCCGGTCTTCAGCCGGCCCATGCTGAGGCCCAGCCCATAAAGCCGATCCGACAATCCAATCGCCGGCGCCTCGCCCACACGGCCCGCCGGAATGCGCTTCTCGCCGATATGGATCAGGCCCTTCAGGAATGTGCCCGTGGTGACGACCACAGCGCCTGCCCGCCACGACCTGCCCGACTGGCCGATCACGCCGGCGACTCTGTTGTTCTCGACGATCAGATCCTCGACCCCATCCTCGATCAGCGAGAGGTTCGGATACTCGCGCAGAATGTCCTGCACCGCCTCGCGATAGAGCTGGCGATCCGCCTGCGTCCTCGGGCCGCGCACCGCCGGGCCCTTGGAGCGGTTGAGCATGCGGAACTGGATGCCCCCGCGATCCGCGGCGCGGCCCATCACGCCATCGAGCGCATCGACCTCGCGGACCAGATGCCCCTTGCCCAGGCCGCCAATGGCCGGGTTGCAGGACATCTCCCCGATGGTCGAAAGCCTGTGGGTGACCAGGGCGGTCTTCGCCCCGAATCGGGCGGCGGCGGCGGCGGCCTCAGCCCCGGCGTGGCCCCCGCCAATGACGATGACGTCGAATGTATCTGGACTCATGGTGGCGGCTGCCTGTGGATGAGCCGGTCATGTAATGGACGACAGGGGCCTCGTCGAGGGTTTCACGTGAAACGTGTGCAAGCTCCAACCCATCCTTCGAGACTATCGGCGCTGCGCGCCGATACCTCAGGATGAGGCCGGTGGGTGCTTTTCCAGGCTTCGCCACATCTACAGACCTCATCCTGAGGGATTGGCCTGAAAGGCCAATCGTCTCGAAGGATGTGAGCACGGCCTCGTCCTTAGACCGGCTCACGGCGCCGGATTGGGGCTCATTTCCCCACGCAGAACTGCGAGAAGATCACGTCCAGCAGATCCTCCGCATCGATGGACCCCGTAATGCGGCCCAGCGCCCTCGCGGCCAGTCTCAGATCCTCCGAGACCAGTTCCGCGCCGATCCCGATGCGGGCCCCTTCCAGACCCCGTTCGACGGCGGCGAGGGCTTCTTCGACCAGTTCCCGGTGGCGGGCCCGCGTCACGAGGGGGGCTTCGTCGGTTTCAAGGCGCTCGCGGACGATCTGGGACAGGCGGCGCTCCATAGCGTCGAAGCCGGCGCCAGTGTGAGCCGAAAGGACGAACACATCCTCATCGCCCGCCAGAGCGGGCGATTCGCCGTTCAGCAGGTCGGCCTTGTTGAGAACGCGCAGGTCGCCATCCCGGAAGCTTGCCAATGTTTCACGTGAAACATCGGACGCATCCGAGACCCATATTCGCAGATCGGCCTCTTCCGCGCGCGTCAAGGCGCGGCGGATGCCCTCGGCCTCGATGGAGTCGGAGGCTTCCCTGAGACCGGCTGTATCGGCGACCCAGACGGGATAACCGGCGAGGACCAGACGGACCTCGACCACATCGCGCGTCGTCCCCGCGATCGGGGACACGATGGCGGCCTCGCGGCGGGCCAGGCGGTTCATCAGGGAGGACTTGCCGGCATTGGGGGGGCCGAGGATGGCGATGCGGAATCCCTCCCGCACGGTGTTCAGGCGCCCAGCGTCGCCCAACGCCGCCTCCAGATCGGCGGCGAGCGCCTCGATGGGTTCGAGGGCGGACAGGTCGATCTCGCCGGGAATGTCCGCCTCGTCGGGGAAGTCGATGGACGCCTCCAGCGCCGCCATGGCCGAGACCAGAAGACCGCGCCAGGCTTCAAAGACCCGCGCCGCCTCGCCCTGATAGAGACGTCCGGCCTGACGCCTCTGGCCCTCGGTCTCGGCATCGATGAGATCCCCGATGGCCTCGGCCTGGGTGAGATCCATGCGGCCTGCATCGAAGGCGCGGCGGGTGAATTCGCCGGGCTCGGCGATGCGGCAGAGACGGGTCTTCAGGGCCGCGCCGATGACGGCCTCGATGACGGCGGGGCCGCCGTGGACATGAAGCTCGGCGACATCTTGCCCGGTGTAGGAATGGGGGGCGGGCATCCAGAGGATGAGCGCCTCGTCGAGAAACTCGCCATCGCCATCGTGGAGTGTGCGGATCGCGGCGCGGCGGGGCTTCGGGAGGGATGTTTCACGTGAAACATTTGTAGTGTTCCGCAGTAGCGCCTTGAGTAGCGCCGCACTACCGGGGCCCGAAACGCGAATGACCGCGACGCCCGAACGGCCGGAGCCGGAGGCAAGGGCGATGATGGTGTCGGTTGGACCGCGCGCCACGGCGATGATTCTCCGGTCGTACCAGCGGTCATACCATCTGGGTTCGGCTTGTCGCGCCAGCCCCGAGGACTACTACTCACGCTCAACGGAATCCAGAACGGGAGTATGACCATGGGCCAGACCATCACTGTGCCGGGCAAGGACGGATCGTTTGGCGCCTACATGGCGGCGCCTGCGGCGGCCAGCAGCAATGGCGCGACCATCGTGGTCATCCAGGAGATATTCGGCGTCAATCAGGTGATGCGCGACACGACCGACTGGCTGGCGACGCAGGGGTATTACGCGGTCTGCCCGGACCTGTTCTGGCGCATCGAGCCGGGCATCGACATCACCGACAAGACCGATGCGGAGTGGGAGAAGGCGTTCTCCTACTTCAAGGCGTTCAATGTCGACAAAGGCGTCGAAGACATCGCGGCGACCATCGCACTCTCGCGCCAGCACGGCGCGAAGAAAGTGGGCGCGGTGGGCTATTGCCTCGGCGGCCTGCTGGCCTTCCTGACGGCTGCGCGAACCGATGCGGACGCCACGGTGAGCTATTACGGCGTGGGCATCGACAACTATCTGGGCGAGGCCGGGAAGGCGAAGAAACCGGCCCTGCTCCACATCGCCGAGGAAGACGGGTTTGTCTCGAAGGAGAGTCAGGCGGCGATGAAGGC
>CAZGWV010000137.1:0-4032 GCA_964529555.1 uncultured Rhizobium sp.
CCGCTCGAACTCCTTGTTCTCGCCGACATAGGACGAGATCATCTTCTTCACCTGCTTCGAGTTCAGCAGCACGCCGAGGCCGAAGCCGTCGACGCCGGCATTGTTCGAGATGACGGTGAGATTTTTCACGCCGGACCTTTGAATCTCGGCAATGAGATTCTCCGGGATGCCGCACAGGCCGAAGCCGCCGGCCATGATGGTCATGCCGTCGAACAGCACGCCATCGAGAGCATTTTTCGCATCGGCATAGATCTTGTTCGCCATAACCCGCTCCTAACCGCCGACGACCTGGTCGATACGGCCAAACACCGACCGGCCCTTGTCGTCCAGCATTTCGATTTCGACGCGATCTCCCTTCCTGAGGAATCCCGTCCTGGGCGCGCCATGCGCAATGGTTTCGATCATGCGCAGTTCTGCGATGCACGAATATCCGACACCGCCTTCCGCAACCGGCAGGCCGGGGCCGCCATCCTCGCCACGGTTCGACACCGTGCCCGAGCCGACAATGCTGCCGGCGGAAAGCGGGCGCGTGCGCGTGGCGTGGGCGATCAGCGTCGGGAAATCGAACGTCATGTCGGCGCGCGTATTGGCGCGGCCGAATGCTTCGCCATTGAGGCGGACGGAGAGCGTGCCGTTGAGCCGGTCGCCATCCCACATGCCTTCGAGTTCGTCGGGCGTGACGGCCACGGGCGAGAAAGCGGAGGAAGGCTTCGACTGGAAGAAGCCGAAGCCCTTGCCGAGTTCGTTGGGAATGAGATTGCGCAAGCTGACATCGTTGCAGAGCATGACGAGGCGGATGGCCTTGCGCGCATCGTCGCGGCTGGCGCCGATGGGGACATCGCCCGTGACGACGGCGACCTCGCCCTCCATATCGCAGCCCCATGCTTCATCCGCGAGCGGAATGGCGTCGCGCGGGGGCAGAAAACTGTCGGAGCCGCCCTGATACATCAGCGGATCGGTCCAGAACGTCTCGGGCATTTCGGCGCCGCGCGCTTTGCGGACAAGCTGGACGTGATTGACGTAGGCCGAGCCGTCCGCCCACTGATAGGCGCGGGGCAAGGGCGAGGCGCAATCCTTTTCGTGGAAACGTGTCGTGGGGACGGAGCCAAGCTCCACCTCCTCAGCCAGCGTTTCGAGGCGGGGCGCATGCCGCTTCCAGTTGTCGAGCGCCGCCTGAAGCGTTGGCGCGATGTGCGAGGCATCGGCAAAGCGCGTGAGGTCACGGGAGACGACAACGAGGCGCCCGTCCCGGCCGTTCTTGAGCGAAGCAAGTTTCATGGCTTGCTTGTAAGACGGGGACGCGGGAGAGGCAAACGCGCGGCGCGAAGTTTTACGCAGAAGAAGTGTGACAATCGCCGGCCCGACGCCTGTCGGAGCCGGCAACGAGTCGTCTCGGGAGGCCATCGCGGAAGCGCTTGGCGCTATCCGGGACCCGTTCTTCCGCATCGACAGCGCCGGTAAATGGATCCCGGCGCTCCGCTTCGCGACGGCCGGGACAACAAGCCTTGAAGCCGACGATTCGTCAGTTGACCGCGATGGCGCAATCCTGCCAGGCCATGCGGCCCCTGGCGTAGCGAATAACGGTGGGTGTATCCCCACCGCCGGATTTTGCGAACTGCTGCATGCCGTCCGAATAGACCGTGACGCCCGGCTCGGACGTTGGCCCCGTGGGCAGCGCGGGCAGTTCGGTGGTCTGCGCGCCATCGGCGCTGACGATGGCCGCATGGGTATCGAGGAAGGCCACGCGGAAAGTCTCGCCACCACAGCTCACATTCATTGTACCGATGCGACCGCCCGCCGTATCGGGGATCGCAGGCGCCGGAGAAGTTTCCGGCGCCGCAGCAGGCTCGGGCACGGGTTCGTTCGCCGCCGGCGTTTCGGACTCGCCGCCGCACGCAGCCAGCGCCAGCGCACTTGCCAGTGCGATCAAGACAGTCCGCATCGTGAAATCCTCCATCCGGGAAACAGAAATTCTGCCGTCCGCCTGCCGTCCAGATTACCGGACCGCTCAGCCCTTCGGCTTCCAGCTATTGACGTAGTCCGCGTTCTCCAGCGCCTCCGCGTCCTTCCCGACATCGAGCGGATCGCGGGTGTCGATCATCACGGCGTATTCGTCGGTCATCGCCTTGTCCTGCACGAACATCTTCTTCAGCGCCTTCGGATGTGGCCCGTGCGTGAAGCCGGAGGGGTGGAAGGTCATCATCCCCGCCTCGATATTGTCGCGGCTGAAGAAGTCGCCGGCATGGTAGAACAGCACCTCGTCGAAATCGTCGTTGTTGTGGAAGAAGGGCACTTTGAGCGCGCCGGGGTCCGTCTCGAACGGGCGCGGGGCGAACGTGCAGACGACGAAGCGATCCGCCAGGAAGGTCGTGTGGACCGAGGGCGGCAGGTGATAGCGATGTGACGCCACCGGACGGATATCGCGCACATTGAGCTTCACCGGCGCCAGATCGCCATGCCAGCCGATCGCGTCATGCGGATTGTAGGGGAAGGTGATCGTGGACACCTGCCCGCGTTTCTTCACCCACACTTTATAGTCACCGGCATTCTTCTGGCGCGACAGGAATGCATCGTCGATCACGGGCGTCAGCAGCAGCGCGGGATCGAACACGGCATGCGGTCCGAGCATGCCGCGATCGGGCAGCGTGTAATGTCCGTTGGTCGCCTCGATGATGAGAATGCGGAAGCCGTTCGATGTGTGCTTGTCGAGATTGAACATCGCGCCGCGGGGCAGGTAGACGTAATCACCTTCCTCGACCAGCAGATGCCCCCAGTCGGTCCACAGATGGCCGTGGCCTTCATGGATGAACAGCAGCGTGTCGCCATCGCTGTTGCGGGCATAGCCGTTCATCGAGCCCGACATATGCCACATGCGAACCTCGCACGCCTTGTTGTGCAGGATGACGGGCGCATCCCACGGCGAATGCGTGAAGGCATCGGGCTTGACGAGGTTGAATGCACGCGGCCGCAGCGGACCTTCGAAATTCGTCCAGCCCGTGGGCGGGTTCTGGTGATGGAAGAAGGCGGCGGGGCCGAAGAATCCCTCCTTCGACATCTCGCGCTCGTATGTGCCCTCCGGCAGATCGGCATGCGCCTGCTTGGAGTGCTTCCCCTCGGCGCCCTTCACGGGAATCCATTTGCCTTTGGTCATATCGGCCTCTTGAGTTCTTGCCTCCACCAGTCGCAGACTGGGGGAGGTGGATCGGCGCGCAGCGCCGAGACGGAGGGGGTCTATCAGTGAGGCCCGACGACCTGACACGCTCGCGTGCGCGCGCCCTGCGGGAGGACTTCACCGAAGCGGAGCGCATTCTATGGTCGCGCCTCAAGAGCAAGCAACTGGGCGGATGGCAGTTCCGGGCACAGCATCTTGTTAGCCCTTACATTCTCGATTTTGCGGTTGTGAAGTTGAAGCTAGCCATCGAGCTAGATGGCGCGACACATTCCACTGCGGACGAACGCAAGAATGATGCGCGGCGGACTGCATTTCTGGAGGCCAAAGGGTGGACTGTGCTCCGGTTCTGGAATGCCGAGGTGTACGACAATCTTGATGGCGTGCTGGCTTCGATAGCGGCGCGGCTGCCGCCACGGGGGTGAGCTGCCGTGAGACCCCCTCCGTCACGCCGCGAAGGCGCGGCGCGCCACCTCCCCCACTTGCGTTGCAAGTGAGGGAGGCAAGAGTTCACGCCTCTCGCGCCTCTGGCTGTTGCGCGGGCGCGGCGTCGTGGAAGGCTTTCAGTTTCTGCAAGGCGGCGTCGATGCGGAGGATGTTCGGGAATTTCGAGAGGTCGATCTGGGGATAGCGCCGTGCGTTGGCGACCTGCGGGACGAGGACGATATCCGCCAATGTCACCGCGTTGCCGACGCAGAAATCGCCCGACGACGGGAGCATCTGCTCCAGCACGTTGAAGCCCCGCACGATCCAGTGCTCGTACCACGCCGCAACCCCGGCATCGTCCGCACCGAACTGTGAGCGCAGGCGCGCCAGCGTCGATGTGTTGTTGAGCGGATGAATGTCCGCGACGATCTGGTCCT
>CAZGWV010000137.1:4132-7443 GCA_964529555.1 uncultured Rhizobium sp.
ACATGCTCGGGCGAGGTCTGCTCGGCCTTGAGCAGGTGAACGCCCACCGTGCGATAGGTCACGCCCTTCAGGTTCAGCGCGATGCGCGTGCGGTAGGTCGCCGAGGAACGCCAGTAGCCGTAAAGGATCGTTTCAGACATCCGGCATCTACTCGCTGATCGTTACGCGGGAGACGGTGGCCGCTTCCACGGCTTCGTCTTTCCAGAGAAGATCGTCCCAGCCCTTCTTTGAATAGAGTTCGGTCTGGTCGCTGTAGTGCGGCGAGGTGGGGTCGGTAGATTGGGAATAGGTGAGGAAGCCCTGGCTCTTCGGGCCGTCGTCGGTGAACTCGACCGTGTAGATCCAGCTCGCGCCGTGGCGGATCGAGGTCCAGCCTTTCTCCGCTTCGAGGCTGTCGTTCGCAACGGAGATGACGTTGAAGACGCCCTCCGGCCCCGCGCCGCCGTGGATCGGGATGCGGACGCCGTTGCGCGTTTCGGCCTGCACATCGCCGAGCGCTGCATCGAGCGGGATATTCAGCTCGTTAAGCTTGTCGACAGCCGTTTCGAGCGCGGCGAGGACGGCGGGGTTGGCCGTGTCCAGCCTGGCGGGCGTGTGGACAGCGTTGGCGGGGTCGAACGCATCCCTGAACTTGATGCCTCCGGCTTCGGCGAAGATGTGGAACAGATGCGCGCCGCGACTGTCGAGATTGACCTTCAGATCCCAACCGCCAAGCGCATCGCAGGCGGGCGCGAGCTTCGCCTTGCCCGAAGCGCGGCAGGCGGCGACGAGATCGTCGCGCACAAGCTCCCCGCCATAGTGGCGGTTGGAGAGCATGACCTGCTGCAGGCTGGCGAGATCGAATTTCGGCTCGCCGAAACCATCCGTGCCGGCAATGCGGCGCTCCACCTGTTCGTGGGCGGCGCGCGTGCGCAGGGAGCGTAGGGTGGCCTCGTCGCCGAAGATGGGGCTGAAGCCGGTGATCGGAGCGTGCATGTTGGTGAGCCAGTAGCTGTCATTGCTCTGGAGCACATAGTCGGTGCGGAACTGGTGCGGGCCGGCGGCCGCTCCGAAGGCGCCGGGAGCGGACGAGTCGGCATCCGTCGCCCAGTCGCATTCGGCGCGCGACCCGTCGAACACGGCGAAGCGCGTTTTCCGCCACTGCTCCTTCGCGAAGGCGGATGTGGCGCATTCCTGCGCCAGCGCTTCGCTGACATTCGGGATGAGGCCCATGTCGCCATAGAGCGCCTCGCCCGTTGAATCGACCGCCGTGGCGTTGAAGCGGAAGGACTGCCATCTGGCGAGCGCGGCTTTCATCTCGCGCACGGTCTTCGCGCGCCAGACGGCCATGTACTGATCCGGGTCGCGCAGGCCGGTTTCCATTGTGCGGAGCGCGTAGGCGGTCTCTTTCGTCCACGGGAAGCTTTCGGATTCGAACAGCGGGCCCCAGCGTGTGGAATAGAGCGTGCGCGTTTCGGTGGCGAGCGCGCCATCGCGCAGGACTTCGACCGAGACGTCCTGCTTCTCCATCGGCAGCCACTCGCCTTCATAGCGATACTGCGTCGGATCGGCGGGGTTGAGCTGCAACTCGTAATAGCCGTGGCGACGGGCGGTGGAGACGGTGTTGCTCCACGCCAGCGTTTCGGTGTGGCCGATGCGGATCATCGGCATGCCGATATAGCTGATGCCCACAATGTTGATGTCGCCCGGAATGATGAAGTGCGCGCGATAGAAGCGGTTCACGCCGTCCCACGGATAATGCGGATTGCCGAGCAGGACGCCCTTGCCGCCCTTGGTCATCTCGCGGCCGAAGGCGTAGGCGTTCGAGCCCCAGCCCGATGCGTCTTCGGGAATGAGATCGGGAGCGATGGACGCCCGGTCCGGGCCGGGAGGCGCGGCGCCGGTCGTGGTGGCGAAGAAGCCGTCGACCGTCTGACCGACATACATATGACGCCAGAAATCGAGCGCCGTGATCTCGCGCACCCACGCGGCGTCCTTGCAGCGCGGGTCGGTGGTCTTGTCTTTGTTCTCACGCAGATAGCGGTTGAAGCCGGCGGCGTAGCCATCGGCGAGCGCGCGGGCTTCGGCGGTGGGCGTGTCGGGGGAGTCAGCGGGGCCGGCGAGCAGTGCCTCGACGCGCTTCGAGCCGATCATGCGCTGGTGATAGAGGTCGCTGGTGATGTTCGCGTCGTTCTCACCGGGGCCGAGGAATTTCGCACGCTCGCCCGCGACCGTGAGCAGGCGGTCGGCTATCTCGCACAGATTGTCCTGCGCGCTCGCATAGCCATAGCCATAGCCGATGCCGCCCATGTCCTTCGCCTTGATGTGCGGAACGCCGAAGGCGGTGCGGCGGATTTCGGCTTCATAGCGGCCGGTTTCCGCGCCGCCGGCGTCGCACGCGGCCAGCGCGAGAGCGGAGGCGACCACCATCAGGACTGCGCGCATGTTTTTTCTCCCCGAAGCGTCTTTTATGTCTGGCTAGCATGCGGCTCCGGCAGCGCGAAGGGAAGCGGGAACGATCGCGCGGCCCTGGCTTTTGCCGTTGCAGCTACGCGGTTCACGGCGGCGGTTATCCCGAACCGGAGATCGCGCCAGCCGATATCGAGACAGAGCCGGGGATGAGCCCGGAAGGGCATGTCAGGCGCCGTTCGCGTGCGCCGCATAAGCCGCCGTCAGCGAGGCGTAGTCTTCCATGGCGGGAAATTTCGGATAGCTGTGCTTTGCGGCTGTCTGCGCCCAGGGAAGTTTTTCGCTGACATAGCTTTCGATGAAGGGCGTGGACCAGGCGGGCACGTCGAACATGGCGGGCCGGACGTTGACGAAGGGCGCGCCGGCAAGCTCGGTATAGAGCCAGTTCAGGCAGTTGGGGCAGTAGTGATACGGGTTGGCGCCATGCAGCGCGCCGATCCGCGTCTGCCCGGCGACGACTTCGAAGCCGTCGACAGGGATCATGGCGGTGAGCGAGAAAGCGCTGGCGCTCAACTTCTGGCAGCCCTTGCAGTGGCAGGCCATGGTGATGATGGCCGGCGCGCTCACGCGCAGCTTCACCTGCCCGCACATGCACGAACCTTCGACGGGGAGGGATACGGTCATGTGTGGCGCCCTTCTGACGCGGGGAGCCTAGGGCGGGTTTGGGGTGGAGGGAAGCACACCAGAGTCATTCTCGGCCAAGCGCGTAAGCGCGCGTGCCGGGAATCCCGGTTCTGTCAGCGAGGGATCGGCAGAAATTCCGCACCCGAGACAACCGGGATTCTCGGGATGCGGGCTTACGCCCTTACCCGAGAATGACTCCGTTAAGAGAGTTTACTGCCTCCAACCCCGCTCAAGCGGAG
>CAZGWV010000138.1:0-7436 GCA_964529555.1 uncultured Rhizobium sp.
AGACCTTCTGGATCTCGTTCACGAGATAGTCGGCCAGCGCCTCGACGCCGAGGATGGTGAGAATGTCCTGCGGCGCGGGGTTGCCCTCGAGCAGGTATTCGCCCTTCTTCAGCACGTCGCCTTCCTGGACCATCAGGTGCTTGGTCTTCGGCACCAGATATTCCATCGGCTCCATGCCCTCTTCGAGCGGAACCAGGCGCACGCGGCGCTTGTTCTTGTAGTCGCGGCCGAATTCCACCTTGCCGGTGATCTCCGCGATGATCGCGTGATCCTTCGGACGGCGGGCTTCGAACAGTTCAGCCACGCGCGGCAGACCGCCCGTGATGTCGCGGGTTGTCGCGCCGCCCGTCTGGACACGCGCGAGCGTGTCGCCGGGGCGGACGTCATCGCCTTCCGCGACCGACAGGATAGCGTCGACCGGCAGAAAATAGCGCCCGCCGGCGTGCTTGATCGGCGCGCCATTGTCATCGACCAGCACGATGCTCGGCTTGAGTTCGACCTTCTTCGAACCGGAGCGGCCGTCGATCACCACCTTGTTGGCGATGCCGGTGGCTTCGTCCGTCTCGTCGCGGGTCGTCACGCCTTCGACCAGATCCTCGAACTTCACCTTGCCGGCGAGATCCGTGACGATCGGGGTGGCGAACGGATCCCAGTCGGCCACGCGCTCGCCGCGCTTCACCTTGTCGCCTTCGCCATAGCGCAGACGCGCGCCGTAGACCGGCTTGAACGTCTGACGGATACGGCCGTCGGCATCGATCAGCTTCACTTCCATCGAGCGGCCGTTGACGACGTAGGTGCCGTCATCGCGCTTCACGACAGACCCGTTCTCGAAGCGCACTTCCGAGTCGAACGCTGCTTCCAGCGAGCTTTCGGTCGTCACCTGAGCGGCGCCGCCGATGTGGAATGTACGCATCGTGAGCTGCGTGCCTGGTTCGCCGATCGACTGAGCGGCGATGACGCCGACAGCCTCGCCAACGTTGACGCGCGTGCCGCGCGCCAGGTCGCGACCGTAGCAGGACGCGCAGGTGCCCGCGCGGCTTTCGCAGGTCAGCACCGAACGGACCAGGATCTTGTCGACCCCGCCCTTGTCGATGGCGGCGGCGACTTCCTCGTCGATATAGGTGTTGGCCGGGCAGATGATCGCGCCCGTATTCGGGTGCTTCACATCTTCCGCCGTGGTGCGGCCCAGCGTGCGGTCGGCGAGCGAGACGATGACGTCCGCGCCTTCCATGACGGCGCCGAGCGTGATGCCCTTGTCCGTACCGCAATCTTCCTCGGTGATGATGCAATCCTGCGCCACGTCGACGAGACGGCGCGTGAGGTAGCCCGAGTTCGCCGTTTTCAGAGCTGTGTCGGCCAGACCCTTACGGGCGCCGTGCGTCGAGTTGAAGTATTCGAGGACGGTGAGACCTTCCTTGAAGTTCGACACGATCGGCGTCTCGATGATCTCGCCCGACGGCTTGGCCATCAGGCCGCGCATGCCGGCGAGCTGCTTCATCTGGTTCTTCGAACCGCGCGCGCCCGAGTGGGCCATCATAAAGACCGAGTTGAGATCGCCCGACGTGGAGCCGGCGGCATCCATCATGGCGTCGGCAACCTTGTCCGTACAGGCGGACCAGGCGTCGACCACCTTGTTGAACTTTTCGCCGCGCGTGATGAGGCCGTCGGCGTATTGCCGCTCGTACTCGTTCACCAGCTTGCGCGTATCGGCGACCAGCTTGTCCTTCGATTTCGGGATGACCATGTCATCCTTGCCGAACGAGATGCCGGCGCGCGCAGCTTCACGGAAGCCGAGCGCCATGATGCGGTCGCAGAAGATGACCGTCGCCTTCTGACCGCAGTTCCGGTAGACGATGTCGATCAGCTTGCCGACGGCCTTCTTGGTCATCAGCTCGTTGGTGACGAGCGGGTCCATGCCCTCCTCGCGCGGCAGGCAGTCCGCGATCATCATGCGGCCCGGCGTGGTGTTGAACACCTTCGCGACGTCCTTGCCGTTCTCATCCTTGGTGATGAAGCGGCCTTTGATCTTCGCGTGCAGCGACACCTTGCCGGCCTGAAGCGCATGCTCGATCTCCGCGAGGTCGGAGAAGATCATGCCTTCGCCCTTCTCCTTGTCGCGTTCGATCGAGAGGTAATAGAGGCCAAGCACGATATCCTGCGACGGCACGATGATCGGGCGGCCGTTGGCGGGCGAGAGGATGTTGTTCGTCGACATCATCAGCACGCGCGCTTCCAGCTGGGCTTCCATGCTCAGCGGAACGTGAACGGCCATCTGGTCGCCGTCGAAGTCGGCGTTGAACGCGGCGCAGACCAGCGGGTGCAGCTGGATGGCCTTGCCCTCGATCAGCTTCGGCTCGAACGCCTGGATGCCCAGACGGTGGAGCGTCGGCGCGCGGTTGAGCAGCACGGGGTGTTCGCGGATCACCTCTTCGAGGATGTCCCACACTTCCGGCTTCTCTTTCTCGACCAGCTTCTTCGCGGCCTTCACCGTGCCGGCGAGACCTTTCGCATCGAGACGCGCGTAGATGAACGGCTTGAACAGTTCGAGCGCCATCTTCTTCGGCAGGCCGCACTGGTGCAGCTTGAGTTCCGGGCCGACGACGATGACCGAACGGCCCGAATAGTCGACGCGCTTGCCGAGCAGGTTCTGGCGGAACCGGCCCTGCTTGCCCTTCAGCATGTCGGACAGCGACTTCAGCGGGCGCTTGTTGGTGCCCGTGATGACGCGCCCGCGGCGGCCGTTGTCGAACAGCGCGTCCACCGACTCCTGCAGCATCCGCTTCTCGTTGCGGATGATGATGTCCGGCGCGCGAAGCTCCATCAGGCGTTTCAGGCGGTTGTTACGGTTGATGACGCGGCGATACAGATCGTTGAGATCCGACGTCGCGAAGCGGCCGCCATCGAGCGGCACCAGCGGACGCAGGTCCGGCGGGATGACCGGCACGATCGTCAGGATCATCCATTCCGGGCGGCAGCCCGACGCGATGAAGCTCTCGATCAGCTTCAGGCGCTTGGCGATCTTCTTCGGCTTCAGCTCGCCGGTGGCTTCGGCCAGCTCGACGCGCAGGCGCTCGGCCTCGGCGTCGAGGTCGATCCCCTTCATCAGCTCGCGAACAGCTTCGGCGCCGATGTGCGCCGTGAACGAATCTTCGCCCAGCTGTTCCTGGTTCTGCATGTACTCCTCTTCGGTGAGGAGCTGCTTTTCCTTCAGCGGGGTCAGGCCCGGCTCGGTGACGATGTAGCTTTCAAAGTAGAGCACGCGCTCCACGTCCTTCAGCGCCATGTCCAGCATCAGCGAGATGCGCGACGGCAGCGACTTGAGGAACCAGATGTGAGCGACCGGCGCGGCCAGTTCGATGTGGCCCATGCGCTCGCGGCGGACGCGCGCGAGCGTCACTTCAACGCCGCACTTCTCGCAGGTCACGCCGCGATACTTGATGCGCTTGTACTTGCCGCAAAGGCACTCGTAATCCTTGATCGGCCCGAAGATGCGGGCGCAGAACAGGCCATCGCGCTCCGGCTTGAACGTCCGGTAGTTGATCGTCTCCGGCTTCTTGATCTCACCGGACGACCACTTGCGGATTTCCTCCGGGCTGGCGATCGCGATTCGGATCGACTCGAAGGTCGGCGCCGGTGTGTTGGGGCTGAACAGGTTGGTGACTTCCTGGCTCATCCTGTAGTCTCCCTCTTGGGGTGACCGGGGGCCGAGGCCCCCGGATATGCATTACGAAAAGGCGCGAACGTTGACCGGATCTAGGTCGGCGCGTCCTCTGCTGCGGGCTCGGCGTCGGACTCCTGCAGCTCGACGTTGAGACCGAGTGACCGCATCTCCTTGATCAGCACGTTGAACGACTCCGGGATGCCGGCCTCGAAATTGTCGTCCCCACGGACGATCGCTTCGTAGACCTTGGCGCGGCCGGCCGTATCGTCCGACTTCACCGTCAGCATTTCCTGCAGCGTGTAGGCGGCGCCGTATGCTTCGAGCGCCCACACCTCCATCTCGCCGAAGCGCTGTCCGCCGAACTGAGCCTTGCCGCCCAGCGGTTGCTGCGTGACGAGCGAGTACGGGCCGGTCGAGCGGGCGTGGATCTTCTCGTCCACCAGGTGGTGGAGCTTGAGGAGATACTTGTAGCCCACCGTGACCTTGCGGGTGAAGCGCTCGCCCGTGCGGCCGTCGTGCAGGTGAACCTGGCCCGACGTGTCGAGACCGGCCTGCTTCAGCATCGCGGCGATATCGTCCTCGTCCGCGCCGTCGAACACGGGCGTCGCCACCGGCACGCCCTTGGTGAGGTTCGACGCCAGCTCTTCGAGCTCCTCCATCGACTTCGGCAACTCCTCGCCCTCGCCATACGCATCGCGCAGGACCTTGGTGAGCAGCTTGCCGTCCTTGGTATGGCGGTACTCCTTGAGGGCGTTGTCGATCATCTTGCCGATGCCGGCGCTAGCCCAGCCAAAGTGGGTCTCCAGGATCTGGCCGACGTTCATGCGCGAAGGCACGCCCAGCGGGTTCAGCACGATATCGACCGGCGTGCCGTCTTCCAGATACGGCATGTCTTCGAGCGGGTTGATCTTGGAGATCACGCCCTTGTTGCCGTGACGGCCGGCCATCTTGTCGCCCGGCTGCAGCTTGCGCTTCACCGCGACGAACACCTTGACGACCTTCATCACGCCCGGCGGCAGATCGTCGCCGCGCTGCACCTTCTCGATCTTGTCCGCGATGCGCGATTCGATCAGGCCGACCGAGTCCTCGTACGAGGAACGCAGCGACTTGACCTGGGCGTCCACCGCATCGTCGTCCACGCCGATTTTCCAGAGGTCGGCAGCCGCCTGCTCAGCGAAGAACTCTTCGGTGATGTCGGTTTTCTTGCCGCCGCGGGCGACGGCTTTCTGGCCGATCAGCAAGCTTTTGAGACGGCTGAGCGCGTCGCGCTCGATGATCGCCATCTCGTCAGCCTTGTCGGTCATCAGCTGCTCGATCTGTTCGCGCTCGATCTGGAGCGCGCGCTGATCCTTGTCGACGCCGTGACGGTTGAAGACGCGGACTTCGACGATCGTGCCGGTCGCGCCCGGAGGCATGCGCAGCGAGGTGTCGCGCACATCCGAAGCCTTCTCGCCGAAGATGGCGCGGAGGAGCTTCTCCTCCGGCGTCATCGGGCTCTCGCCCTTCGGCGTCACCTTGCCCACGAGGATATCGCCGGCCGCCACTTCGGCGCCGACGGCCACGATGCCCGCCTCGTCGAGGTTGCGCAGCGCTTCCTCGCCGACGTTCGGGATGTCGCGCGTGATCTCTTCCGGCCCGAGCTTGGTGTCGCGGGCGGCGATCTCGAACTCTTCGATGTGGATCGACGTGAACACGTCGTCCTTCACGATGCGCTCGGAGATCAGGATCGAGTCTTCAAAGTTGTAGCCATTCCACGGCATGAACGCGACGAGTACGTTCCGGCCGAGCGCCAGTTCGCCGAGGTCGGTCGAGGGACCGTCAGCGATGATGTCGCCCGCCGTCACCTTGTCGCCCACTTTCACGATCGGGCGCTGGTTGATGCACGAGTTCTGGTTCGAACGCTGGTATTTCGAGAGGCGATAGATATCGACGCCCGACTTGGCGCTATCGAGATCTTCGGTCGCGCGCACGACGATACGCGTGGCGTCCACCTGCTCCACCATGCCGCCGCGCTTGGCGGCGACGGCGGCGCGGCTGTCGCGTGCGACGGTCGCTTCAAGGCCGGTGCCGACCAGCGGGGCTTCCGTCTGGATCAGCGGCACGGCCTGACGTTGCATGTTCGAGCCCATCAGCGCGCGGTTGGCGTCGTCATTCTCGAGGAACGGAATGAGCGCCGCGGCGACCGACACGACCTGCTTCGGAGACACGTCGATATACTCGACGCCTTCCTTCGCAACGAGCATGGCGTCACGCGCAGGCCCGACGCGGGCGTTGACGAACTCGTTCGTCAACAGGCCCTTGGCGTCCATCTTCGCGTTCGCCTGGGCGATCGCGTAGCGCTGTTCTTCCATGGCCGAGAGGTATTTCACCTCAGCCGTCAGCTTGCCGTCCTTCACCTTCCGGTACGGACTCTCGATGAAGCCGTACTTGTTGATGCGGGCGTGCGTGGCCAGCGAGTTGATGAGGCCGATGTTCGGACCTTCCGGCGTTTCGATCGGGCAGATACGGCCATAGTGCGTCGGGTGCACGTCGCGCACCTCGAAGCCGGCGCGCTCGCGCGTGAGACCGCCCGGTCCGAGCGCCGAGAGACGGCGCTTGTGGGTGATCTCGGAGAGCGGGTTCGTCTGGTCCATGAACTGCGACAGCTGCGAGGAGCCGAAGAATTCGCGGACGGCGGCGACCACCGGCTTCGCGTTGATCAGGTCGTGCGGCATGACGGTGTCGATATCGACCGACGACATACGCTCCTTGATCGCGCGCTCCATGCGGACGAGACCGACGCGGAACGAGTTCTCGAGCAGTTCGCCCACCGAACGGACGCGACGGTTGCCGAGGTTGTCGATGTCGTCGACCTCGCCCTTGCCGTCCTTGAGGTCGAGCACGGTGCGCATGACGGCGACGATGTCTTCCTCGCGCAGCGTGCGCTGCGTGTCGGGAGCATCGAGGCTGAGGCGCATGTTCATCTTCACGCGGCCGACGGCCGAGAGGTCATAGCGCTCGCGATCGAAGAACAGCTGGCCGAACAGGGCCTCGCCGGCTTCCAGCGTCGGCGGTTCGCCAGGACGCATCACGCGGTAGATGTCCGACAGCGCGTCGATGCGCGAGGTCGCCTTGTCCACTTTCAGCGTGTTGCGGATCCACGGGCCGCGGGCGTTGTCGCCATCGGTGTCGAGCAGCTGGATCGACTTGATCTTGGCGTCGCGCAGCGCCGCCACCGTTTCCTCGGTCAGCTCGTCGCCGGCCTCGGCGTAGATCTCGCCGGTCGCGGCGTTGACCACGTCTTCGCCGATGAACTTGCCTTCCAGGAAGGACGACGGAACCAGGATATCCTGCAGGCCGTCAGCCTCGGCTTTCTTGGCCTTGACCGGCGTGATCTTCTTGCCGGCCGGGAAGACGACCTTGCCGGTCTTCTTGTCGACCAGTTCGAACTCCGGCCGCGCGCCTTTCCAGCGGTCGGCCGAGAAGCCGGTGACCCAACCGGCCTTGTCCAGCTTGTAGGTGACCTTGTTGTAGAACGTGTCGAGAATCTTGGCGCCCGAATAGTTCAGCGCCTGCAGCAGCACGGTCGCCGGCAGCTTGCGCTTGCGGTCGATGCGGACGTGCAGGATGTCCTTGGCGTCGAATTCGAAGTCGAGCCACGAGCCGCGGTACGGGATCACGCGCGCTGCAAACAGCAGCTTGCCCGAAGCGTGGGTCTTGCCCTTGTCGTGGTCGAAGAAGACGCCCGGCGAACGGTGCATCTGCGAGACGATCACGCGCTCGGTGCCGTTGATGA
>CAZGWV010000139.1:0-3378 GCA_964529555.1 uncultured Rhizobium sp.
AAACGGGGGTCCGCCCCGTACTTAGGGGGCGGACAGGTGGGGGTCTGCCTCTTCGACGGGAGCCGATCTCCGGCTTGCGCCGATGGCGGCGAAGCAGAGCGCTCCCACCAGGAAGCAGGCGGCTCCGGCCCAGAGCGCGACGTCGTATGACTGCGTATAGTCGTGGGCCTGCGCGAACAGGACGCCGCCGACGCCCGTGCCGGTGACGACGGCGGCGTTGACGCACCCCATCAGCGTGCTGAACGCCTTGAGGCCGAAATAACGGGCGATGAGGAAGGGGCCCACATCGCCCTCCGCGCCCTGGCTGAGGCCCGCGAGCGCGATGCCGGCGATCACCAGCGGCATGTATCCGCCCTGCCCGAGCAGCATCAGGCACCCGGCAGCGGGAACGCCCATCGCGATGAAGGTGACGAGCTGCGGCGGGAAGCGGTCGAGGCAGAAGCCGGCGACGAGGCGGCCGAAGAAAACGGAAACGGCGAAGGCCGACAGCACCGAGGCGACGGTTCCGCCATCGAAGCCCTTGTCGCCGATCAGCGCGGCCATCTGGGCCATGAGGCCGCCCGACGGGATGTTGATGATGAACATGCCGGCGACCAGCAGCCAGAAGGCGGGCATGCGCGTCGCCTCGCCGAGGCGGAAGGAATTCACCATCGCTTCGGGCCGCGCCTTCACCTTCGGGAGAAGCAGCAGGCCGAGCAGCGAGCCTGCGATCGCCATGACGCCGAGCATGAGCCAGCCGGCGCGCCAGCCATACGTCTCCATGACGAAGTTGAGCAGCGGCGGCGTGATCGCCGCAGTGAGGGTGACCGAAGACAGCGCGGTGGAGAGCGCAAGGCCGCGCGAGCGGACGAAGACGGCGTTGATCGGGCGGGCCCATGTGATGCTCGTCGTGCCGAGGCCGGAGAACACCAGAAGGAAGGTGAGCGCATAGTAGAGCCAGATATTGCCGTCCTGCACGCTCATGCCGACGCAGGCGCCGGCAAAGCCGATGGCGCCCAGGACGATGACAGGCCGGACGCCGATCTTGTCGGCAAGCCTTCCGACAAGAGGCGCGAGCGATCCGGCGATCAGGCTGGCGACGCTGGCGAAGGCGGCTTCACCGCGCGTCCAGTTGAATGCGGATGTGTGATGCTGGATGAACAGGCTGGCGACGAAGGGATAGAGGATCAGGCCGGCCGCCGCGCCCACGCCCGCCGCGAGCACGATGCGCCAGCCCAGCCGCCATTCCCCGCCCGAGGAGAGACCTGATTCCGGCGTGCGATCCGACATCCGCGTCCCTTTATAGTTTACAACGTAAACCCATAGGGGCGAACGATGGCGCCGCCAAGCCGTGGCGCAGGGGAAGGAGGTGGGAAATCCCTGGGAATGCGTTTGCCGGAACGGCAGGCGAATCGCCCCCCGCCCTACGTCCTGTAGTGGCAGGTCCAGATCTGGGCCTGGCTGGGGCAGACCAGCCTGGCGCAACCGATTTCGCGATTGTCGGGGGCTGCGATGCGGGCGTAGGCCATGCACTGGGATGAGCCGGGCGGGCATTTGCCGCCGGCTGCTTCGTAAGCGGCGCTGCCTTCGCGCCAGCGCGTCACGACATAGCCGGCGGAAATGTCCTGTACGGCGTCAGCCCCGCCGAAACGGCGGACAGCCGAGGCCCAGTGCAGGCTGACATTCAGGTCGCGCCCGAACCTGGTGGTGGAAGCCATGCTGCAGGCGCCCTGCGAGGCCTTCCGGGCAGTTGCGCGGGCGGCGTCGGCCAGTTCGGCGGACCAGGAAAGCGGTTTCAGGCCAAGGCGCGTGCGGGCCTGATTGTGCGCGGCCAGCATGCCGGACAGGTCAGCCGGCTCGGAAGCAGGCGTGATGTTCGGAACCGGGCGCGCCGCGCCGGCGATGGGCCCGACCTGCGGGGCCATGGCGACATCCTGTGCATAGGCCAAGCCCGCGAGCGAGAACGCCGCGAGGACCATGCGCAAGATTGTGAGAATCGCCGTTTTCACCGGGTTTGTCCCGCCACCCTCACCCTGATCCGCTGAGTAATCTGTTTGTCGCGAAGCGCAATCCAAACCGGCGAGTTCCTGTGCAAAAAATCCGCTGTGTTGCAGCGTCCAGAGGCCGCTGGTCCGATATGGGGCACAAGGGTTGCGCGCCCGGTTCGCCGCCGATAAACCCTGCCGCAATTTGCCGCCGCCCAGCTTCGCTCCAAGCCTCTCCTGGTGACATGCCCAAGCGCACAGACATCAAGTCCATCCTGGTGATCGGCGCCGGGCCGATCGTGATCGGTCAGGCGTGCGAGTTCGATTATTCGGGCGTGCAGGCGATCAAGGCGCTGAAGTCGGAGGGCTACCGGGTCATCCTGGTGAACTCAAATCCCGCCACGATAATGACCGACCCGGAACTGGCGGATGCAACCTATATCGAGCCGATCACGCCCGAGATGGTCGCCAAGATCATCGCCAGGGAAAAGCCGGACGCCCTGCTGCCGACCATGGGCGGGCAGACGGCGCTGAACTGTGCGCTGAAGCTTGAGCAGATGGGTGTGCTGAAAGAGCACGGCGTCGAGATGATCGGCGCGCGGGCCGAGGCCATCGAGAAGGCCGAGGACCGCAAGAAGTTCCGCGAGGCGATGGACAAGATCGGCCTCGATAGCCCGCGTTCAGCCATCGTCTCCTCGCCCGAGATCAGGAATGCGGACGGCACGATCTCCTACGACCTCAAGGCCGGCTTTGCCGAAGCCATGAGGCAGATGGAGATCGTCGGCCTGCCCTGCATCGTGCGCCCGGCGTTCACGCTCGGCGGACTTGGCGGCGGCGTCGCCTACAACCGCCAGGAATTCGAGGACATCGTTACGCGCGGCCTGCAGATGTCGCCGGTGAGCCAGATCCTCGTCGACGAAAGCCTGCTCGGCTGGAAAGAGTTCGAGATGGAAGTCGTCCGCGACACCGCGGATAACGCCATCATCATCTGCTCCATCGAGAATGTGGACCCGATGGGCGTGCACACGGGCGATTCCATCACGGTTGCGCCTGCCCTCACGCTGACCGACCGCGAATACCAGGTGATGCGCAACGCCTCGATCGCCGTGCTGCGCGAGATCGGCGTGGAGACCGGCGGATCGAACGTGCAGTTCGCCGTGAACCCGGACAATGGCCGCCTCGTGGTCATCGAGATGAACCCGCGCGTGTCGCGTTCCTCGGCGCTGGCGTCGAAGGCGACCGGTTTCCCGATTGCGAAAGTCGCCGCCAAGCTCGCCGTCGGCTACACGCTGGACGAGCTGAAGAACGAGATCACCGGCGGGCTGACCCCGGCCAGCTTCGAGCCGAGCATCGATTACGTCGTCACCAAGATCCCACGCTTCGCCTTCGAGAAGTTCCCGGCGGCGGACGCGCG
>CAZGWV010000139.1:3388-7420 GCA_964529555.1 uncultured Rhizobium sp.
TTCCTCGGCGCTGGCGTCGAAGGCCACCGGCTTCCCGATCGCGAAAGTCGCGGCGAAGCTGGCGGTTGGCTACACGCTGGACGAACTCGACAACGACATCACGGGCGTGACGCCCGCCTCGTTCGAGCCGACGATTGACTACGTCGTCACCAAGATCCCGCGCTTTGCGTTCGAGAAGTACAAGAGCACGGACCCGGCGCTGAACTATCAGATCCAGACGCTGACGACGCAGATGAAGTCGGTCGGCGAGGCGATGGCCATCGGGCGCACCTTCCAGGAATCGCTGCAGAAGGCGCTGCGTTCGCTGGAAACCGGCATTTCGGGCTTCGACGAGCAGGTGATTCCCGGCGGCGGCGACCGCTCGTCGCTGATCGCTTCGATCTCGCGCCCGACAGAGAAGCGGCTGCTGAATGTCGGCCAGGCTTTCCGCGAGGGGCTGACGGTCGACGAGATTCACAACGCATCGAAGATCGACAAATGGTTCCTGCGCCAGATTGCCGAGATCATCGCGGAAGAAGCGCGCATTGCCAGAGAGGGCCTGCCGAAAACGGCGGACGAGTGGACGCGCATCAAGGCGATGGGCTTCTCGGACGCGCGGCTTGCGAAGCTGACGGGCGGCAAGGAAGTGGATGTGCGCGCGGCGCGTCACGCTGCGGGCGTGCGCCCGGTTTACAAGCGCATCGACACCTGCGCGGCGGAATTCGCGGCGAAGACGCCGTATCTCTACTCGACATACGAAACCGGCTGGATCGGCGCGGACGGCAAGGCCATCCCGCCGCAGAACGAGGCCGAGCCGAGCACGCGCCGCAAGGCGATGATCCTCGGCGGCGGCCCGAACCGGATCGGTCAGGGCATCGAGTTCGACTATTGCTGCTGCCACGCAGCATTCGCCATGGCGGACCTCGGCATCGAGTCCATCATGGTCAACTGCAACCCGGAAACCGTGTCGACGGACTATGACACATCCGACCGCCTGTATTTCGAGCCGCTGACGCTGGAGGACGTGTCCGAGATCATCCATCTCGAGCAGACGGCCGGCGACTTCATGGGCGTCATCGTCCAGTTCGGCGGGCAGACGCCGCTGAAGCTGGCGCAGGGGCTGAAGGCATCGGGCGCGCCCATCCTCGGCACGACGCCGGATTCGATCGACCTTGCCGAAGACCGCGAGCATTTCTCCAAGCTGATCGACCAGATCGGCCTCAAGCAGGCGCCGGCCGCCATCGCGCGCACGGATGAAGAGGCGGTCGCCGCCGCCAGTCGTATCGGTTATCCCGTCATGCTGCGCCCCAGCTTCGTTCTGGGCGGCCGCGCGATGGAGATCGTCCACGACGAGAAAGACCTCAAGCGCTATGTGCGCGAGGCCGTGCAGGTTTCGGGCGACACGCCGCTGCTGGTGGACCGCTATCTCTCCGACGCCATCGAGGTCGATGTCGATGCGATGTGCGACGGCGCGGAGACGCATGTCGCCGGCATCATGGAGCACATCGAGGAAGCGGGCATCCACTCGGGCGATAGCGCCTGCTCGATCCCGCCCTACACGCTGTCGAAGGAGGTCGTCGATCGTTTATCCGATCAGGCGCGCAGGCTGGCCAAGGCGCTGAACGTACGCGGCCTGATGAACGTGCAGTTCGCGGTGAAGGACGACGAGATCTATGTGCTCGAAGCCAACCCCCGCGCCTCGCGCACCGTACCGTTCGTCGCCAAGGCGGTGGGCCGTCCGTTCGCGGCCATCGCGGCGAAGGTGATGGCGGGCGAGACGCTGGCTGGCTTCAACCTCGGCGCCGGCCCGGTCTCGGGCAAGCGGTTCGCGGTAAAGGAAGCGGTGTTCCCCTTCTCCCGCTTTCCGGGCGTCGATCCCCTGCTCGGACCCGAGATGCGCTCGACCGGCGAAGTCATGGGCATCGACGAGACGTTCGGCGCCGCCTATCTCAAGGCGCAGATCGCCGCCAACATGGCGCTGCCCGACAACGGGTGCGTGTTCATATCGGTTCGCGAGAGCGACAAGGCGTCGGTGGAACATATCGCGCGCGATATCTCCGCGCTCGGCTTCACGATCATCGCCACGGCGGGGACCGCCCAGTATCTTTCGGGCAAGGGCATCGTCCTCCAGCAGGTGAACAAGGTGGCCGAAGGTCAGCCCCACATCGTCGACGCGCTGATCAACGGAAAAGTGCAATTGGTGTTCAATACAACCGAAGGCGCGCAGTCCCTGCTCGACTCGGCGTCGATCCGGCGTGCCGCCCTGGCACAGGGTATTCCGTATTACACAACGATTTCAGGGGCTCGCGCCGCCGTTCAGGCAATCCGCGTCCTGAAGACACGCCCGCTTGAAGCCGGAGCGCTTCAGACCTACTCTTGATGGTTGTGAAGCGGGCGGCCCCCAGCCGCCCGTTTATCGTTCCGTGTCATCGCGGCGTTTTTCATAGGACTACCGATGCAGCGCATTCCCATGACGTCTCAAGGCTTCGAAGCCCTGCAGGCGGAACTGAAAATCCTGAAATCCGAAGAGCGCCCGAACATCATCGCGGCGATCGCGGAGGCGCGCAGCCACGGCGATCTCTCGGAGAATGCCGAGTATCACGCCGCCAAGGAGAAGCAGTCCTTCATCGAAGGCCGCATTGCGGAGCTTGAGGACAAGCTGGCGCGCGCCGAGGTGATCGACACGTCGCGCCTTGCGGGCAAGACCGTGAAGTTCGGCGCGACCGTGAAGCTGACGGACGAGGATTCGGGCGAGAGCTTCACCTACAAGATCGTCGGCGAGGACGAGGCCAACGTGAAGGAGAAGAAGATCTCCATCGCGTCTCCCATCGCGCGCGCCATGATCGGCAAGGAAGAAGGCGACACCGCCGAAGTCTCCGCGCCGGGCGGCGCGAAGTCATACGAAATCGTCGCCATCAGCTGGAAGTAGGCCGCCATTTGTCGGGGGAGTCCTGGAACAGAACCGCCCCAACAAAGCCGACGCACCATGTCCCGCTCATCCTGACGAAAGTCAGGATCCAGGGCGGGCTTCAAGCCATGTTCCAGCTTGCAGCTTCAAACCTGTTCAAGACCCACAATCGTTCCTGGGTCCTGACTTTCGTCAGGACGAGCAGGGATGAAGCTGCGATCATCTCCATATGAGTGATACCCCCGCCGTATCCGCCGCAAAGCCTGGCCCCTCGATCTGGTGCGTGGCAGACGGCCGCGCAGGCATTCTGAACCAGACGCTGGCGCTTCGCGCGGCGCTGGCTGAGCCGACACGCGCGGCGCGGCTGGAGGATATCCGCTCCAGCGCGCATCGCGATACGCCGCTGATCCTGCAGCCTCAGGGGTGGCAGCTTATGCTGCGGCCGGACCTGTGGCCCTCGCCTTTGAGCGCGTTGCCGCGCGATCAGCGCGAGCAGATGAAAGCGCCGTGGCCGGATATCTGGATTGCGGCGGGGCGGCGCTCCATCCCCTACTCGCGGCTTGTGAAGAAGCTGTCGGGCGGCGCCACGCTGGTGGTGCAGACACAGAACCCGAAAGTATCACTGGGGTCGTTCGATCTGGTGATCCCGCCTGACCATGACGGCATGGCGGCGGCGCCCAACGTGTTTCCCATCATCGGGCCGCCGGTGTGGTTCTCGCAGCAGCGCATTGCGGATGCGCAGGCGAGGTTCGCGGCGCTGAATGCCGCGCCGGGTCAGAAGGTGCTGGTCTCGATCGGCGGGGATTCGAAGACCCACAAGATGAGCGACGCCAATATCGCCGCCATCGAGGGCGCGATCCAGCGGCTGGCCGAGGGGCGCAGCTTCTGGATCACCGTTTCGCGGCGGACGCCCGAGCAGGCGCGCGTGCGCTTCCGGCGGCTGGCGTCGACGCTGAAGGATGCGGTGTTCTGGGAGAATGAGGAACGCGACGGGCCCAACCCCTATGTCGCCTTCCTGTCGATGTGCGATGTCGCGCTGGTGACTGCCGAAAGCGCCAACATGATCGCGGACCCCGCCTTTTTCGGAAAGCCGATCTACCTGCTGAAGCTGGACGGCGGATCGCCCCGGTTCGACAAGCTGCATC
>CAZGWV010000140.1:0-7275 GCA_964529555.1 uncultured Rhizobium sp.
AGCCGTCACGCCGTGATGACGCCCGCGATCGCGGCTTTTGCGGCGAGGACGGGGCTCATCAGGTGGGTGCGGCCGCCGCGGCCCTGGCGGCCTTCGAAATTGCGGTTCGAGGTGGAGGCGCAGCGTTCGCCCGGCTTGAGGATGTCGGGGTTCATGCCGAGGCACATGGAGCAGCCGGGTTCGCGCCATTCGAAGCCGGCGTCGAGGAAGATCCGGTCGAGACCTTCTTCCTCGGCTTGCGCGCGGATGAGGCCGGAGCCGGGGACGACCATTGCGCGCACGCCTTCGGCGACGCGATTGCCGCGCGCGATGTCGGCGGCGGCGCGCAGGTCCTCGATGCGGGAGTTGGTGCAGGAGCCGATGAAGACGCGGTCGATCTTGAGGCCCTCGAGCTTCTGGCCCGGATCGATGCCCATATAGGCGAGGGCGCGTTCGGCGGCTTCGCGTTTTACCGGGTCGGCGATCTGCGCGGGCACGGGGGCTGTCGCGCGGATGGAGGACGCCTGTTCGGGGCTGGTGCCCCAGGTGATGGTGGGGTCGACGTCTTCGGCGGCGATGTCGATGACTTCATCCCAGTGCGCGCCATCATCCGAGTAGAGCGTCTTCCAGTGCGCCAGCGCGGTTTCCCACTGTGCGCCCTTGGGGGCGGCGGGGCGGCCTTTCATGTAGGCGTAGGTATTTTCATCGGGGGCAACAAGCCCGGCGCGGGCGCCCCCTTCGATGGAGAGATTGCACAGCGTCATGCGGCCTTCCATCGACAGGGAGCGGATGGCCGAGCCCATGTATTCGATGACGTGGCCGGCGCCGCCATTGGTGCCGATGATCGAGATCAGGTGCAGCGCGAGGTCCTTCGCGCCGACGCCGGGGCGGAATTCGCCTTCGACGCGGACGGCCATGTTCTTCATCTTGCGCGCGCGCAGCGTCTGCGTCGCGAGCACGTGTTCGACTTCGCTGGTGCCGATGCCGTGGGCGAGGGCGCCGAAGGCGCCGTGGGTGGAGGTGTGGCTGTCGCCGCAGACGATGGTGAGGCCCGGCTGCGTGCGGCCCTGTTCGGGGCCGACGACGTGGACGATGCCGTTGTTGATGTCGCCCATCGGGAAGAATTCGATCCTGTGTTCCTTCACATTGCGGGCGAGCGTTTCGAGCTGTTCGCGCGCTTCGGCGTCCTTGACGCCGGCCATGCCGAGGGACTGGCCTTCGGTGGGCGTGTTGTGGTCGGCGACGGCCAGGGTGAGGTCGGGGCGGCGCACGCGGCGGCTGTTCGCCTTGAGGCCGGCGAAGGCCTGCGGGGTGGTGACCTCATGGATGAGGTGGAGGTCGATATAAAGGAAGCTCTCGCCCGACGCGGTGTCGGTCGAGACGATGTGGGCGTCCCAGATCTTGTCGTAGAGGGTGCGGCTTGCGGTCATAGGCGGCTATATGCGCGGGGGGAGGGCTCGCCGCAAGCGTTCCGGCGCCTCAGCGACATTGGGGCTTTGGCGTTTGCCTCCCCATATGCGTTAGAACGTCCCGGCAAAGCCTGAAGGATCCGCCCGCATGACCTCTCTGTTCGAACCGATGACGCTTGCCCGTGGTCCGGCGTGGAAGAACAGGTTCATGCTCGCCCCGCTGACCAACACGCAAAGCCATGCCGATGGGCGGCTTTCCGACGACGAGTTCAACTGGCTGGCGATGCGGGCGAAGGGCGGCTTTGGCCTCACCATGACGTGCGCCGCCCATGTTCAGCGCGTGGGGCAGGGGTTTCCGGGGCAGCTGGGCGTCTGGGACGATATGCATCTGGAGGGGCTGTCGCGGCTCGCCGCCGCGCTGAAGGCGGAGGGGAGCCATGCGGTGGTGCAGTTGCACCATGCCGGCATGCGCTCGCCGAAGGAGCTGATCGGCGGCGCGCCTGTGTCGCCGTCGGACGATGCGGAGATGGGGGCGCGGGCGCTGACGCTGGACGAGGTGCATCGGCTGCGGGACGATTTCATCGCGGCGGCGAAGCGCGCGGAGCAGGCGGGCTTCGACGGCGTCGAGATTCACGGCGCGCATGGCTATATCGTCTGCGCCTTCCTGAGCCCGGAGATCAACAGGCGCGAGGATGCGTATGGCGGATCGCTGGAGAACCGGGCGCGGCTGCTGTTCGAGATCGTCGATGGGGTGCGGGCTGCGTGCCGTGCGGATTTCAGCGTGGGCGTGCGGTTGTCGCCCGAGCGCTTCGGGATGCGGCTGCTGGAGATCGCCGAGGTGGTGCAGCGGCTGATGAGCGAGGGGAAGATCGATTATCTCGACATGTCGCTGTGGGATGTCTTCAAGGAGCCGAATGACGAGGCGCTGAAGGGGCGCAGCCTGCTGTCGTATTTCACCGAGCTGAAGCGGGGGAAGGTGCGGCTTGGGGCTGCGGGGAAGTTGACCACGGGCGAGGGCGTGCATCGGGCGATGGCGGCGGGGCTGGATTATGTCGTGATCGGGCGCGCGGCGATCCTGCACCATGATTTTCCCAAGCGCGTTGCGGCGGATGCCGGGTTCAAGCCGACGGCCAATCCGGTGACGCCGGAGTATCTGCGCGGCGAGGGGCTGGGCGAGGCGTTCGTGACTTACATGCGCGCGTGGAAGGGGTTTGTGACGGAGGCGGCTTAGCGCGGGACCGCCGGGCGCCTGCCCGGCCGTCGGCGCGAAGCGACGAGACTCGCCGCCTAACGGCGGCGTTGCCGGGCAGGCGCCCGGCGGTCCTCGCCGGTCCTCAGACCGGCAATCCGAAATAGGGCAGGAACACCAGCAGGCCGATGAGGGCGGCGGCGAAGGACGCGATCAGGACGGCGCCGGCGGCGACGTCTTTTGCGGTTTTTACCGAGACGTGGAATTCGGGCTGCACCGCGTCGCAGAGATGTTCGAAGGCGGTGTTCACCAGCTCCGCCATCCAGACGAGGCCGATGGCGAGGACGATCCAGCGCCAGTCATGGAAGGAGAGGCGGACCCAGACGCCTGCGGCGATCACGATGGCTGTCGCCGCGAGGTGTATCCAGGCGTTCTGCTGGGTCTTCAGCATGAAGCCGAGGCCGCGGAAAGCGTAACCGAAACTACGGATGCGGTCGCCAAGCCTGAACATGGGCGCTCCCTTCGCGATAGTTCGTATCTGGCGCAAGGCGCGCATGTGTTGCAACCTTCGGGGATGAAACATTCCGTTCTCATCCTTGCCTTCGCCGCAGCAGCCTGCGCGCCGGAGGCTCCGCCCCCATCGTCCGGCGCGACGCCGGAGGCCCCGCAGCAGGTCGAGCTGGCGCCGGCCGATGCTTTCCTCGCGCGGCTCAATGCGCTGTGCGGCCAGCGCTTCGAGGGCAAGGTCGTCACCACCGATCCGCTCGACGCCGATTTCGCGAGCAGCCGCCTGCTGATGCAGGTGCGCGACTGCTCGCCCACGGAGGTGCGCATTCCGTTCCATGTCGGCGCGGACAAGTCGCGCACCTGGATCGTCACGCGCACGGATGCAGGCCTGCGTCTCAAGCACGATCATCGCCATGAGGATGGGACGGAGGACGAACTCTCACAGTATGGCGGGGACACGGCTGCGGCTGGATCGGCGACGCGGCAGGAATTCCCGGCGGATGAGTTCTCGAAGAATCTCTTCCTCACCAAGGGCAATCCGGCTTCCGTCACCAATGTGTGGGCCGTCGAGGCGACCGACGCGATCTATGCCTACGAGCTTCGCCGGCCCGAGCGCTTCCTGCGCGTCGAGTTCGACCTGACGAAACCCGTCGCCGAGTAGTTCGGATTCGGCTGGATTCGCGGGGACGGCTCGCGTGAAAATGCCTGCGCTGTCAGGGCGCAAGCATTTTTCAGGTGTCGGAAAGTCGTGACCAAATCCACGCCCCCTGCGCGCTGACATTATGATCGTGGATGAGCAATTCATCCAATCTTGCGCTTCCGTACCTCGCCGTTGGGCAGGCGCAGAAGCATGTCACCGTCAACGAAACCCTGCGCCGTCTCGACGCCATCGTGCAGCTGAGCGTCGTCTCCGCGACCACAACAGTGCAGCCTGGGGCGCCCGCCGATGGCGCGGTCTACATCGTGCCGTCCGGCAAGAGCGGCGACCAGTGGGCGGGCTTCGCCAACTGGTCGCTTGGCTATTATCGCGATGGCGCGTGGGAGCAGGTCACCCCGCGCGAAGGCTGGCTCGCCTATGTGCGGGATAGCGGTCTGCTGCTGCATTATACCGGAACGGCGTGGAGCCTCTTCGCGCCGGGCAAGCTGCTGGGCCTGTCCGCATCCGACACGCTGGTCGGCCGGGTTTCCGCCGGGGCGGGCGCGTCCGAAGAGATCGCCTGCACGGCGGCGGGCCGGGCGCTGATCGACGACGCCGATGCGCGCGCGCAATGCGCGACGCTCGGCACATGGCGCGTGCTGGCGGCCGGCGCGGTTGCCGCATCGCACACGGGCGACACGAGCGAAACGGTTCTGGCGACGATTCCGGTTCCGGCCGGCGCGCTCGGCCCCAATGGCGCGCTGCGCGTCACCTCGCACTGGAGCTTCACCAACTCGGCCAACGCCAAGACCCTGCGGGTGCGTCTCGGCGGGATCGGCGGCGCCAGCTTCCTGGCCTCGACCCACACCAGCGCGGCTGGCGGCGTCTACCAGCGCACCATCCAGAACCGCAATTCGCCATCCGCGCAGATCTCCTACCAGCACAATAACGGCAACTCGTTCTCCACCGGATCGATGAACACAACGGCGGTGGACACTTCGGCGGCGCAGGATCTCGTGCTCACCGCGACGCTCGCCAATGCAGGCGAGACGATCGCGCTCGAAAGCTGGATGGTGGAGCTGCTGTACGGCGCGTGAGGCGTCTACCAGACGCCGCGCGCGAGGCCGTTCGCGAGATACTGGCCGAGCGTGGGGGCGTAGTATTGTGCGGACGGCAGCGTGCTGGGCGGCAGGGGCTTTGCTTCGCCGGCCAGCACTTTCGCCATCGTGTCGACCACAAGCTCCTGCGACTTCGCGGCCATCAGCGTCATGTAGGTCTGCATGTTGTCGTTGGCGGCGACGGGGACGCGGTTGGTTGCGAGGATCGGGCCGGTGTCGACGCCGAGATCGACGAGGTGGAGCGTGACGCCGAAATGTTCGGGCTCGCCATTGGCGAGCGCGAAGTAGCCGCCATTGATGCCGCGATAGGCGGGGTTCACGCCGGAATGATAATTCACCACCGGACAGGCGCAGGCTTCGAGCAGCGGCTTGCGCAGCATGCCGGTGGAGGCGACGAAGACGGCCTTCGGCTTCAGCGCGCGGATCTTCGCGAGCGTGTCCGGGTCGTTGAGATTGTCCACGTCGATGCGCAGGTGGGCGGGGACGGGGGCTGCGTCGCACGCGGCGCGGAGTTCGGCGAGGCGCGCGCGCGACAGCGGCTTGGTGACCTTCGCCGCCAGTTGCGCGGCCTTCATCGAATAGACGACGCCGGCGCCGAGCTTCTTCCTGCGCCGCGCCCAGAAGGCCGACGCAGGCTCGCCGCGCTCGACGATGACGGGGAAGTCGCCGAACTGCTTGCGCAGGGCGTTGACCATCGTCCAGGCGTGCGGGGCGTCGCCGACGAGCGCTATGAGGCCGGAAGTCGACATGGGCGGAGTCCGGGTGGTTGAAGGCCGGACGCTAGCAGGGCCTGGTTAGTTTCGCGGGAACCGGATCGATGAAATTCGATCAATCGCAGCCGTCGCGCTCGAAGATCAAGAAGGACAACACGCCTTCGCTATAGGCAAGAGCGAGCCCTTCGGGCTCGCCGTAGATGACGATTGATTCGAACGCTGTGGCGGTCGTCCGGCTGAACTCGGCCACGAGCCCGCCTGGCGCTCTCTGCTCAACCGGACGGGACGCCAGAAAAAGTCCAGTCTCGCCATCTGGCGCAGTGATCTTGAGGTAGGATCCATCGCGCGCCACGGCAATCTTTCCGACCGCTTGCATCTCGTTTCCGATTAGCCGCGATTGCGTGCCCGCGTACTCCTGCCCCTCCGGCAGCAGTCGCAAGAAGCCCACCGCTGGGCCGCCAGGCTCCCGCTTCTCGGCCCAACAGCCATGCACGAAGTCGATCCCCAGGTCTGGCCCGGCCTCGGGTGCGGGGGGCTGTGCGGCACAGGCGCCGAAGGCCAGGGCGGCCAGCAGCGAGACTTTGCCGGGTGTCTTGCGGCGGATCGCACAATCCGCGAATCTGTACGAACGAGCGCGGGGATCTTGCATGAATCCGACCGAAGCCTTCATTCGCGGCATTCCCAAGGCGGAGCTGCATCTGCACATCGAAGGCTCGCTGGAGCCCGAGCTGATGTTCGCGCTGGGGCAGCGTAACAAGATCGATATTCCGTTCAAGAGCGTGGAGGAGGTGAGGGCGGCTTACGCTTTCTCGAACCTGCAGGATTTTCTCGACATCTATTATCAGGGCGCGAACGTCTTGCAGACCGAGCAGGACTTCGCGGACATGGCGCTCGCCTATTTCGAGCGGCTGCATGCCGATGGCGGCGTGCATGCGGAAATCTTCTTCGATCCCGAGACGCATACGGATCGCGGCCTGCCGTTCTCTGTCGCCATCGACGGGTTGCTGGCGGGGATGAGGCAGGCGGAGGCGCGGTTCGGGATCACGTCGAAACTCATCATGTGTTTCCTGCGGCATCTCGATGAGACGTCGAGCTTCAGGACGTTGAAGGCGGCGGAGCCCTATCTGGATCGCATTGCGGGCGTCGGGCTCGACAGTTCGGAGAAGGGTCATCCGCCGTCGAAGTTTGCGCGCGTGTTCAAGGCGGCGAAGGAGCGGGGGCTCAGGATCGTCGCGCATGCCGGCGAGGAAGGGCCGCCGGAGTATGTGCGCGAGGCGCTCGATATCCTGCAGGTCGACCGGATCGATCATGGCAATCGCGCGCTGGAGGATGCGGCGCTGGTGCAGCGGCTGGTGCGGGAGGGGATGACGCTGACGGTGTGTCCGCTCTCCAATCTCAAGCTGTGCGTGGTGCATGATCTGAAGGACCATCCGATGAAGCGGATGCTGGAGCTTGGGCTGAAGGCGACATGCAATTCGGACGATCCGGCGTATTTCGGCGGGTATGTGGGGGATAATTATTTGAGGACGGCGCAGGCGGTGGGGCTCACGCGCGAGGACATTGTCACGCTGGCGAAGAATTCGTTCGCGGGGTCGTTTCTGGACCGGGCGAGCATCGCGCGGCATGTGGCGGCGGTGGATGCTTGGGCGGCGGGGAATCAGGCGCGCCAGTCCCGATGCTGAACGAGACCCCCACCTGTCCGCCCCCTAAACGGGGCGGGACC
>CAZGWV010000141.1:0-7160 GCA_964529555.1 uncultured Rhizobium sp.
TAGGCGAGGTCCCACTCTTTCGCGGCGATCTCTTTCTCGTCTTCTTCCGTCGTGTCGCGCAGGGCGAGGATGTCGTCGTGGCGGCCCTTGATGGCCAGCGCGTTGTCGTCGAACGACACTTTCGCATCCAGCACGCGCAGATGGCCGTCCTTCATCACGATGAGCGGGTTCACCTCCAGCATGCTCATGTCTTTCGACGTGAACGCCTTGTAGAGGATCGGGGCCAGCGTGCCCATGTCGGCCTTCGCCGCGCCTTCCAGCTTCAGCGCAGCGGCGAGCTTGGCCGAGTCGGCCTCGGTGACGCCCGCGACCGGATCGATATCCAGCGTCAGGATTTTTTCCGGCGTGTCGTGGGCGACCTGCTCGATATCCATGCCGCCTTCGGTCGAGACCATGAAGGCGACATGGCCCGTGCCGCGATCGACCAGCATGGAGAGGTAGAGTTCCTTCTCGATATCGGCGCCGTCTTCGACATAGATGCGGTTCACCTGCTTGCCGCCGGCTCCGGTTTGAGCGGTCACAAGATGACGGCCGAACATCGCCTTCACATGCTCCAGCGCCTGCTCTTTCGAGAAACCGAGGCGGACGCCGCCCTTTTCGCCGGCTTCCTTCTCGACAAACTTGCCCTTGCCGCGCCCGCCCGCGTGGATCTGCGATTTGACCACCCAGAGCGGCCCCGGCAGCGCGTCGATCGCGGCTTCAGCCTGGTCCAGCGAGGTGATCGCGACGCCCTTGGCGACCGGCGCGCCGAAGGACTTCAGGACTTCCTTCGCCTGATGCTCATGGATGTTCATGAAATTTCGCCCCTTGAGACATGTCGCGACTGGGTTTGTGCCGGTGGCGATACCGCATGGGGCGCCGCGACGCAACGTGGCGGTTTCGATAGGCCGAGGCTGGCTCAGCCCGGCTTCTCTGCGGCCGACGCCGGGGGCGCCGTCGCCTCCGTTCCGGGCGTGTCCTTGGCCGGATCGTCCACGTCCACGGCCTTGCCTTGAACGACGCTGGTCTGTCCGAACCACCTGAAGGCCGAACGTTGCGCCTGCCCTGGCCGCTCGCGCACCACCAGCCGCCAGAGATTGGCCGCCAGCAGGGCAAAATAGCCAAACGCGACTGCGGCAAACACGCCCGGCTGGCCCGCCTGCGTGTCGGCCACAGCGCCGGTCAGGACCGGCCCGATGACGGACCCCGCCGCCCAGACGAACAGCATGCCCGACATGACCTGCGCGATCTGGCCCGACTCGGTGCGGTCGGTCGCATGGGCCGCCGATACCGAATAGAAGGACAACGCCCCCGCCCCCCACAGCGCCGCCAGCAGCGCAGTAATCGAGAACGACACTTTCCCCGCAGTCAGATAGAGCGCCACGCAAGCCGCCAGCGCGATCGCCGAAAGCGCCGCCACGATCAGCCGCCGATCCACCTTGTCCGACAGCAGCCCCGCCGGCCATTGCGTGACCGTACCCCCGATCATCGCCGCGATGTAGAGCGTCGCCGCCGATGCCGCCCCCGCGCCCGGCTGCAAGTCCTGGGCGTAAAGCGGCAACTGGCTGGTCACGCCCGTATTGCAGAGCCCCGCCACCACCGCCCCTGCCAGGGCCGCCGGCGGTATCTTGAACACCGAGCCAAGGCTCAACGCCTCGCGATCCGGCAGCACGGGCTGCGCCCGCCGCGTCGCGCACAGCGGCACCACCGCCAGCACCATCAGCAGGCCAGCCCAGATGAACGGCTTCGTGTCGTCCGGCGCATGCTCGACGACCAGCAGCGGCCCGCCGCAGATCGCGAGCTTGAGCATCAGCTGGTACATGCCCATCACGCCGCCGCGCTTCGACCGCGGGGTCGAATCCGCGATCCAGCTTTCCGCCGCCGTGAACATCACCGCCGAGGCGGCGCCCTGGAACAGCCGGAACAGCGCCCAGCCGACCGCGTCGAACGCAAGCGCCATCGACAGGATGCCGGCGGCGTAGATCGCGGCGGCGGCGGAATAGGCGCGGATATGGCCGACCTGCCGCACCACATCCGGCGCGAACCACGCCCCCAGCATGAAGCCGGCGGAAAACGTCGCCGCCACCAGCCCGACGCCCAGCGGGGAGGCGCCCATCGCGCTGAGAGCCAGCGGCGTCGACACGTTGAGAATGCTTGCAGCCGCCTGCAGCAGCATGACCGCAAGGATCAGCGACGCGACATTCCGGTAGACGGTCATGGCAGGGGACAGTCAGGCTCGACGTTCTTGTTTGCGCCAGCCTTACGCCGCTTCGCGGCAACGCGCGCGTGAAATGTTGTTACGGGATTCAAGCGACATGCGTGCGGGAGACCACCAATGTCATTCCGGACGCACGCGACAGCGTGCGAGCCGGAACCCAGGGGCCACACACACCGGCGCCGCCGGCCCCTGGTTTCCCGCTCTCAGCCCTTCGGGCTTCGGCGGGAATGACAATCGTGCAGAGGCGCTTAAGCCCCCGCCCACGTTCCGTGGAAACCGAGCGGCCAGGCATAGTCCGCCTGCCACACCGCCACCGGACCATCGGCCACATGCCCGGCGTCGAACACGTGGACTTCGCTGCGCTGCAGCTTGGTGTTGATCGCCGTGCCGATCAGCCAGCTGTCTTCCTCGGCCGCGCCCGAGCCCTTCGGCGTGAACAGGAATTCCTCGACCATGTAGTCATGGCCGAACTCATGCACCTGCGACTTGCCGCTCGACCAGTCCTGCACCGCCAGCGCGTTGGCGCCGGGCTGGCCATCGACCGAGCCTGTCACCATCGTCGTCAGCTTGCGCGACAGGCCGTGCCGGCGCGGATCGACCTGCGGAAAGTCGCCGATGATCGCCGTTTCGACCAGCTTCACATCGCCCGAGACGCCATCCTTCGCAGGCGGGATCACCGCCATCGTCAGCTTCGAGGAGACTTCATCGCCCTCATACTTGCCGCGGATCTCGCTCGATCCGCCGCCCGAGCCGAGCACGGGTTCGGGATAGAAGGCCGCATCCAGCCTGATCGTACCGTCGCTTTCCTCCCACGCCGCGCCGGTGTGGTAGAAGGAGCGCGCGGCGCCCTGGGCCCAGCGCGTCTTGGTGAGGTCATCCTTGTCGACGATCAGGTATTTCATCCCCTCTTCCGGCTTCCACACGAAGCCGTCGATGAAGGGCGGGATGTTCTTCGTCTGCACCCAGGGCTGGCACAGGATCACCAGCTTGCGGTCCGTCATCGTCCAGTCGTGCATGTAGCAGGCGGCGCCGATATCGACCATGCCGAAGCCGGCCACCGTTCCATCCGGGTTGATGTTGTAGATGCCGACACGCCGGCCGTTCATCGCAAGACTCCACACGCGGCCATCCGGCTCGCGCTTGGGGTGCGCCAGGAAGGGCATGCCCTTGAGGTCGTTCCGAAACGCCTTGAGTCCCTTCGTCTCCAGCGTCACCGGGTCCATGCGATAGGGCGACCCCGCCTCCCACAGCGCCAGCAATTCGCCGCCCGACATCATCACCGAGATGTTGCCGGGGTTCACATCGTCGGACGATCCGACCGGATAGCTCGGATCGCCCACGGTGCCGAAGCCTGGCGCGAGGAATTTACCCGCCGCCATTTCGGCGCGGCGCTTCGGCGTATCGACGAACTTGCCCGAGTGGACCGCCTTGCCATCGCCGATGGCGATGCGCTGAACCATGCCGTCGCCATCGAACCAGTGGGTCGCGAAAGCGTCGCCATGTCTGAAGTGCGCAGGACCATTGCGATAAAGCGTGCCGGCGAGGCCAGCGGGGGCCTTGCCCCTCACCAGCTTCATCGCGGCCTGCGGATAGCCGGCGGCCGGCGCGTTGGCATAGCCGACATGCCAGCCCGGCAGGGTCGGCTCGGCGAACACTTTCGGGGCGACGGCCAGGGCGGCGCCCGTCATCAGGCCGGAATGCAGGAAAAGGCGGCGGGAGAGATTCATGTGTCTGATTCCTGTCGAAGCGCGCTAGCGGGTCAGCTTGATGGTGTGGGTCGTCGCCGGGGCGGCCACGTCGAAGGCGGCGGCATCCCACTTGGCCGGGCCGAACTGGGCCGGCGCGCTGTTCGAGAAGGCGTAGGGCTCGGTCGGCATGCCGAACGGGTTCGTGCTCATCTTCCCGTCCCCGTCCACATCATGGAACAGCTTGATGCCATAACGGCCCGGCGGCAGTTCCAGCGTCATGGTGGCGGTGTCGCCCGTCACGGGGATCAGTCCGCCATTGACCGCATTGTCGGTCTCATAGCCGGCCTCGTCGAAGACGCCGAAGCTGATGGCGCCCTTGTGTTCGGCGATTCCGGTCACCGTCACGGTCAGCGGAACCTTGGTCGTATCGGCCAGGGCGGGCTGTGGAAAAGTCAGAACCGCCGCAGCCAGGGCGGCGGGCACGATGGCCAGACCAGTCAGGAATTTGTCGAGGAGGGAGAGGCGCTTCATTTTGTGAACTCCGTTGGTTCGGGGCTTCGCATCAGGCCGGCGCCGTGTTTGGCTGCCGACTGACCGAATTTCGCCGGGCTCGCCCCGCCCGGCCACACCAATTGCGCGAAACGCCTGTTTTGCTTCGCCAAACACTGGGTTACACCGTTCACGAAGCGTGAAATGCAGCCCGGACAGGACCGCGAAACGCCAGTGACCGAGCCCGAGAACAGCCAAGCGACGCGGCATGCGGCCCGCCTGCCGGGCTGGGCTGTGAGTATCTTGCGGGGGACGGCGGTCGCCCTGGGGTTGGGCGCGGCATTCGCCTGGCTGGGAGTCTATGGCTCCACCGAGATTCCCCTGCTCGAACGCTGGATCTACTGGAGCGGCCTGATGGCGCTCGGCATCCTCGCCGCCGCCGTGGCGAATCCGCTGATCTTCGACAGGTGGATGAAGGACACCCACCCCGCCCTGCAGATCACGGCCGTCGCGCTGATCATCTCGGCGCCGATCACATTCGGGCTTGTGCTGATCGAGTTCGCCTCGGCCGGAACAGTCGGCGCCCCCGCCTGGTGGTGGACCCAGTATTTCTATGTCGTGATCGTCTCGCTCCTGCTGACGGCGGGCGGCTGGGCGCTCGACCGCCTGCGGAATCCCGCCACGACCGGGCAAACGTCAATGCCAGAACAGCAGCCCCCCGTATCGGCCGGCGCGGCCTTCGCCGACCGCCTGCCCGTGAAATTCCGCAGCGCTGAAATCCACGCCGTCTCCGCCGAGGACCACTATCTCCGCGTCCACACCAGCGCGGGCGAGACGATGATCCTGATGCGCCTCGCCGACGCCATCCGCGAACTCGCCGCCCTCCCCGGCATGCAGACCCACAGATCGTGGTGGGTGGCGAGGCAGGGCCTGGCCGACGCCGCGAAGGGCGACGGCAAGGTGACGCTGAAACTGAAATCCGGCGCCGAAGCCCCCGTGAGCCGCACCTATCTCAAGGCCGTCAAGGATGCCGGCTGGCTCTAACGCGCACGAATTTTCCAAACGATAGATCGGTGAGCCCGGCCCCTCGCTCGCGATGTAGCTGTAGCCCTCATGGTGAGCAGTAACGCCATGCATGGCATGGCGTTGCGCCCGTCGAACCACGAGGGCGGCTGAGGGGACTGGCGCAACAGCGCACGATCAGCCCGGACGCACCGGCTCGAATGGCCGCTCGGGATCGTTCGGCAGGATCGTATCCACATACTCGCGCAGCTTCTCGGTCACCGCCTGCGGATCGCCCTCCAGATGCTCAACCGGAATCTGTGGCCCGAATGTCAGGTGGAATTTGTCGCCCTGCTTGTTCAGCAGCTCGCGAAACAGCGTGATATCGCGCAGCTCTCGATTGAGCCCGCAGAACGCATAATACAGAGACGAATTCCGCCCGCCCACATGCAACGGCGTGATCGGCGCCTTGTTCTTCCGCGCCAGCGACACTGCCGTCTGATGCCACGGCTCGTCCACCAGCTTGCCCTTCCGCATCTGCGCCAGCGAGCCCGACGGGAAGATCAGCAGCACGCGCTCGTTCGCAAACGCCGCGCTGGTCCGGCGCAGCGTCTCGCGCGTCTTCGGCATCGAGCGCTTCTCCTGCACCCACTCCACCGGGATAATGATATCCGCGAACCTCGGATTGATCCGGCATGCGTCCGCGTTGGCCATGATCTCGATATCGGTCCGAATATGCCGCATCGCCGCCAGCACGATCGACCCATCGGCCAGACCCGTCGGATGATTGGCGACAATCACCGCGCGCCCCGACTTCGGCGCCCGCTCCATTCCCACACTCGTCACGCGGAGATCGAGAACGCGGTCGAGAAATTCGAAGCATTCCTGCCCGGATTTCAATTGCTTGATCTCGTCCGCCCAGCGCAGGGCCTTGCGGTAACCCAGCAGCGCGAACAGCACCGGCTTCACGGCCGGCCAGGACCAGTGCCCTACCCAGCTTGGGCATCTTTCCTCGATCATAATGTCCACGATGTGCCCATCGCGCTTCTCAGGGTCGATGAAGGCGGCAAGCCCGTGATCGTTGGAAATGTTTGAATCGACTGGCTCGGCCATCTGATTCCCCCGGTCAACGTACTGCCAGGTCCCGCTTGACTTGTTAACCATTCGTAACAGATAGCGGTTCACAACGGACTTGCAGAGTTATTCGCGCCTGCGAAACCTACAACCATTCGCGCGCGTGACCGAGTTCGGGGCGATTCGGGCGTCCCGGTCCTTGGGGGGATTGAAGATGAAAGTGCTCTGGGTGGAGGATCATGCGCGCGCTGGCGAATTGCTGGCCGCCGCCGCAGCTGCCGCTTCGCGCAAGCGCTACGGGATCGACCTCGTCATCGCCACATCGCTGATGGACGCCGAGCGCAAGCTGCGCCTCGAACGGTTCGACCTCGTCATCATCGACCTGATGCTGCCCGACTCGACCGACGAGGACGCAACCGTCACGCGCATCGCCAACATGGGCAAGTTCCGCGTCGCCGTGGTCTCCGCCAGCGAGAAGCGCAACGCCGTGGTCGCCAGCCTCACGCGCGCCGGCGTCGATTGCGCGCCACAGGCCGTGGGCAAGGAAGACCTGCCGCTCGCAGACTTCGTGCGTCGCCCCGAACTCTTCCGCGACTTCATACACGGCCTGATGCCCGCCTCCGGGCCGCAACCCGCCGCTCGCGCCGCTTCGCGCTGACGCTTCTCCCAAATTTCGCCTGTATTGAACGCTGATATGGCCCCGGACATGG
>CAZGWV010000142.1:0-2874 GCA_964529555.1 uncultured Rhizobium sp.
AGACGCGGCAGCCGGCAGTCGCAAGGCCCGGATCGTGTGAGGCCTAGCCCTTCCTGGACGACTTGCGGGTGGTGACGACGGGTTCGCCGCTGCCGTCATCGTCGCCGTCGCTGTTGTCGTCGCCCGGCTCCTCGACGAGCAGGTTGTCGCCCAGAACGCCGGAATTCCTGCGGATCGCATCCTCGATCTCGTGAGCGGTTTCGGGGTTTTCCTTGAGGAATCTGCGGGCGTTCTCACGCCCCTGCCCGATGCGCTGCGAGCCGTAGGAGAACCACGATCCCGACTTCTCGATGATGTTCGCCTTGACGCCGAGGTCGATCAGTTCGCCCGTCTTGGAGATGCCTTCGCCGTAGATGATATCGAAATCGACCTGGCGGAATGGCGGGGCGACCTTGTTCTTGACGACCTTCACGCGCGTCTCGTTGCCGATGACCTCGTCGCGTTCCTTGATCTGGCCGGTGCGGCGGATGTCGAGGCGCACGGAGGCGTAGAATTTCAGGGCGTTGCCGCCCGTGGTGGTTTCGGGCGAGCCGTACATCACGCCGATCTTCATGCGGATCTGGTTGATGAAGATCACCATCGTCTTCGACTTGGAGACCGACGCCGTGATCTTGCGCAGCGCCTGGCTCATCAGGCGGGCTTGCAGGCCGGGCAGCGAGTCGCCCATCTCGCCTTCGAGTTCGGCGCGCGGGGTAAGGGCGGCGACCGAGTCGATCACCAGCACGTCGATGGCGCCGGAGCGCACGAGCGTGTCCGTGATCTCAAGCGCCTGTTCGCCCGTGTCCGGCTGGCTGACCAGCAGGTCGTCGAGATCGACGCCCAGCTTGGCGGCGTAGATCGGATCGAGGGCATGCTCGGCGTCGATGAAGGCGCCGACGCCGCCGCTCTTCTGCGCTTCGGCGAGGATATGCAGGGCGAGCGTGGTCTTGCCCGAGCTCTCCGGTCCGTAGATTTCGATGATGCGGCCTTTGGGCAGACCGCCGATGCCGAGCGCGACGTCGAGGCTGAGCGAGCCGGTGGAGAGGGCTTCGACATCCATCGTCTGGTTCTTGCCCAGACGCATGATCGAGCCCTTGCCGAAGTTGCGCTCGATCTGGCCCAGGGCCGTTTCGAGGGCTTTCTGCTTGTCCATGCCCTTGTCTTCCACCAGCTTCAGAGCGGCGCCCGCCATGTTCGTCTCCATCATCTGCCATGCTGGGGAGGGGCGGGCAAATCCGACCGATTCCAGCTCTCGTCCACCTCTGTGTACTACAAATGTTCTCGTGAACAAAGAGTGAAAATATAGGCCGAGCCCGAATTCTGCAGGCCCACCACCCATGGACGCAGCGCCGGTGACGACGCCAACATGTTGGGGCACGCTGACCGGGCGCCACCCTTTCCCGCACCTCTGCTGAGCTCCGAAGCCGTCATGCCAAAGCCACGCAAGCTTCTGTTTATCTGCAGCCAGAACAAACTCCGCAGTCCGACGGCCGAGCAGGTATTTTCACAGTATCCCGATGTCGAGGCGATGTCGGCGGGCACCAACAACGACGCGGATACGCCCCTGGATGGCGAGCTTGTTGATTGGGCCGATATCATTTTCGTCATGGAGAAGACCCATCTGGGCAAGCTGCGCGGCCGTTTCGGCAAGCGTCTCGATGGCAAACGGGCCATCTGCCTCGATATTCCTGACGACTATGAATTCATGGACCCGGCGCTGGTTCGACTGCTTGAGACGAAGGTTTCGCGCTATCTCTGATCAACGCCAAGCGATGATCACTCAGTCTCAGCCCCACGGACCCGGCTTGCGGGTTTCCTGCGGCTGGTCCCACGGGCCGGGGGCGCGGCGCGTGGCGGCGATCACCTCAGGCGGCGGCGTAGCGGTGCGGCCGCCGAAGCGGCGGGCGAGCGCATCAACGCGGTTCTGCGTCGAGGGGTGGGTCGAGAACAGGTTGTCGGCGCCGCGGCCCAGCAGCGGATTGATGATGAACATATGCGCCGTCGCCGGATTGCGCTCGGCCTGGAAGTTGACGCGGCCCGAGCGCGCATAGCTGTCGATCTTCTGCAGCGCGGAGGCGAGGGCTGCGGGATCGCCCGAGATTTCCGCCCCGCCCTCGTCCGCCTCGTATTCGCGGTGGCGGCTGATCGCCATCTGCACGAGGCCGGCGGCGATGGGGGCGAGGATCATTATGGCGATGACGCCGATGAAACCGCCGGGGCGTTCGCGATCATTGCCGCCGAAGAAGAAGGCGAAGTTGGCGAGCGCCGAGATAGCGCCGGCGATGGTGGCCGTGACGGTCATCGTCAGCGTGTCGCGGTTTTTGACATGGGCCAACTCGTGGCCCATCACCGCGCGGATCTCGCGCCGGTCGAGCATCGTCAGCAGGCCCGTGGTGGCGGCGACGGCGGCGTGGCCGGGATCGCGGCCGGTGGCGAAGGCGTTGGGCTGTTCGCTTTCGATGATGGTGATCTTCGGCATGGGCATGCCGGCGCGCTCGGCCATCGCGCGCGTGTCCTCGGCGTAGGCGCGCACGCGGGCGTCGGGATGGTTGGGCTGCACTTCCTGCGCGCGGTACATCGACAGCACGATCTTGTCGGCGTTCCAGTAGCTGATGAGGTTGCCGACCAGCGCGAAGGCGAGCGCGATCGCCATGCCCGCAGGTCCGCCGATCAGATAGCCCACGCCCACGAACAGCGCTGTCATCGCCGCCAGCAGGATGAAGGTTCGCAGGTGGTTCATGCGGCTAGATGTGGTCGTTCGCAAAACCACAAGCAAGCCTCGCGAGGCCCGCGGCGCGCCCTGCCCTGATTAAGCTTTTTCAAGGGTTCGCGCCGCAGCACGGACCCTGTCCGATTCGCGGCGCGTTTTCGCCTTGAGAGCCAAGCGGATTCGCC
>CAZGWV010000142.1:2974-7088 GCA_964529555.1 uncultured Rhizobium sp.
GCCTACTGCACGTTGACCGTGATCTTCTCGGAGAGAATGCCCTCGGGCTTGTGCAGTTCGTGGTTCATGTCGCCGAAGACGAGCTGGAGCGTGTGGGGGCCGGCGGGCAGGTTGAGCACATATTCGGTCTGGCCGCCGCCGAAATGGATGTGCTGGTCGTCGGCGGGGATGGCGTACTGCTTTTCCTCGTCCGTCAGTTCGGTGTCGATCAGCAGGTGGTGGTGGCCGGTGTTCGGCTTGTCGGTGAGCGCGGGGGCGACGCCGATGCCATAGACGCCAAACGCGACGCGGAAGGGCGAGGCGACGGTCTGGCCATCGCGCAGGTTCACGAAATAGACGCCGGGGCCGGCATCGCCGTGCAGCCTGGTGGCCTCGGCGTCGCGCGCGGCGAGCGCTTCGGCGACGGCCTTGTCGGCTTCGGCTTTGACAGCAGCCGCATCGGGAGCGGCGGCGCCCGTCGATGCGCCGTCGCAGGCGACGAGCGCGAAGGCGAGAACGGGGATGGCGATCAGGCTGTACAGGCGCATGGGTCAGGCTCCTCAGGTTTGTCCTGAGATAGCATGGACGGGACGGAGCGCCAGATGAAAGCCCGGCAATACGCGATAGATCATCCGTGAAGGGCGCGCCATTGCGGCAGTCCGCTGGCGTCCGTGTGGACGCGGCCGCGCTGGCCGATGGGCGACTGGGTGCGGGATTTCAGCAGGGCGATCTCGGCGGCGTGGCTTGCGGGCACGCGCGCCAGCGTCCGCGCGCCGGAATCGAGGCGGGCGACGGCGACGGCATAATCGGCCCGCCCGGCGGGATCGTAGAGCACGGTGAAGGTTTCGAGCGTCGCCTCACCGTCCGGGGTTTCGTCTATGGGGACGGGCGGCCCGAGCATGGGGTCTGCCGTGGCCTGCGCCTTCATATCGATCAGGGCGTCGGCCTCGCCATTGCCGGCCTGCTGTTCACGGCCGAGGATGAGGGCGTGGTGCTTGGTGACGAATTCGCCCTGGCCGTAGAGCAGGCCGAGCTTCGCGCCATTGCGCACCTGGCGCACCATCGCGCAGGCGGCGTGGCTCATATAGTTGTTGAGCGGGCCGCCGAAGAAGCTGAGGCCGCCGGTGACGCTGGTGGGCTGGTCGGCGCCGAGGCCCAGCGTGCGCCGGGCCAGCTTGGGCACGACGGGGAAGCAGGAATAAAGCTCGACCGCATCGAACGCGCCTGCCTTCGTATCCCCGGCGTGGCGCTGCATCGCCGTGAGTACGGCCGTCTGCGCGTGGCTCTGCACGAATTGCGGACGGGTGAGCCAGTCGCGCGGCTCGTTGGCGACGGCGCCGGCGCCGATGAAGACGAGCTGATCCTCCGCGATGCCCGCCGCGCGCGCTTTCGCCAGCGACGTGACGATGATGGCCGAGCCCTGGTTCACATTGGGGTTGGCGACCATGCGCTTCGGGTAAGGCCACGAGATCATGCGATTGTCGTCGGAGGGCGTTGCGATCTCCGACGGCGAGAGTTCCTTGCGGAGCCACGCATAGGGATTGCGCGCGGCGGCCTTGCTGTTGGCGGACCACAATTGAGCGGACTCCGCTGTCGCCTGCTCCGGCGTCTGGCCCCAGGCGTGGGCGCTGGCGATGTCGTAGAGCGGGTAGACGTTGATCGGCCAGGCGACGCCCTGCTTCACGGCGAGCGCATGGACATAGTCGGCGGCGCGCTGGAATTTCGGGGCGTCGACGGCATAGGGCGTCCACGGTAGTTCAACGTTGGAGCGCTTGGCGTGGTTGACCGCGTGCTGAGCCTCGCCGCCGGTGACAAGACCGACAGTGCTCTCGCCGCTCGCGATGCGGCGCGCGGCTTCGTGGAGATAGCGGATCGGGCTTTCGCCGCCGACGGGACCATAGACGGCGCGCCGGGGCGACACGCCGAGCTTTTCGCACAGCAGTGCGGCGGTGTCGGCATAGCGCCACGAGACGAGGCCGACAATGTCGATGGAATCGACGTCGGCGAGCAGGCCCTTCGCTTCGGCATCGGCGAGGCGCGCGGCCTCGGCCATCAGGGCGGCGGGCTCGAGCGCCTGCGTGATGTCCTTCGGGCGATCGGTGATTTCACCGATGCCGGCGATGACGGGAATGCGGTCTGGGGAAAGGGTCATGGGGGATCAAAAGCGCATTGTGTTGGAGGGATCAACCTGTGACCTCGCGTGAGTTCAACCGAATACTCACCGGTGTCATTCCGGACGCACGCGACAGCGTGCGAGCCGGAACCCAGGGGTTGCGAGAACGGTGCTTGCGGCTCCTGGGTTCCCGCTCTTCGCGCTTTGCGCTGCGGCGGGAATGACAGCAAGTATTGGCGATCACCCCTGCTCCATCTGCGCGAGGCGTTCGGCCTGGTCCTCGGCGTGGAGGGCGTCGAGCAGCGCTTCGATATCGCCCTGCACGAAATCCGACAGGTTGTGCGCGGTGTAGTTGATGCGGTGATCGGTCACGCGCTCTTGGGGAAAGTTGTAGGTGCGGATGCGCTCGGAGCGGTCGCCCGAGCCGACCTGCAGCTTGCGGGCTTCGGACCGCGCGGTGTCCTTCATCTCGCGCTCGCGCTCGTAGAGGCGGATCTTGAGCTGTTCCATCGCCTTGCGGCGGTTCTCGTGTTGCGACTTCTCGGACGAGGTCACCACGATGTTCGTCGGCAGGTGGGTGATGCGCACGGCGGAGTCGGTCTTGTTGACGTGCTGGCCGCCTGCGCCGGATGAGCGATACGTGTCGATGCGGATGTCCTGGTCGCGGACTTCGATGTTCACTTCCTCGGGCACCGGCAGGATGGCGACGGTGGCGGCGGAGGTGTGGATGCGGCCCTGCGCCTCGGTGGCGGGGACACGCTGCACGCGATGGACGCCGCTTTCGAATTTCATGCGGCCGAACACGCCCGCACCGTTGAACTGGGCGACGATCTCCTTGTAGCCGCCCATCTCGCCGTCGGTGGCGGAGACGAGTTCCACCTGCCAGCCGCGCCTGGAGGCATAGCGCTGGTACATGCGCCAGAGATCACCCGCGAAGAGCGCGGCTTCGTCGCCGCCAGTTCCGGCGCGGACTTCGATGATGGCCGAGCCGTCGTCGTCGCGATCCCTGGGCAGGAGCATGAGCTGCATCTCGCGCTCGATGCCGGGAAGCTTCTCGCGGATTTCCGCGCGTTCCTCGATCGCCATGTTGATGAAGTCGCGGTCGGCGGTGTCGTCCTCGATCAGCGCCTCGGCTTCGGCGAGCTGGGTGCGCAGCAGCATCACCTCGCGCGCCTTTTCGGCGACGCGCTTCAGTTCGGCATGGTCGCGCGAGAGCTGGACGATTTCCTTCGGATCGGTCGCCACGCCCATGCGCGCCTCGACCTGGTCGAAGCGGTCGATCATCTGGCGCAGGCGGGATTCGGAGAGGGATGACATGGGCGTTGTTGAAGGACGGGTGGGAAGGGAGTGGGGAATAGGGAATAGGGAGGGGTTGGGCAAGGGCGCGCGATGCGCCGCCCCGCCCTGCCCCCTGTTTCCCTTTTTCTGCAGGGTTTCCGGGAGTTCCCGTCAGATTCCGAACAGCCAGAGCACGTTGCGCACGGCGAGGATCATCAGCAGCAGCGAGCCGACATTGAACACGAAGAAGCGCAGCGGCACGTAGTTGGTGGTGACCTGGATCAGCGTGTGGACCACGCGGATCGCGACATAGCCCCAGGCAAGCCCGATATTGAGCGTATCGTTGAGGCCGACGAGGTGGGAGTAGAGGCAGAGCGCATAGAAGATCGTCGGCTGCTCGTGCAGGTGGTTGTAGTTGTCGGCGACCCAGACGGCCTTGGGGTTCATCGGCGGCAGGCTGGCGTAGGATTCCGAGCCCTTGATCCTGGCCGGGTCGATGCCGGCCTTGCGCATCGCCGGGATGCGGCGGAGGTAGAGCCAGACCAGCACGATGAGCGTCCATACGACGAGCGCAAGGACAGGCGCCATGATGTTCGTCAGACCTTGGGGCATGCCCGCCTCTCCCTCGAAATTCTGGCCCTGGAAATTCCGGCCCTGGAAATTCTGCTGTGACAAGGGCGGGATGCCGGCAGTCTGTCAAGCGGGACACGGGGGTGCATTCTCGCAGGTTTGGCCTGCGAGGCG
>CAZGWV010000143.1:0-5103 GCA_964529555.1 uncultured Rhizobium sp.
CTCCCGCGTTGCTTCTTCCACGCCCTTCACGGTCAGCGGGAACATGCGGTCTGCGCCGATGATCGTGCGGATCATTTCGGTTGAGCCGGAATAATCCCAGCCCGAGGGGTGGGTGGGGTTGAGCCATGCCAGATGCGGGTAGATGTCCACGAAGCGCTGCAGCCAGATCGCGCCCGGCTCCTCGTTCCAGTGCTCCACCGAGCCGCCCGGATAGGTGATCTCGTAAGGGCTCATGGCGGCGTCGCCCACGATGATGACTTTGTAGTCGGCGGAGAATTTGTGCAGCACATCCCAGGTCGGGATCTTGCTGACGCCGCGCCGGCGGTTGTCCTTCCACACGCCTTCGTAGATGCAGTTGTGGAAGTAGAAGAATTCGAGATTCTTGAATTCCGTCCGCGCCGCCGAGAACAACTCCTCGCAGGCCTTCACGTGCGGGTCCATCGACCCGCCGATGTCGAGGAACATCAGCAGCTTCACCGCATTGCGCCGCTCGGGCCGCATGACGATGTCGATATAGCCTTCCTTGGCCGTCTTGCGGATCGTGCCGTCGAGGTCGAGTTCTTCGGCGGCGCCGTCGCGCGCCCATTTGCGCAGGCGGCGCAGGGCGACTTTCAGGTTGCGCGTGCCGATCTCGACGGAGTCGTCGAGGTTCTTGAACTCGCGCTTGTCCCACACCTTCACGGCGCGCTGGTGGCGCGACTTGTCCTGGCCGATGCGGACGCCTTCGGGATTGTAGCCGTAAGCGCCATAGGGCGAGGTGCCGGCCGTGCCGATCATCTTGTTGCCGCCCTCATGGCGCTTCTTCTGTTCTTCCATCCGCTGTTTCAGCGTCTCCATGAGCTTGTCCCAGCCGCCCATGGCCTCGATCATCTTCTTGTCTTCTTCCGAGAGGAATTTCTCGGACATCTTTTTCAGCCACTCTTCGGGGAATTGGTGGACGTCGACGCCCTCCGAGAATGAATCGAGCCCCTTGAAGACGTGGCCGAACACCTTGTCGAACCGATCGAGATGCTTCTCGTCCTTCACCAGCGCCGAGCGCGCGAGATAATAGAAGTCCTGCACCTCGTTGCCGCCCCCCGAAGCTGAGTTCGGGCCACCGACCACGCCCTTGTCCATGGCTTCCAGCAGGGTGAGGTATTCCTTGAGCGTGACAGGCACCTTGGCGGCGCGCAGCTCATGGAAGAAATGCTGGAACATGGGTCAGCCTCTCGGGCGCGGTATCCGGCGCAAGGGCTGGAGCGTAGCGCGCCCGTCGCCGCCTCGCAAATCGCAGGGCGTGAATTCCCCGATTTGCCTGCGGCGGCGCCGGGCGCCGGCCCAGGCGGTCAGCCGGCGTCGTCGTCGCTGGGCGGGGCGCTGCCGTCATACTGCATTGTCTGTTCGAGAGGACGCACGACGCGCTGGGGCAGGGCCTCGAAGGTCGCGACTTCAAGCTCCATTGCAGGAGCGCCGCCCCGCTCGACCTTGATGGTCTTCGGCCATTTGACGCCGTTGGAGACGATCTCGCCCGAGAAAGTCGCCGTCTCGACCGCGTCCGCGCCCGTCTTCGGGTCGGTGCCGGTGTAGGTTGCGCGTGCGAGCCTGCCCGACGCATCGAAGGTGACTTCGACGGGCTTGGCGTTCGCGCGCGTGACCTGCAGGCTGCGCGATCCGTCGGCGCCAGCCGGCAACTCCTTCACGTTGACGCCGTCCGCCTTCAGCGGCGTCAGCAGCAGCGCGCTGTAGAGGCCAAGCTGTTCGTTCTCGAACTTCGCGGCGGGCTCCGGCATCGGCTGCCAGGTGACGCGCGTCACGTCCCACGCCTTGCCCATCTCCGCCTGCACCGTCTTTGCCGTTCTCGGCTCGGCGCCCTTGGCCCATGTGGTCAGGCGATAGAAGCTGAACGGACGCACCACGATGGCGAGGTTCTGTTCGGCGGTCTTGCCCTCCGCGGTGACAGTCGCTGCGCCCGTGAAATAGATTTCCTGGACCTTGCCCAGCGCGGCCTCGCCACCCGCCGTCTCGATCGCGACATCGAGCACGCTGCGGCCGGCATAGGGGCCCGCATCGACAGCCGCCGCGACCGGCGGCGCGTCCGTCGTGGTGCATCCGCCCATTGCAAGCGCCAGTGCGGCGCACGCCATCAAGGTCCTGGAAAAAGCCATGTGAGCACTCCCCGTGTTCAATCCTGCCGGCGCTGTCCGCCGATCCATGCAGGGGCTTAGCCTATCCGGCGGGGGCGTGCGAAGCGTACGGAACGCCGCAACGGCACAAAGAGCCGTGATCGGCCTTGATAACATTCAGGAGAGCTTGAGCAGGATCAAGGACTTGCCCCTGCGTTCTGCGGCGCGCGAACGTTCAGGTGAGCCGCGCGCTGAGGGTGCTGAACGTGTCCTGGGCATCGTAGATGTTCGGCGATCCGGGCTGCCGCACGCCATTTCCGACGCGGATTTCGATCGCATGCTCATATACCGTCCGCGTTTCGGCGACCTCGCGTTCGACGCGGGTGAGCACAGGCACGAGCTGGCTGGTGCAGCCAAGCGCGCCGCACGACCGGCGCACGGCGTATCGGGTTATATAGTCCGTCTGGGTGGAATAGCGGCGTCTTGCGTCGGCGTCCGTGTCGGCGGTGACGATCTCGAACCACTGGCCGCCATTCTCGAGCGCGAGCTGGGCGGCGCGCATCAGCGCATAGTCCCGCACTTCGCCGGAAGACATGCGTGTGTCGCCGCGAAACGTGACGCGCCAGCGGTCGTTCTCGATGCGCTGGTCGGTATAGCCCGTGGCGTTTGCGTTCGCCGCCGGAGCATAGACCGGCCCGGACGCGCATGCGCCAAGCAAGAGCAGGGCGGTGTAGGCTCCGATCAGGAATGTGCGCATGTGCAGCCTCCCAGCATGTCCGATGACGCCAACGTGCGGCGGCTCATCCGGGTTCCGGGATGTTTGCCACGCGGTGATGGCCATGCGCTTAACGGGCTAGCCGATCCTGTCGCGCAGCGAGGCCAGCGTCTCTTTTGCGTCGTACTGCTTCGGGCCGCCGGCGAGCGACTCGCCCTTGCCCATGACGATCACCAGCGTCTGCGTGTTGCGGCCATCGCGCCTGCCGTCGATCTTGCTCTGGATCTCGAACCACTCATTGCCGGCATCGAGCGTCACCTGCGCTGCGCGCGCGAGCGCCCTGTCGCCGACGACGCGGACAGAGGCTTCGTCCTGTGCGGCATAGGCGATGCGATAGCGCCCGCCCGGCATCGGCTCTTCGGTGAAGCCCGCCATTGGCTGCGCGCCGGGGCTGCCGGGAATTGATGCGCACGCGGTTGCAGACAGCAGGGCGATAGCCAGAAAAATCCGCTTCATTGTCCCACTCCGTATTGTCCCACGCCGTTTCCAGTCCCGCATGTCCGGCCCGGCTGCATCTACGTGTGAAGCGCCCCGCGGTTCCGCGCATCAGGGCAGGGTGCGGAAAAACTCGGGCGCAGATCGCGCCTGCGATTTCTGTTCGTAGGCATAGGCCAGCCCGAGCAGCGCCGCCTCCGACCATTTGGCGCCGAAGAAGGAAAGCCCGAGAGGCAGGTCGCGCACTTCGCCCATCGGCACGGTGATGTGCGGATAGCCGGCTGCGGCCGCCAGGGTCGAGGCGGAGCCGATATAATGATCGCCCGTCACCGGATCGGTGGGCCATGCCGGGCCGCCTGTCGGCGCGACCAGCGCCACCACGCCGTGCTCGGCCAGAAGCTTGTCGATACCGTCCTTGCCGGCCAGTTGCGCCGCCATGACCTTTGCATCGAGATAGGCCTTGTCGGTCAGCGCCGGCGCCTTCGCCGCTTCCTCGAAGACGTCCTGCCCGAAGAATTCCAGCTCGGCGGGCGTCGCCGCATTGAAGGCGATGATATCGGCCAGCGTGCGCGCCTGCACGGCGGCGGGCGTCGTCGCAAGATACGTATCCAGCCCGGCGCGGAATTCCGCGAGCAGGACGGCGTACTCCGCACGGTTCAGCGCGGCGCGATTGCTCGGGTATGTGTCGATCTCGACCAGTTCGGCGCCGGCGTCCTTCAGCGTATCGAGCGCTTCGGCAAAGGCTGCGTCGGTCGCCGCGTGATACCCCGCCAGAAAGCGCGCCACGCCGATCCGCTTGCCCGCGAGCGCATTGGCGTCGAGCGCCGCCTGATAGTCCTGCCTGTGCGCATCGGCGTCGGCCGTCGCCGGATCGGCGGGGTCCGTGCCTGCAATGACGGTGAGGAGCAGGGCGGCGTCCGCCACGGTCAGCACCATCGGTCCCGCCGTGTCCTGCGTCGCGCTGATCGGCACGATGTGCGTGCGTGAGACGAGGCCGACAGTCGGCTTCAGGCCGACAATGCCGTTGACCGAGGCTGGGCATACGATGGAGCCATCTGTCTCCGTCCCGATGGTCGCCGCCGCAAGACCGGCGGCCATGGCGGCGCCCGAACCGGAGGACGATCCGCACGGATTGCGGTCCAGCACATGCGGGTTGCGCGTCTGGCCGCCGGCCGCGCTCCAGCCGGACGTGGACGATGAGGCGCGGAAATTGGCCCATTCGCTGAGATTGGTCTTGCCGAGTATCACCGCACCCGCAGCCCTGAGCCGCGCGACCAGAGGCGCATCCCGCCCGGTCACGTTGAGTTGCAGCGCCAGCGATCCCGCCGTCGTCGGCATGGGATCGGCGGTTTCTATATTGTCCTTCAGCAGGATCGGCACGCCATGCAGCGGGCCCTTGCCGATCCCCTCGGCGAGCAACGCATCCAGCGCGCGCGCATCGGCCAGCGCGTTGGGATTGAGCGCAAGCACCGCGTTCAGCATGGGCCCGGCATCGTCCACCGCCGCGATCCGGTCCAGGAAGGTCTGCACGATGGCGGCCGATGTCGTCTTCCGCGATGCGATGTCCGCCGCGATATCCACCAGCGATCGCGGCTCGGCCACGAGAGCTGAAAAATCGTCCTTGTCCGGGGCGGCGGGCGCCGTAGCCGGCTGGCAAGCGGTCGCGAGGAAAAGTGAAACGAGCGCCAGAAATTTTCTCAAGTGCGTCCCTCCAGACTGCAATGGCGAGCACATCACTGCTCGTTGCGCGTGTCGAGCAGGGCGTTTGCAAAACGGCCCGCTCGATCTCCG
>CAZGWV010000143.1:5203-6922 GCA_964529555.1 uncultured Rhizobium sp.
CGGTCGGAAGCTGATATCCCGCCGCTTCAACCCCTTCTCCTCCAGCGCCCGCGCGATCCGGTCGCGATGGCAGTGGGAGGCGTCGCCGCAGAAGCAGAGCAGGGCTGTGGGCGCGGCGCGGCATAATTCTTCGGCCTCCAGCAGGGCGAGCTGCGCTTCGGGTTGCTGGAAGGCGCGCTCGTAGATGGCCCAGAATTCCTCCATCCGCCCGGCGCGGTTGGCTTCGCGGCCGGCCTTGGGCGTGCCCAGCGCACGCAGATGGAGATAGGTGATGCCCGCTTCGTCGAGCGAGGCGGCCAGCAGCTTCTTGGAAAAACCCGCGCGCCGCGAGTTGGCGACATCGCGCGTATCGATCAGGCGCTTGACGCCGTGCTCCTGCAGCGCCGCGATCAGCCCGGCTTGCGTGGCGAACTCATAGCCGACGGTGAAGAACGTCTTGCGGGCCATGTTCGGAAGATAGGGCGCCGGGCCGCGCGAGGCAAAGCTATTGCTTGCACTCCGGGTCGATGCCCTGGACGTAGTTGGCGATCACGTCGATGTCCCTCGCGACTGCCGCGCCCTCGAAGCCGGCGAGGCGCTCATAGCCCACATCGGTCGGATACTGCTTGAGATACCAGTCGGCGACCGGCCGGTAGGACCAGTGCCACTTTTCTTCCTCATAGCCGGTCGTGCGTCCGGTCTCGTCGTTCTTCTTCGTGTAGACCTGACAGAAGCCATAGGTGGTCGCGTGCTGGACCAGCCAGTCATAGACGCGCTTTCCCTCGCGCGTGTTGTTGAAATAATTGTTGTCCAGCGCGTTGATGTCGAAGTCCGTGCCCCAATGATGGCGCGAGGTTCCCGGCATGGACGAGAATTCGAGGATTTTGAGCGCGCGCGCCTTCGGATCGGGCAGGGAGACGTTCAGCTTCTTGCCGCCCACCAGCGTCTTGCCGGACCATTTGTCTTCCCAGATCTTCTTCTGGTCGCTGAACGAGCGGAAGGCCGAGACGATCTTCAACCTGTAACCGTTGGAGGCGGCGTCTTCGGCCATGCGCACGAAAGCGCCGACTGCATCCTTGTGGCCCCAGACGCGGCTGCCGCCGAGATATTTCTCGGGGATGCGCGCGAACATCGGCTCGCTCGCCGGGTCGATATCGCCGATCAGGTATCTGGACGCGACATGGGATGTGGCCGGCGGAGCGGGCGGATCGACTGCGGCGCCATCGGCGGGCGGCTGTCCCTCGGCGATTGCCGAGCCTGCCTGCACGGATGCGGGCGTGACAATGTCGCCGGCGCCAGGAATCACGGGGGCGTCGGATTCCTGTCCAACGCTGGCGCTGCATGCGGTGAGCAGTCCCGCGAGAGCGGCATACGCAAGGGTGCGGCCGAGTTTCATGCCGGTCTCCGATCGCCCCGTGGCAATCAAATCATGTTCACGCAACAAGTCCATGGTTCATGGCGCCGCGTTTAGAAAAGGTTGCAGCGCCAGAACGAGCTGGATCCACGGCGCTAGCCACTCCTAGCCACGGATGGCTAGCGGGGCGCGGCCTCAGTTCTTGAACTTCGGTTCGCGGGGGCGCATCAGGCCTTCCTGCGTGACGGAGGCGACCAGCGTGCCGGATTCGGTGAAGACCTCGCCGCGGTTGAAGCCGCGCGCGCCGGAAGCGGAGGGCGAGTCCATCGCATAGAGCAGCCAGTTCGAGATATCGAACGGCTCGTGGAACCACATCGAGTGGTCGA
>CAZGWV010000144.1:0-6877 GCA_964529555.1 uncultured Rhizobium sp.
CATGACGAATAACGAGATCGCCGCCATCTCCGCGCTGCAGGCCAGCGACGCCTTCGAGACAGCCCGCACGCTGTCCGAGGCGCTGCCCTATATCCAGCGCTACGACAACAAGACGGTCGTCATCAAATACGGCGGCCACGCCATGGAAAACGGCGAGCTGGCGCAGCTGTTCGCCAAGGATGTCGTTCTGCTGAAGCTGCTGGGCATAAACCCCGTGGTCGTCCACGGAGGCGGTCCGCAGATCGGCCGCATGCTCGACAAGCTGGGTATTGTTTCGCGCTTTGAAGATGGCCTGCGCGTCACCGACGCCGCCTCGATGGAGATCGTCGAGATGGTTCTGGCCGGCTCGATCAACAAATCCATCGTGCGCGCAATCAACGCAGCCGGCGGCAAGGCGGTTGGCCTCGCCGGGTCGGACGCGAACCTCATCACGGCGACAAAAGCGACCAAGACCAAGCGCGACCCCGATTCGAACATCGAGCGGGTCGTCGATCTTGGTTTCGTTGGCGAACCGGACAGGGTCGATCCGTCCGTGCTCAATGCCCTCGCCCGTCAGGCCGAGGACGATTTCATCCCGGTCGTGGCTCCCGTAGGCGTAGGCCCCGATGGCCAGAGCTTCAACATCAACGCCGATACGGCCGCCGGAGCGGTCGCCGGCGCGCTGAAAGCCAAGCGCGTGCTGTTCCTCACCGACGTCACCGGAGTGCTCGATAAATCGGGCAATCTCATCAAGCAGTTGACCGTTTCGGAGGCGCGTGGGCTCATCGCCGATGGCACCGCCAAAGGCGGCATGATTCCCAAGCTTGAAACGGCCATCCAAGCGGTGGAAAAGGGAGTCGAGGCAGCCGTCATCCTGGACGGCCGGAAGCCTCACGCCCTTCTTATGGAGCTGTTCACCGAACATGGTGCGGGAACGCTGGTTTGCTAGGACTCTCCTGAAGCTGGCTGCTCTGGCCATGCTTCTCGGCGCCCTTGTAATTCCTTCATCCGCCCAGGGCGGGCAGAATGGCTGGCGGCTCTGCAACCGCACCAGCTACGTTGTCGAGGCCGCGACCGGCCGCCCCGAAGGCGACGATGTGATCGTCGAAGGCTGGACGCGCCTCCGCCCCGGCGACTGCGAGATCGCGGTCGAAGGCCCGATCCAGGAAGGCGCGCATTTCGTCTACGCCCGCTCGTCCAAGGCGCATCGCGGCGGGCAGAGCTGGTCCGGCAAGACGCCGCTGTGCGTCGATGTGGTCGGCTCGTTCGCGATCGAGAACCCGTCCTCGTGTGAGTCGATGGGGCTTGAGGAACGCAGCTTCGTCGCCGTCCGCTTCGAAGGCGGTGGCGGCGGCACGATGACGTTCACCGAGACCGAGCTTTACAACAAGGGCACGCAGTCGCCGCAAAACGCGGGCATCCAGCGCCTGCTCAACGACGCCGGCATTTTCCAGGACGTTGTCGACGGCATCCTCGGCCGCGAAAGCCGCGCAGCAATCGCCGCCTTCCTCACCGAACAGAACCTGCCCGCCACCGCCCCCGTTCAGCGGATCATCGACGAGCTTGAGAACGCCGCCAACCGCCGCGCACGGCAGGTCGGCATGGAGTTGTGCAACAGGACAGGCAGCCGCATCCTCGCGGCGATAGCGCGCAGCCGCCCTGATGGGCTGGAATCGCGCGGCTGGTGGGTGCTAGACGCGAACCAGTGCGTCCGGGCCGTGGACGAGAGCCTGATCACGGCGCCGCACTATGTCTTCGCCGAGATGTCCACCAGCGACGGCATCCGCACGCTCAACGGCGCCGCCACCGTGTTCTGCACGGCGCGATCCCAGTTCGCGATTCTCGGCAACGAGAATTGCGAGGCCCGCCGCTATCGCCCCGAGCGTTTCGTCGAAACCGCCCCGCCGGAAGACGGCAAGCTGGTCTACCAGTTCTTCGACAGCGCGTTCGGCAAGCCCAAGGCCCCCTGAAACCACGGCCCTTCGGCGTATTACCGCCACAGCGGCTCCGAATCGCTCCTGAAGCGCACATGGCTCGCCCATCGGGGCGCGGCGGGAGGCCACACGGAATCCGTTTGGCTCCGCCCTCGGGACAAGGTAATCCCCCCGTGCAATTTGGCGGGAGAGCAGCCATGTCGGATACCGCGCTGGAAGCAACCATCAACGCGGCATGGGAAGAGCGCACGTCTCTCTCGGCCAGCACGCAGGGAGCAGTCCGCAAGGCGGTTGAAGATGCGCTCGCAGCGCTCGATTCAGGCGCGATGCGCGTCGCCTGGAAGGACGCCTCCGGCGCCTGGACGGTCAATCAATGGCTGAAAAAAGCCGTGCTGCTGTCCTTCCGTCTCAACCCGAACCGCTCCATGGGCGCCCCTGGCCAGCAGCCCGGCCCCTACTACGACAAGGTCCCGACCAAGTTCGAAGGCTGGACCGGCGCGCAATTCGGCGCCGCCGGTTTCCGCGCTGTTCCCGGCGCGGTCGTGCGCCGCGGCTCTTTCATCGCGAAGGACGCGGTGCTGATGCCCTCCTTCGTCAACATCGGCGCCTATGTCGGCGAAGGCACGATGGTGGACACATGGACCACGGTCGGCTCGTGCGCCCAGATCGGCAAGCACTGCCACCTCTCCGGCGGCGTCGGCATCGGCGGCGTGCTGGAGCCTCTGCAGGCCAACCCGGTCATCATCGAGGACAACTGTTTCGTCGGCGCACGCTCGGAAGTCGCCGAGGGCGTCATCGTGCGCGAAGGCTCCGTCATCGGCATGGGCGTCTATCTCGGCCAGTCCACCCCCATCGTGAACCGCGCCACGGGCGAAACGCTCTATGGCGAAGTCCCGCCCTATTCCGTCGTCGTCGCCGGCAATCGTCCGGGCTCGCAGCCCATGCCGGGCCAGAACTGGACGCCCTCGCTCTATTGCGCTGTCATCGTCAAACAGGTCGACGCGGGCACGCGCTCCAAGACCTCCGTCAACGAACTGTTGCGCGCATGATGGCCGCCACGCTGAAGAAGCCCGCCTCCAAGAAGGCCGCCAAGCCAACGCCCGCCTCGGCTGCGGCTGGCTATTCGGGCAAGAGCCTGATCCAGAAGCTCGGCCTCAAGGATGGCGACAAGGCGATCGTCGTGAAGCCACCCGCCAACTACGCGAAGCTCACCGATGGCGCCGCAATCGGCCAGCGCTCCGCCTCGCCGGCAGCCGGCGAGTTCGACTTCATCCACGTCTTCGTCCCCGACACCGCGACGTTGGAGCACAAACTCCAGAAGCTCGAGCCGCGCATGGCCGATGGCGGAATGCTGTGGGTCTCCTGGCCGAAGAAGACGTCGAAGCTGTTTGTCGATCTCACCGAGGACGGCATCCGCAACGCCTGCCTCCCCTTGGGCCTCGTCGATGTGAAGGTCTGCGCCGTCGATGCCGACTGGTCCGGCCTCAAGCTGATGCGCCGCAAGGCATGATCGTCCGCGTCGCGGCGGCGGATGATCCACGCCTCGCGCCCTATCGCGTGCTCAAGGACAACGAGATCGCCCGCGATATGGATGGTTTCATCGTCGAAGGCGCAATCGCGCTCGAACGCCTGATCCAAACCGGCCGCTTCCCGCTCTCTTCGCTGTTCCTGTCAGAGACCGCCGCCGCCCGGCTTGATCCCCTGCTCGCTCGCATCGACCCGGCGGTCCCGGTCTATGTCGCGCCGCAGCCGGCCATGGACAATGTCGTCGGCTATCATATCCACCGTGGCATCCTCGCCCTCGCGCGCCGCCAGCCGGGCCTCACCGCATCGCAACTTCTCGCCCAGCGCGCCGGCGAACACCTCACCGTGCTCGTGCTGATCGGCCTCTCCAACCACGACAATGTCGGCGCCTGCTTCCGCAACGCCGCCGCGCTCGGCGCGGATCTCGTCCTGCTCGATGCGACAAGCTGCGACCCGCTCTATCGCAAGGCCATCCGCGTATCGTCAGGCGCCACGCTCTCCCTGCCCTTCGCGCACGGCAGCACAGGCGAGGATCTGATCTCCCTCCTTGCCTCGCACGGCGTCGATCTCTGGGCTCTGACGCCAGCAGCCGGCACTTACCTCGCCACGGCGAAGCCAGCCGCGCGGCTGGCCCTCGTGCTCGGCGCAGAAGGACCGGGCCTCCCTGAAGGCCTGATGCAACGCTGCCAACGCATCTCAATCCCCATGGCTGCCGGCATGGACAGCCTCAACGTCGCCACGACCGGCGCAATCGCGCTCGCGCATGTGATGGCCAGCCGCGCCGGTTGACAGCGGGCGACCGCCTCTACAACGTTTGCGCATCGGGCCGCTGAAGAGCCCACGGAGTTGCCATTGCTGCGCTTGCTGTCTGCATCCCTCGCCGCCCTCGCGCTGATTGCCTGCACGCCGGCGGCCGTGGAAGAGCCAGCCGGGCCCGACGCAGCAACCCCGCGCAATCCCTTCTTCGGCACATGGGAAGTGACCCACGCCCGCATCGCGCCTTGGTGGAACGGCGAAGGCGAAGAGCCCGCCGCCGATCCCGACTTCACCCGCTTCTCGCTGCAAGCCGCCGCATCCTCCGGCCCGCCCCTGTTGACCTGTGACAGCCCGCACTATTCGACCGATCTCGTCACCCCGTCCGGCCTGTTCGAAGGCAATCTGCCCTCGCCGGCCACCGACGCGGCAGCGCTGGGCTTCAAGTCGCCCGACATCACGCTGCTCTCCTTCAGCTGCAAATCCGGCACAGCCGACGTCGCCGCCGATTTTGCCATGCTGGACGATGGGCAGATCGTGCTGGGGCTCTCGAACGTGATCTACACCTTCCAGCGCGTCGGAAAGTGATCGCTCTCGCCCGCGCTCGATCGCCCCGTTAACCTCCCGCTAACCATGCCGGCCGCAAACGTTAACGATTGGAGGCCGGGACCATGCGCGTCCTCGTTACGGGTGGTTGCGGATTTGTCGGCTCGGCCGTGGTGCGCCAGGCCGTCGAGCGCGGCGACAGCGTTCTCAACATCGACCGCCGCCGCAAATCCAATCCCGTTCCCGCGCTCGCGCCCATCGCAACGCGCGAAGGTTATGCACGCCTCGAAGCCGACGTCACCGATCGCGGCCTGATGCGCGCGCTGATCCGCGAGTTCGCGCCCGAGGCCGTCATTCACCTCGCCGCCCCTGAGAGCGACGATCCAGCCGCTCTGGTCGATGGCGAAATCGGCGGCGCCTTCTCCGTGCTCGAAGCCGCGCGCGGCTGGTTCGAAAGCGCGCCTGCTTCGGCGCGCGAATGCTTCCGCGTGGTTCACCTTGAACAAGCTGAATCCGACCTGCCCGAGCGCCTCCTGCCCGCGCAGGCGGTGAAAGGCGCGGCCTCCGGTCTGATCGAACGCTGGTCGCGCGCAACCGGCCTGCCCACTGTCACCTGCGTAGCCGGCGCTGCGTTCGGCCCGTGGCAACCACGCACATCGTTTCTCTCGCGCCTGCTCGCCTCGCTCATGCACGACCAGCCCTTCGCCCTGCCAGACGCCGGCGAGACCGTGCGCGACTGGCTGCCGGTTCGTGACCTCGCCGAAGCCGTGCTCACCGCCGCCGCCACGCCGGGCGTCACCGGCCGCATCGACGTCTCGGTTGGCGTCGAGCGCCGCGATATCGACATCGCTGAATCGATCTGCGGCCTGCTGGACGAACGCCTGCCGCGCGGCTCTGGCGCATCGTGGTCCGCGCTGATCCAGACCGAGGGGGACCCCCGCACCGCCCTGTCCAGCCCCATGCTGGATTCAGGCGAGGCCGAACGCCTGCTCGGCTGGCGCCCGCACGGCTTCCACGTCGGCCTCGACCGGCTGGTATCGTGGACCATCGCCTCCTACGAGGCGTCCCGCGCGCGAACCATGGCCGTGGCCGCAGAATAAGCTCCCTTTCACGCGACGGTGACACGCCCCGGCTTGCAACCGGGAAACGCCCGGATACGTTCGCCACCGAGAGACAAGAGTCTCCGGGGAGGAAATCATGGCCGCAAGTCGCGCGCTGGCGATGGCGTTAGCCGTTGTTCCTTTGGCCATGACCCTGGCGTTGTCCGCCTGCGCGCCCCGCCCCGGTGAAGCAGTAGCCGCCGCTCATCGCGCGGAGCCTCTGGCCGAACATCCCGGCAAGGCCGTCTACGACCAGTGGTGCTCGTCCTGCCACGACGATGGCGGGCGCAGCGGCGCGCCCTCCCTCGCCGCCATCCGACAGCTGAACCGCGCCACGGTGAAATACGCGCTTGAACTCGGCTACATGAAAATCCAGGCCAAGGATGTCCCCGCAGACGATCTCGCCCAGTTGATCGACTGGGTGCCGGCCTCGGAAGGATCGAACGACACATGGATCGAGGCGGCGCGCTGCCCCGTCAAATCCCGCGAAGTCCGTCTCGACAAGGCGCCCCGCACGTCCACCACCTTCGGCGTCGCCAACAACGCCAACCGCGCACAAACCGCCGAGCAGGCCGGCATCGCGCACGACCAGATGAAAGACCTCGAAGTCGCCTGGGTCGTCGCCTTCCCGCAAACGCCCACCATGCGCTCGCAACCCGTCATCGTCGGCGACACCATCTTCATCGCTGCTACGGACTCCGGCCGCCTCTACGCGCTCGACACAAACACCGGCTGCGTGAAGTGGCACTACGCCTCCGAGATGACGCTCCGCTCCTCGCTTACCTTCGCGGAGGCGACAGACAAATCACCCGCCGCGATCGTCATGGGCGATGCAGCGGGCTTCGTTCACGCGGTGAATGCAAAAACCGGCGGCAAGCTCTGGGTCTCCAACGCCCGCCTCAACGAATACAACCGCATCACGGGTGCGCCGGTCGTTCACGACGGCAAGGTCATCGCGCCCGTCTCCGCCATCGAGGTGAACTACGCCGGCGCGGATGATTACGAATGCTGCAAGGGCCAGGGCGCCGTCATCGCGTTCGA
>CAZGWV010000145.1:0-6810 GCA_964529555.1 uncultured Rhizobium sp.
CCGCATACGGCGTCGACTTGCGCGATCCCTTGAAGCCCATCATGCCGGCCGACGACCAGGAAATGGCGTTGCCCGCGCTGTCGGTGATCGTGATGATCGTGTTGTTGAAGGTCGCGGCGACATGGGCCACGCCGACAACGACATTCTTCTTTTCTTTCTTGCGCGCGCGCGATGCGCCAGCAGCCTTGGCCATATTACTTCGTCACTTTCTTTTTGCCCGCGATCGCTTTCGCAGGGCCTTTGCGCGTGCGCGCGTTGGTGTGGGTGCGCTGGCCGCGGACCGGCAGGCCCTTGCGGTGACGCAGGCCGCGATAGCAGCCCAGGTCCATGAGGCGCTTGATGTTCATCGCGACTTCGCGGCGGAGATCGCCCTCGACGAGATAGTCGGCGTCGATCGTTTCGCGAATCTTGAGGATCTCGCCATCCGTCAGCTGGTTGATGCGGCGAGCGGATTCGATGCCCAGCTTGCCGGTGATTTCCTTGGCTTTGGACGGTCCAATGCCATGAATGTAGGTGAGCGCGACTTCGACGCGCTTACCAGTCGGAAGGTTTACGCCTGCAATACGGGCCAAGTGCCTCTCCTGAACGTCCGCCGATCTCCCAACGGGAAAAAGGCCCGAAAATCTCTATCGAAATGCCTTGCGCAACGCCAAAGTTCGCCAGACGCCATGCCGGCGCGGCGAAACATCTGCCCGTCGCGAAGGCCGGTACTTATATGGGGCGAACTCGCCCCGTCAACCGCTTATTTCCTTTTGTATTCACCCTGCCCCGGCCTCTGAAATTCGGAGCGCAGTCATCTGATTTCACATATCTTTTGTCAGGCACGGTCGAGGATCGCGCTGATGGCCGAAGCCACGCTCGCAACATCGGCCATTCCGTCGATCTCGGTCAGCTTGCCCTGGCCCTTGTAGACCTCGACCAGCGGCGCCGTCTGGCTATTGTAGGCGATCAGGCGCTTCTTGAAGGCTTCCGGGTTGTCGTCTGCGCGGCCCTCGGCCTCAAAACGCCTGGTTACGCGCTCGATCAGTGCGCCCTCGTCGACCTTGAGCCGGATCACCGCATCGACCTTGCGGCCACGGGCCGCAAGCGAATCGTCCAGGGCCCCGGCCTGGGGAATCGTCCGCGGGAAGCCGTCGAAGATGAAACCGGCGGCGCCTGGGTTCTTCTCGAGCTGTTCCTCGATCAGGGCGATGACGATCTCGTCGGAAACCAGCGAGCCCGAATCCATGATCCCGGCCACGCGCTTGCCCAGATCCGAACCGGACGTCCGCGCGGCGCGCAGCATGTCCCCGGTCGAGAGCTGGATGAAGCCGCGCTCGGCCACGAGCTTCTTGGCCTGGGTTCCCTTGCCCGCAGCAGGCGGGCCGAACAGGATCAGGTTCACTTCTTCTTGCCCCCCAACCGAGCCTTCTTGATCATGCCCTCATACTGGTGGCCGATCAGGTGCGACTGGATCTGCGAAACCGTGTCCATCGTCACCGACACGACAATCAGCAGCGACGTGCCGCCCACATAGAACCGGCCGTTGAACTGGTTCCGCAGGAGTTCCGGCAGCACGCAGACTGCGGCCATGTAGAGAGCGCCGATCACGGTCAGTCGCGTCAGAACATAATCGAGGTGTTCGGCGGTGCGCTTGCCGGGGCGGTAGCCCGGAATGAAGCCGCCATACTTGCGCAGGTTCTCGGCCGTCTCTTCCGGGTTGAACACGATCGAGGTGTAGAAGAAGCAGAAGAAGATGATCAGCGCGCCAAACACCACGATGTAGAGCGGTTGGCCGACGCCGAGATAGGCCTGGATGAAGCCGAGCACATCGCCCCACCAGCCAGTCTGCGCGACAATGTTGGGGTCGATCGACCCATCCGCCAGGGTCGCTGGCTGGTTAAAGCCCGCGAGCGTCTGCGGCAGCATCAGCAGCGAGGACGCGAAAATCGCCGGGATAACGCCCGAAGCGTTCACTTTCAGCGGCAGGAAGGACGATTCCCCGCCCACCATGCGATTGCCCTGCTGGCGCTTGGGATACTGGATCAGCAGGCGCCGCTGCGAGCGCTCGATGAACACCACGAACAGCACCATCGCGGCGGCGAGGCCGATGATCGCGATGACGGCCATGAACTCGATCCGGCCGCGATAGACGTCGCCCCATGTCCCGACGATGTAGTTCGGCAGTTCGGCCACGATGCCGGCGAAGATGATGAGCGAGATACCGTTGCCGACGCCGCGCGCCGTCACCTGCTCGCCCAGCCACATCAGGAAGATCGTGCCGCCGACCAGCGTGATGACCGTCGAGGCCATGAAGTACGGGCCGGGCGTGAACGCCATCGTGTCGTTGTTGAGCGCAACCGCAACGCCCCATGCCTGCGCAAACGCGAGCAGCACGGTCAGATAGCGGGTGTACTGGTTGATCTGCTTGCGGCCCGTCTCGCCTTCCTTCTTCAGGCGCTCAAGCGCGGGAACGGCGGTGGACAGGATCTGGATGATGATCGACGCCGAAATGTACGGCATCACGTTGAGAGCGAAGATGGCCATGCGCTCGACGGCGCCGCCGGAGAATGTGTTCCACATTCCCAGGATGCCCTCGCGCATGCCCTGGAAGGCCATCGCATACTGAGCGGTGTCGAGACCGGGAATCGGGATCTGCGCGCCAAGTCGATAGACCAGCAGCGCGCCGAGCGTGAACCAGAGGCGGGCCTGAAGCTCTTTCGCCTTACCAAAGGTCGAGAAAGAGATATTTCGAGCCAGCTGCTCGGCTGCGGAAACCATTAAGCCCGCCCTCCAGATCGCGTCACTGCCGCCCGCGAGTCATCCCGTGGGCGGCAGAGAGGCTCACGCCTGCCCTTCCGGGGCAAGCCTACTCGGCAGCCTCAGCGGCAACCGGCTTCGTCACAGTAACCTTGCCGCCGGCTTTTTCCACCGCTTCGATGGCCGCCTTGGAAGCGCCGTGTACGACCAGCTCAACTTTGGACTTCAGCTCGCCCTTTGCAAGGAGACGGACGCCGTCCTTGCTGCGACGCAGCACGCCCGAGGCGATCAGCGCTTCAGCGTCGATCGGCTTCTTGGCGTCCAGCTTGCCGGCCTGAATCGCATCTTCGATACGGCCGAGATTGACTTCGGCATACGACTTCGAGCTGAACGGCGTGAAGCCGCGCTTCGGAAGGCGCATGTAGATCGGCATCTGGCCGCCTTCGAAGCCATTGATGGCTACGCCGCGACGGGACTTCTGACCCTTGACGCCGCGACCGGCGGTCTTGCCCTTGCCCGAGCCGACGCCGAGGCCGACGCGCATCCGCTTCTTGCGGGCGCCTTCCTTGTCGGAGATCTGGTTCAGTTTCATCTTGCTCTCCAGGCCAGCGCGCCCCGCAGGGCGTCCGGCAAATGCTTAGTCCGTCACGACTTCGACAAGGTGCGCGACCTTGGCGATCATGCCGCGAACCGAAGGGGTGTCCTCAAGCTCACGCTCGCGCGCGATCTTGTTGAGGCCCAGGCCAACCAGCGTCGCACGCTGCGAAGCTTCGCGGCGCTGCGGGCTTTTGACCTGCTTCACGCGGAGGGTTTTCTTGGCAGCCATATCGACCGTCTCCTGAACCTTACGCCACTTCGGCGTTGCCCGAGCCGTCGGTACGGCGGGCGATGATGTCCTGCACCTTCAGGCCGCGCTTCGACGCGATCTGGCGGGGCGAAGCCTGGCGCTTGAGCGCATCGACCGTGGCGCGAACCATGTTGTACGGGTTCGAGGAACCCGTCGACTTGGCGACGACGTCACGGATGCCGAGCACGTCGAACACAGCGCGCATCGGACCACCGGCGATCACGCCCGTACCGGCCGGAGCCGAACGCATGATGACCTTGCCAGCGCCCCAGCGGCCGTGGGTGTCGTGGTGCAGCGTGCGGCCTTCGCGCAGCGGAACGCGGACCATGGATTTCTTGGCTTCCTCGGTGGCCTTGCGGATGGCCTCGGGAACTTCCCGCGCCTTGCCGTGACCGAAACCGATGCGGCCTTTCTGGTCGCCGACGACCACGAGCGCGGCGAACGCGAAGTTCTTACCGCCCTTCACGACCTTGGCGACGCGGTTGATGGCAACCAGCTTGTCGACGATTTCGGACTGCTCGCGGTCTTCGCCGCCTTCACGACGACGTCCGCGGCCGCGCTCACCGCGCTCACCACCACGTTCGCTACGTTCGCCTTCACGGGCCATTCGCGACTCCTAGAATTTCAGACCGCCCTCGCGGGCGGCATCGGCGAGCGCTTTCACGCGGCCATGGAAAATGTGGCCGCCGCGGTCGAATACCACGTCGGTGACGCCAGCCTTCGACGCGCGCTGGGCAATGAGCTTGCCGACAATCGCTGCGTCTTCGGACTTGGTGCCGCCCTTGAAGTCCTTCTCAAGCGACGAGGCGGCCGCAACGGTGACGCCCTTGGCGTCGTCGATGAGCTGCACCGAGATGTGCTTGGTCGAGCGGGTGACCGAAAGGCGCGGCAAACCGGCGGCGACCTTGCGGAGTTTCGTGCGGACGCGCTGGGCGCGGCGATCGAACTGTCTGTGTTGAAGCGAGGCCATGGCTTACTTCTTCTTGCCTTCCTTGCGGCGGACGAATTCGCCCACCTTGCGGACGCCCTTGCCCTTGTAGGGCTCCGGCGGACGGAAACTGCGCAGCTCGGCGGCGACCTGGCCGACGACCTGCTTGTCGGAACCGGAGATCCTGATCTCGGTCGGCTTGCCCGACGTGAACGTGATGCCGGCGGGCGCCTTGTAGACGACCGGGTGCGAGTAACCGAGCGACAGCTCGAGATCCTTGCCCTTCAGCGCGGCGCGGTAGCCGACGCCGACCAGTTCGAGGTCCTTGGTGAAACCCGTAGTCACACCCGTGACCATGTTCTGGATGTTGGCGCGCGTCGTGCCCCACATCGCTTTCGAGCGGCGTTCGTCGGGGTTACGCGGCTCGACGTTCACTTCGCCGTCCTTGACCTTCACGGACACTTCGTCCGTCAGAGCCATCTTCAGCTCGCCCTTCGGGCCTTTCACGGTGATCTGGCCGCCGGCGATTTTGATGTCGACGCCCTTGACCGCTTCGATCGGTTTTTTTCCTACGCGAGACATCTTAGCTCACCCGGCAGAGGATTTCGCCGCCAACGTTCTGCGTGCGCGCCTCGGCGTCCGACATCACGCCCTTCGGCGTGGAGAGGACCGAGATGCCCAGGCCGTTGCGGACCAGCGGCAGGTCGCGGACGGCCGAGTAAACGCGGCGGCCCGGTTTGGAGATGCGGCGGATCTCGGAGATCACCGGCGCACCGTCATAATATTTAAGCTCGATATCGAGCTCCTTGTATCCGTCCTTCTCCACTTCCGTGAAGCCGCGGATGTAGCCTTCGCGCTGGAGCACTTCCAGGACGTGGGCGCGGAGTTTCGACGAGGGCGATTGCACGGTCGAGCGGCCGCGACGCTGGGCGTTGCGGATGCGCGTCAGGAGATCGCCAAGGGGATCGTTCATTTGCATGTGTCTATGCCTCCCCTACCAGCTCGACTTCACGAGCCCAGGGATCATGCCCTGGGAACCGTAGTCGCGCAGAGCGATGCGGGACATTCTAAGCTTCCGATAATAGGCGCGCGGGCGGCCGGAAATCTCGCAACGGTTCCGCACCCGCACCGGGGCGGAGTTGCGCGGCAGTTTCGCGAGTTTCATGCGCGCCTCGAAACGGTCTTCCAGGGGAAGACTTTCGTCGAGGGCGACGGCTTTCAGCTCAGAACGCTTCTTCGCGTACTGTTCCACAAGCCGCTTGCGCCGGTTGTTCTTTTCGATCGAGCTCTTCTTAGCCATCTCGTTCTCTCCAGCGCGACTAGTTGCGGAAGGGGAAGCCGAACTCCGTCAGGAGCGCCTTCGCCTCTTCGTTGGTCCGCGCCGTGGTGCAGACAATGATGTCCATGCCCCAGACCGTGTCGATATTGTCGTAGTTGATCTCTGGGAACACGATGTGCTCCTTCAGGCCCATGGCGAAGTTGCCGCGGCCGTCGAAGGATTTGCCGTTGAGGCCACGGAAGTCCTTCACGCGCGGCAGGGCGATGGTCGTCAGGCGATCGACGAACTCATACATCCGCTCGCGGCGCAGGGTGACCTTGCAGCCGATGGTCATGCCGTCGCGCAGCTTGAACGTGGCGATCGACTTGCGCGACTTGGTCTCGAGCGGCTTCTGGCCCGAGATCGCCGCGAGGTCGGCCAGAGCCGAGCGGATCTTCTTGGAGTCGGCGACAGCTTCGCCCACGCCCATGTTGATGACGACCTTGTCGAGGGCCGGCACCTGCATCGGGTTCGTGTAGCTGAACTGCTTCGTCAGCTTCTCGCGGATCGTCGAGTCGTAGAGCGACTTGAGGCGCGGCGTGTATTTGGCGTCAGCCATCGATGGACTCCCCGGAACGCTTGGCGAAGCGCACCTTGCGGCCCTTGTCGTCGGTCTTGAAACCGACGCGCGTGGGCTTGCCCGACGTCGGATCGACGTGAGCGACGTTGGAAACATGGATCGGCGCTTCGCTGCGCTTGATCCCGCCTTGCGGATCGGCCTGGCTCGGCTTGGTGTGGCGCGCATGGATGTTGACGCCCGACACGATCACGCGGTTCTCGTCCGGGATCGACTTCACGACCTGGCCGGTGCGACCCTTGTCCTTGCCGGTCAGAATGATGACCGTGTCGCCCTTGCGGATTCTGGCGGCCATTACAGCACCTCCGGTGCAAGCGAGATGATCTTCATGTGGTTCTTGGCGCGGAGTTCGCGCGGAACCGGCCCGAAGATGCGCGTGCCGATCGGCTCGTTCTGGTTGT
>CAZGWV010000146.1:0-4492 GCA_964529555.1 uncultured Rhizobium sp.
CAGGCGGGCAAGGCCAAGGTGGAGACGTATCTGCGCGGGGCGTTGCAGGTGCTGAATACGGAGCACTTCCGGTATGGTGGAGAGTGGTATTCGGATCGGTCGGCCGTGTTGGAGTTCTTCTCGGTGGTGGACGGGATCACCATCAATGGCGTGGATATCATCCACTGGAACGACGCCGGGCTGATCACGCACTTCAAGGTGATGGTGCGGCCGCTGAAGGCGATCAACACGCTGCACGCGAGGATGGCGGAGTATCTGGTGTCGGTGGGCGCCGTGCCGGCGTCGGCGCTGAAGAAATAATGCGCGACGAGTTTCCCCCCCCCCTCTGACCTGAGTCGATGATGCGCCTTTTGAGGGAGGTGCGTGATGGCGCGGTCTTATGCAGAGACGCTGGGGCTGGAGTTCGAGGCCGAGAGGCTGGTGCGGATGGGGGAGTCGCGCGCGGAGGTGTCGCGGCGGCTGGGCGTGCCGCTGCAGACGCTGGCGGGGTGGGCGCTGCGGGGCGGGTGGCGCAAGAAGGATATCGACCTCGAGCGCAATGCCGATCTGACGCGCAGGACGCTGGCGGCGATCCGCGATGGCAATGCCGTGGTGGATGCGGAGCACAAGCTGCGCGCGCGGATGCGGGCGTTCATGCGCGATGCGGTGGTGCTGCTGGCGGCGGGGGATGAGGGCTCGCTGGCCGAACTCGACCGGCGGCTGGATGGCGTGGAGCGGCGGGAGCGGCTGGAGACGGTGGTGATCCTGGCGCCGGACCTGTCGCGGGCGGGCGAGGGCGGGCTGGGCGCGCAGGCGGACCGGCCGCCTGATCCTGAGCCGGATGCCGAATAGCGATTTTGTGCGGGATTCCGCTTGCGCAGTTTCGGCCTGTGTACTACATACTGTGCGATACACACTGTATGCGGCATAGGAGGCGGGCGGGGTATGCCGATCGGGGCGGATGTTCTGGAGGCTTTGCGGCTGGAGCTGCGGCGGGGGACTTTGATCCTGGCTGTGCTCGGGACGCTGCGGGCCGAACAATATGGGTACTCGCTGAAGACGCGGCTTTCGGAGGCGGGCGTCGGGATCGACGAGGGCGCGCTCTATCCGATGCTGCGGCGGCTGGAGGCGCAGGGGCTGCTGGCGTCGGAGTGGCGCGAGGAGGGGAAGCGGCGGAAGCGCTTCTATCGCCTCTCGGCCGATGGCGCGGTGGCGCTGGAGCAGCTCACCGCCGAATGGCGCGCGATGAATGCGGCGCTCGACACCATCCTGGAAGGGGGACGGACATGACCGATCTGGTTGAACGTTATCTCGCCGCCGTGGAGCGGCGCCTGCCGGCGAAGACTGCGGAGGACATCACGGCCGAACTGCGCGAAGCGGTGGAGGCGAGCGTGGAGGCCGGCGCGGCCAGGCTGGGGCGTCCCCTGTCAACGGACGAAGTGGCCGATGTGCTGAAGGCGTTCGGCGCGCCTGCGGTGGTTGCCGCCACGTATGAAGGGCGGATGCATCTTGTCGGTCCGGTGCTCTATCCCTGGTTCTGGCCGGCGCAGCGCACGGCCATCGGCGTCACGGTCGCGATCCTGACCGTACTCACCGCGATCCGCGTGATGGCGTCGGACCGGCCGGTGCAGACGATGCTTCAGTCGGCGGGCGATATCTTTGTGTGGGGGATGCTGGCTTTCGCGGGCGTGACGCTGGTGTTCGTGGCGGCGGAGCGGTGGGGCGACCCCGCCAGGCTGGCGGCGCAGGGCTGGGACCCGAAGACCATGCCGCGCGAGCATATCCGCAAGCCCAAATCGATGTTCGAGGCGGGGGTCTCGCTGTTCTTCGATGTGCTGTTCATCGTGTTCTGGATGAGCTGGCTGCCGTTCCCGAACGAGCTGCCCTTGCGCGAGGGCGCGTCGGTGTCGGTCGCGCTGTCGCCGGCGTGGGACGCGGTTTACTGGCCGGTGCTGGCGCTCGCCCTGCTGGCGGCGGCGGGGCATGTGTTCGACATGCTGCGGCCGGCGTGGAGCAGGGCGCGGTCGGCGATGAGTCTTGTGGGCTATGCGTGCGGGCTGGGCGTCGTTTGGGTGCTGTTCCAGGGGCGGCCGTTCGTGGAGGTGCGGCCGCAGCCGGGTACGAGCGCGGAAGATCTGGCGCGCGCGCTGTGGCTGGTGGATGGGGTGTGCATGGTGTCGCTGGGCATCGCCGCGCTGATGTGGGCGATCACGCTCGGCGTGGAGGCGTACCGGCAGGTGAAGGCGTCGCGCGGGGCGATGGCGGCGGCGTGATGAAGGCGGCGGGGGAGGACTTGGCGGATGACGCAAATTATCCGGGGGCGCCGTAGGGGTATCGCGTTGTTGACAGTGTCAATCTGCGGTATGGTCCCCCGGAATCGGGAACCATAAGAACAATAACCGGGAGTCCACCCCAATGCGCCGTACTATCTCGAAGCTCGCCGGGCTGCTGGCAGGCGCGTCCGCGCTCTGCCTGGCTGCCTGCTCCAGCGAGCCTGCCGCCACGCTCGTCGGCAAGAAGGTCGATGACTACATGCTGGTCGATCAGGCCGGCATGGGTCACATCCTCAAATATGACACGCAGACGCCGGCCATCGTGCTCGCCTCGTATGTCAATGGCGACGAGGGATCGCGCGCGGCGGCGACGGCGCTGCAGGCGGCGGCGGCCAGGCATGCGGGCGTGCTGGTCCATCTGATCAATTCGAGCGAGACGGACACGCGCGCGAGCATCTCGAAAGAGGCTGCGGATGCGGGCATCACGCTGCCGCTGCTGGACGACGAGTTCCAGCTGATCGGCAACTCGCTGGGCTTCTCCTATGCGGGCGAGGCGGTGATCGTGAATCCGAAGACGTGGGAGATCGTGTTCCACGGCCCGGCGGACAAGGTGGATGCGGCGCTCGCCGAGTTCGTCGCGGACGGCAAGATCGCGACGCCGGAATATACCGAGGTGAAGGGCGCGAAGCTGACCTTCGCGGATCGCGGCAAGGACTTCACGAAGATCTCGTATTCGAACGATGTCGTGCCGATCCTGATGAAGAACTGCGTCGATTGCCACCAGCCGAACGGCATCGCGCCGAAGGGGCTGGAGTGGAACAGCTATGAGAAGGTGAAGACGTTCGCGCCGATGATGCGCGAGGCGATCCGCCGTGACCGGATGCCTCCCTTCGACGCCGACCGTCACTATCGCGCGTTCGAGAACGACGAGAACCTGACGGCGGAAGAAACCAAGACGCTGATCCACTGGATCGAGGCGGGCGCGGTGAGCGACATTCCCGAAGGCGGCGCCGATCCGCTGGCGGTTGGCGTCTCGGAGCGCCCGGACTGGCCGCTGGGCCAGCCGGACCTGATCGTCGACATTCCGTCCTATGACGTTCCGGCGGCGGGCATTGTCGATTATCAGCTGCCGGTCGTGAGGAACCCGTCGACCGAAGGAAAGTGGCTGAAGTCCACGACGTTCAAGGCGGGCGACCGCGCGGGCGTGCACCACATCCTCGCGGGCTGGATGCCGAAAATGCCGGCCTCGGGCCGCGGCTTCGACTGGAACATCTCGCTGGGCGGCTATGCCGTGGGCGCGGAAAGCCAGACGGCGCCGGACCAGTGGGCGACGTGGATTCCGGGCGGCGGGGCGATCTCGTTCCAGATGCACTACACGCCGATCGGCAAGGCCTTCACCGATCACTCCAAGATCGGCCTGTACTTCCAGGACGAGGCGCCGGTTTACGCCAAGCGCCAGATCATCATCGCCGACCCCTCGATCGAGATCGCGGCCAACACCGCGCGTCACCATGAGACGGCGTATGTGCAGTTCCCGGCAGACGTGCAGCTCTATGCGACGCAGGTCCACGCGCACTATCGCGGCTATGCGTCCAAGCTGACGGCGATCTATCCCGACGGGCGCGAGGAAATCCTTCTCAACATGCCGCACTACGACTTCAACTGGCAGCGCGAGTATGTGTTCAAGGAACTGATCGATCTGCCGGCGGGCACCAAGCTGGTGGCCGATTACTGGTACGACAACTCGGTGAACAACAAGGCGCTGTTCGGCTCCAACACCAAGGCGCTGACGGCGCCGGAGAAGGTCGTGTTCTGGGGCGACCAGTCCTATCAGGAGATGCTGTTCACGGCCGTCCAGTTCCGCTGGAAGGACGAGACAGCCGACAAGCCGCGTGACGATCTGCAGGCGCAACTCGAGCAGAGCATCATCTTCACGATGGCGGACGACAACCGCAACGGGAAACTGGAGAAGTCCGAGCTGCGCGTGAACAGCGAAGAGAGCGCACACAACCGCACCGGCGACGGCGTTGCAGGGCTGCACCAGCAGATCCTCGGCGGCTTCGACCAGATCGACGCCGACAAGGATGGCGCCATCTCGGTGCAGGAGTTCGGCGTGATGATGCAGCAGATGGAAGCGCAGGCGCGCGGTAACACGGGCAGCCCGACCTAGGCTGTCTGCCGACTGACGGAATGCGCCGGCCGGATCTCGCAAGAGGTCCGGCCGGTTGCGTTCTGGGGCG
>CAZGWV010000146.1:4592-6731 GCA_964529555.1 uncultured Rhizobium sp.
GTGGCTCCTGGGTTCCCGCTCTTCGCGGCTGCGCCGCTTCGGCGGGAATGACATTAGTTGGGGAGGCGCTCGCGTTGGTCGAAGGAGCGCAGGAAAGGATCGTCGGCGGCGAAGCGGGATGGGGTGGCTCGCGTGTGATCGACAACGGGTGGTTTCTCGTAGGTGCGCAGGGCGCCGGGGAGGAGGTCGTCGTGGAGGTCGCGCCAGTTGGGGTTGAAGTCTTCGATCAGTTTGAGCTTCCACGCGTGGCGCCAGCGCTTGATCTGGGTCTCGCGATGGATGGCGCCGCGGATGTCGCCGTGTTCCTCGAACCAGACGAGCAATGAGACGCCGTGCTTTGCGGCGAAGCCTGAGCCCTGTCCGTTGCGGTGTTGCCAGAGGCGATGAACGAGGTTGTTGGTGACGCCGCAATAGAGCGTGCCGTTGCGGCGGGAGGCGAGGAGATAGACGAAGTAGGATTTCAATTTGGCCCCCCAGTGGTTGGAACAAATAGGGAACAAATGGCTGAGAAAGTCAAGCTGGAAATGGGCTGCGGATTCCCAACGGTGTCATTCCGGACGCGCGTTAGCGCGAGCCGGAACCCAGGGGTTGAGGGGGCGGTGGTTGTGGCTCCTGGGTTCCCGCTCTTCGCGCTTGCGCGCTACGGCGGGAATGACAGTTGTGGGCGGGGAGGAAGGGGTTTGCCGCGCCGCGACGAAACGCCCGTGAATGTGGGGAAAATTGCGAAGCGGCCTCAGTTGTCACATGGGGCTGGTGCGTGCTAGTCACCCCGCGCAATAGGACACCCGGACGCCACTCGTGTCTATGTGGCTGATTTCATAACAGATTTTGCTTCGGTCCGGGCGGGGGATTCGAGGCGCTTGGGGCGAGCGATTTGGCTGGTTCAACCACAGGTTCCGTAAGCGAAGCCGCACAGCGCTATGCCGCTGCGGTATTCGACCTTGCCCTGACCTCGGGCGAGGTCGATGCGGTCGATGCCGGCCTCACCCAGCTTGCGAAGACGATCGATGGCGATGCCGCGCTGTCGCGCGCGCTGAAGTCACCGCTCTACAAGTCCGAAGAGAAAGCCGCCGTGCTGGCGCAGATCGGCGACAAGATCGGGCTGCCCGATCTGGCCAGGCGCTTTGTCGGCGTTGCGGCGCTGAACCGCCGCGCGGGCGACATTCCGGGCATGGCGCGGGCGTTCGCGGAGAAAGCCGCCAAGCATCGCGGATCGAGCCGCGTCGTGGCGCGGGTCGCGAAACAGATCACGAAAGAACAGACGCTGGATCTCGAATCCGCCGTGTCGAAATCGCTGGGCCGCACCGTGGCGGTGGAGGTCGAGGTCGACCCCGCCCTGATCGGCGGCCTGCAGCTCAAGATCGGATCGAAGCTCGTCGACGCCTCGATCCGCACGAAACTGAACAACCTGACGAACCTTATGAAGGGGGCCTAGCCTCATGGATATCCGCGCCGCAGAGATCTCCGAGATCCTCAAGTCGCAAATCAAGAACTTCGGCGCCGACGCCGAAGTTTCCGACGTTGGACAGGTGCTGTCGGTGGGCGACGGTATCGCCCGCGTGCACGGCCTCGACAGCGTCCAGGCCGGCGAGATGGTGCAGTTTGAAAGCGGCGTTAAGGGCATGGCCCTCAACCTCGAGCGCGACAATGTCGGCGTCGTGATCTTCGGCGACGACCGCTCGATCAAGGAAGGCGACAACGTCAAGCGGACGCAGGAGATCGTGGCCGCCCCGGTTGGCAAGGGTCTGCTCGGCCGCGTGGTCGACGCTCTCGGCGAGCCGATCGACGGCAAGGGCCCGCTGACCGACATTGCAAGCCGCAACCGCGTCGATGTGAAGGCGCCGGGCATCCTGCCGCGCAAATCGGTGCATGAGCCGATGTCGACGGGCATCAAGGCCATCGACACGCTGGTTCCGATCGGCCGCGGCCAGCGCGAACTCATCATCGGCGACCGCCAGACCGGCAAGACCGCCGTGGCCATCGACACCATCCTCAACCAGAAAGCCATCAACGCGCGCGGCAATGAGAGCGAGAAGCTCTACTGCATCTACGTCGTCGTCGGTCAGAAGCGCTCGACGGTGGCGCAGGTCGTGAAGTCGCTCGAAGAGCGCGGCGCGCTTGAGTACACCATCGTCGTGG
>CAZGWV010000147.1:0-6687 GCA_964529555.1 uncultured Rhizobium sp.
ATCCGACAAGGCCAAACGCCGCTCATCCTGACGAACGGTGATGAGTGAGACGCCCGGAAACACACAAATCCCCCGATCCGGGATCCGCTCTGTCCAACAGCCCCGAAGGACGGCGCGGATCCCGGAATACGCCTTGCGGCGTATCTTCGAGACGATTGGGGGGATGAGCTGCGGCTGCGCGCGGCCCGTTGAGGCCGCGCGCGCCGGTCAGCCGGGTCTAGTGTTCGACGTTCCGCCAGATGCGGCGGTAGGACAGGAACACCAGGACGGCGAGCAGGAAGAGGAACGGGATCACTGCGGCGCCGAGTTGCTTGCGGGCTTCCGTGCGCGGGTCGCTGGCCCAGGCGAGGAATACGGCGACGTCATGCGCCTGCTGTTCGATCGTGGTCGGCTTGCCGTCGTCGAACGTGTTGACGTCGCAAGCCGCGCCGCCATGCGCGCCTTCAACGCAATCGCGCTGGAGGCGGATGTCGAACTGCTGCAGCGGCGGGGACATCGCAAGGAAGCCGCCCGGCGGCTTCTGGCGCGGGTCCTTGTCGACCCACTGGCTGGCCGTGTCGCCGTGGAAGAAGGCGTTGTAGTTCTGGCCGGCGCTGACGACCAGGCCTTGCGGCGGCGCGACATAGCCCTGCAGGAGCGAGTAGACATAGCCCGCGCCGCCATTGCGCGCCTTGACGATGACCGACAGGTCCGGCGGAACGGCGCCGCCATTGGCGACAGCCGCAGCCGTGGCGTTGGCGTAGGGCGACGGGAAGGCGTCAGCCGGGATGCCCGGCATGGCGACCATGGCGCCCGAATCCGGGTCTTCCTTCGTGACCATGAACTCGCTGGCGAGCTTCTTCACGACCGGGTTGTCGTTCGGGTTCGGATAACGCGCATCGTAGAACGGGCCGCCGACGTCGCCGAGGTTGCGGAACGAGAGCAGCTTCATGCCGTGGCAGGACGAGCAGATGGCCTTGTAGACCTTGAAGCCGCGCTGCATCGCGTTGACGTCGAACGTGCCGAAGGCGCCGTCATGCGTCCAGCCGCCCTTGGGCGTCAGTTCGTGATGATCGCCGCCGGCATGTTCTTCACCGTGGTCGCCGGCCGGCGCATGGCTGGCGGCGGGGGCCGCAGCAGGCGGGGCGGCGACAGGAGCGGGCTCAACCGGAGCAGCGGCAGCATCCGGCGTGGCAGCCGGTGCGCCTTCCGGCGCGACGGTTACGGGCGTGGCCGGCGCCGTTGCGGGCTGCTCGACCGGCGGGGTCGCCGGCTGTTGCTGGGCAATGGCCGACACGCCGAAGGCGGCGATGCCGAGGGCCGCGAAGCTGGTAAGGGCGAGTTTGGCGAAACGCATGTCTCTCTCCCTATTCCGCGGCCACGGGCGCGGGATTCACGGCGTCGGCGGCAGCCGATCCATGTTTCTTGCGCACGCTGTCAGCGATTGAAGGCGGACGGGGCTTGGGCTTCTCGATGATGCCGAGCAGCGGCAGGAACACCAGGAAGTAAAGGAAATAGTACGCAGCCAGGGTCTGCGAGAGCCACAGCCATTTGAAGCCTGATTCGGTGACTTCGAAGGCCGGGTTCGAGGCGGCAGGCAGCGTCTTCTTGAAAGCGAGCGCTTCCTCGAAGCTGGCCCATGAGCGGACGTTGTCGGGCGCCGCGACGCCCGCGTCGCGGACGAGTTCGCGAGCGCGCACGCCGTTGGCGTCAGAGTAGGTCAGGTGGAGCTGGTCGGCGCCGAACTTGAAGACGAACTTGTCCGGGTCGTTCGCGCCGCAGAAGCCGAGGCCGACGCTGGCGACAACGAACAACACGAAGAGCTGCTTCGCGATCGGGCGATAGCGCATCGAGCGGACCTTGGAGGTATCCAGCCACGGCACCACGAAGAGGATGCCGATGGAGCCGAACATCGCGATGACGCCCAGCAGCTTGGCCTCGATCGGGCCGACGCTGAAGTTGATGGCGCGCAGGATCGCGTAGAACGGCAGCAGATACCATTCCGGCACGATGTGCGCCGGCGTCTGCAGCGGGTTGGCCTCGACCGAGTTGTCGGCGTGGCCGAGCGCGTTCGGAGCGTAGAAGACGAAGTAGGCGAACAGGATGAAGAACACCACGATCGCGAAGCCGTCCTTCACCGTGTAGTACGGGTGGAACGGGAGGGTGTCTTTCTTGACGTTCTTCACGGAAACGCCCGTCGGGTTGTTGTTGCCCGGAACATGCAGCGCCCAGATGTGCAGCACCACGACGCCGGCGATGACGAACGGCAGCAGGTAGTGCAGCGAGAAGAAGCGGTTGAGCGTCGGATCGCCGATGGCCGGACCGCCCATCAGGTAGGTCTTGATCGGTTCGCCGACCAGCGGGATGGCGCCGATCAGGTTGGTGATGACCGCCGAGCCGTGGAACGACATCTGGCCCCAGGGCAGAACATACCCCATGAACGCCGTGCCCATCATCAGCAGGTAGATCACCACGCCGAGGATCCAGATCACCTCGCGCGGAGCCTTGTACGAGCCGTAATAGAGGCCGCGGAACATGTGGATGTAGACGGCGAGGAAGAACATCGACGCGCCGTTGGCGTGGATGTTTCGGATCAGCCAGCCATAGTCGATGTCGCGCATGATGCGTTCGACCGAGGCGAAGGCGTCGTCCGTCGAGGCGACATAGTGCATGGCCAGCACGATGCCCGTGACGATCTGCACGCCGAGGCAGATGGCGAGGATGCCGCCGAAGGTCCACCAGTAGTTGAGGTTCTTCGGAGTCGGGAACTCCATAAGATCATGGTTGAAGCGGATGATCGGCAGGCGCTGATCAAGCCACTTGGTGAAGCCGGTTTTCGGTTCGTAGGTCGATGGTCCGCTCATGAGCCCTGTCCCTCGGCCTTACAGCGAAATCTTGATCATGGTAGGCGACGCATACTCGTACTTCGGAATCGGCAGGTTCTTGGGCGCCGGACCTTTGCGGATCCTTCCCGAAGTATCGTAGTGCGAGCCGTGGCAGGGGCAGTACCACCCGCCGAATTCCCCCACCGAGCCCTGGGCAGGACCGACCGGCACGCACCCCAGATGGGTGCAGAGGCCGGAGGTGACGAGAATCTTCTTGTTGTACGAGCCGTCTCCCATCTTCACGAGACGGGATTCGTCCGTCGCCGGATCGATCATCGGGGCCTTGTCGTCTTCCGCGGCGCGGGCGATCTCGGCCGGGGTGCGGTGGCGCACGAAGAAGGGCATGCCGCCGATCAGCACGCGGATCTCGCTGCCCTCGACGACCTTGCTGACGTCAACCTCGGCGCTGGATGCGGCCTTGGTGTCGGCAGCCGGCCCGAGTTGCTGCACGAACGGCCATGCGACCGCGGCGACGCCGCCGGCCGCAACCGAGGCTGCGGCAATGTGGATGAAATCGCGGCGCGTCTCTCCGGCAGGAGCTTCGTTCGACGTGGCGCTCTTGGAACCGTGTTCCGACACACGAGTCTCCCATGCTATCCGGGGCTTTCAACGCCTTATCGCCGCAGGGGGGCCGGCCCCCTAGGTGGCGTGGTGTCGCAAGATTGCCCCAGTTGTGACGGACCCGTCTAAAGTGCGACTCGCCCTCTTTCAACCTGACATCCCCCAGAATCTTGGGGCAAATATCCGACTTGCGGCGTGCCTTGGCGTCGCACTCGACATCATCGAGCCGTGCGGCTTCCCCCTGACCGACCGCGCGCTGCGCCGGACGGCCATGGACTATGATGAAAACGCGCGGATTACGCGGCATTCCGGGTGGACCGCCTTCCGCGACTCGCCGGAGCTGGCCGGGCGCAGGATTATCCTTCTGACAACCAGGGGCGGGGAAAGGCTCGACCGATTTCGCTTCGATGCGACCGATTGCCTGCTGATGGGCCGGGAATCAGCCGGGGCGCCGGAAGATATTCACAGGACGGCCGACGCCCTGGTCAGAATTCCGCTCACGGAAGGTCTGCGCTCGCTCAACGTCGCCATGACGGCGGGCATGGCGCTCTGGGAGGCCCTGCGCCAGACGGGCGGGCTTCCGGTGGACGCCACGGCGAGAGGCTAGTTCGCGGAGGCGCCGCACTCGACCATGATGGCGGGCACGTCCATCGCAAGTTGCGAGCGGAGCGGCGCATCCAGCGCGCGGGCCTTGCTGGACGCATCGCGCGGCTGGCCCTTCGCGCCGATCACCATGATGTCGAGCACCGCCGGATCGAGGCGCTCGGCTGATTCCCGCGCGAGGCAGGAGCAGACGTCCTGCGGCTCGCCGTTGGCGAGGCAGGTCTGCTCGATCGTCTTGCGGCTGGCTTCGACAGCGTCGCAGGCCCCGAGAAGGGCGATCAATCCGAGGGTGGATGCCACTACGCGCCGCATGGCGAGCCCAAACCTGTCTCAATGACCCGCCCTGCCCCGTGACCGGGATCAGCTTGGCTTCACGCACTCCTGCATCGCCTTGCCGACGCTGGAAAGCCCTTCGAAGAAATCCCGTGACGATACGTTCGCCATCAGCTCATCCGCGCCTTCATTGTTGCCTTCCTGCGACAGGACATACGCCTGCAGCACGTCCTCGTTATAGGCGCCCGAGGCGCGCAGGTCGTCGAGGGTCACGCCCTGGCAATCGCAGAGGGCCTGGTCGCCGCCCTCCTCGACGCAAACCCTGGTCAGCCGCGTGGCATCCGCGCTTGGCGGCGGCTTGGGCGTCTCGCCCGTGCAGGCGCCGGCCAGCAGGACGAGCGCCGCGGCGCAATACCTCAAACGGATCATGTCAGCCCTTCCGAACCTGCCGCGCGCCCCGCCACATCCTATGCCGCGCCGCGCCGGAGCGCCAAGGCAAGGACTGCAAGATCGCGTATAGCAGCGCCCTGACGGATTGCCGTCAGTTCACGGGGAGCGGCTTCACGAGTTCCGCTTCCTTGGCGCACATGGCTGTATCCGGCGCCGTGCCGGTGGCGCGGGCGGCGTCCATCTCCTTGCGGGCGATGGCCATGGCGGCGACGAATTCGGGCGACCCCTGCAGCGCGGCGTAGACGCCGGCGGCGTTCGTGCGCGCAGCTTCGACCGCGCTCATATTGTGCATGCCGCAGACGACGCGGCTTTCGCCATAGGCCCGGCCCCGCGCGAGAATCGCACTGGCGTTGTCAGGCGCGAGCTGGGCGATGACGAGGCCCGCCATCCAGCCGAGCGAGCTATGGCCCGAGGGATAGTCGAAGCTGGCGTCGAGGCCGGCGGAGCGGGCGATGCAGATATCGCCCTCATTGTGCAGGTACGGGCGCGTGCGCTTGTAGAGCTGCTTGGCGCTTTCGGCGGCAAGGCCCGCATCGATGGTCGTGCGGCCGAGGATGGTTGCAAGCGCGGGCGAATTCTCGGGCGTGAGATTGACGCCGGCGGCGCAGGAGAAGGCGCTGAGCAGATAGGCCGGGCGATAGCTGTCGTCGGCCTGCGCGAGTTTCCAGCGGTCGCCGCCTTCGAGGGCGCGGGTTTCGCGGAAGATTTTCCAGTCGAGCGTGTTGCGATCGTCGCCCTCTTTCGGGGAGGCCGGAATGGTGGCGACCGCGTCCGGGCGCGATGCGGGCGTGAGGAAGCCTGCGGGACGCTCTCCGGCGGGGGCGGGGGTCGCGGTGGCGGTCAGGGCGGCGGGCGTGGACGGCGGGGCGACAGCGCCGGCGCAAGCGACCAGCACTGCAAGTCCAACCGCCATGACGGCGTAAGTTCCGGCCTCGGCCTTCGGCTTCATCGGGGCCCCTTCCCTGCCGGACGAATAACTAGGCCGGGAAACCCGCACGCAGCAAGCAGGATTGCGAAATTTCCATGACAGGCGACAGTCTGCCCGCCCGTGCGATGGCCTGTGTGACGGGGGAGGACCTGATGATCGAACGCCAGACTGACATCCAGACGCGGGACGGAACCTGCTCGACCTTCATTGTTCATCCTGACCGCGGCGGACCGTTTCCGGTGATCGTTTTCCTGATGGACGCCCCCGCCATCCGCGAGGAATTGCGCGACATGGCCCGGCGGTTTGCGACCTCCGGCTACTACGTGATGCTGCCCAATCTCTATTATCGTGAAGGCGTTATGGAGATCGGCGCCATCGAGTATGAGCCGGACAGTCCCTGGCGGAAGCGCATGGCCGACCTGATGGGGACGCTGAGCATTCCGATGGTGCTGTCGGATGTGGACGCCATGATCGCTTCTGCCGACGGGGATGCGGCGGCCAACGCCAGGTCGGTCGGCACGATCGGGTACTGCATGAGCGGGCGATTTGCCGTGTGCGCCGCCGGAAGCCGGCCGGACAGGGTGAAGGCGACGGCGTCGATCTATGGCGTGCGGCTGGTGACGGACGAGGAAACCAGCCCGCATCTTGTCGCCAAGCGGTCGCCTGCGGAGTTCTATTTCGCCTGCGCCGAGCGCGATCACTGGGCGCCGCAGGCGATGGTGGACCAGTTGAAGCGCGACCTTGCCGGCGCGCATGGCGAGGTGGAGCAGTATCCCGGCACCGATCACGGCTTCGGCTTTCCCGAGCGCCGCGCTTATCACAAGGCCGGCGCGGAACAGGTCTGGCAGCGCGTGCTGGCGCTTTATGCGCGGACGTTGAAATGACCAGCGAGCCGATGACGTGGAACTGGGCGCGCGGTTTAGGCGCCTGGAGGCGCCTGCAAACGAGGCGATCGCTGGCTGCCCGGCGTACCGACAGAGACCCCCACCTGTCCGCCCCCTAAGTACG
>CAZGWV010000148.1:0-4435 GCA_964529555.1 uncultured Rhizobium sp.
ATGACGAGGTTGGGGAACTGGCTGTTGGCGTAGCCTTCCATGATGAGTGCGACTGTGACCGTGCGGCCGCTGAGCGTCGCCTGATCGCCCAGCTTCACGCCGAGCTGTTTCACCGCGGAGATATCGACGCCGACCGCATAGGGCGCCTCGATCGCGCGGCGCATCTCGTCGGTGAAGTCGATCGGCAGCGTGACGCCGTTGGGCGTGGTGTCGATGACCATGACGTTGGTGGGGGAGGCCTGCTGCTGGCCGGGGCCGTAGAACATGCCGAAATTGCCCGGCAGGTCCTGCACCTCGACCACGTCGGGATGGCGATAGATCAGCGGGACCACGCGCTTGGGCAGCGCGCCGCCGCCGCCGCCGGGGCCGCCCAGCGAACTCGCGCTGGCGGACAGGATGATGATCTGGCCACGGGACTTATCCACAGACGCGGTGAACGACTGCATGATGCCGATGAACATGGCGCTGAGCGCCAGCATGAGCACGCCGGCGAGCGCCAGCGCGATGACCGCCGCCAGATAGCGGCGCCACTCATAGAGCAGCGTCGAGAGCGCAAGGCTCATCCTCGGATCCCTTCTGGAGACCAACTTGATTTTCGAGGGGCCCTGACACCCAGGTTATCGATATTCGATAATGCCCCGCCTTACAAGGGGGAAAGCGCCCCAAGTCCGCTACGTTCCCGGCGCCTGTACGCACCGGGCACGCTGCCAGTTTAACCCGGCATGCGCCGGTTTCCGTCGGACTAGCGACAGATCATGCCGGTTTCAGGGCTTCCAGGAAGATTTTGAGCCGGGATTCGTCGACAGGCTTGGGAAAAACAGGCCGATCCGCGAATCCGGGGGCGATATCGCCCCGCCGGCGCCTCGACGATGGGCCAGGGCGTTTCCTTGCCCGGATTGCAATCGACCGCCGGGTTCCCGGACGCCGGACCTTCAGCCCGCCAATCCCAACCACCGGCGAGCGGCTGGCCAATGTCTCAGCAGGCCGCGCTCCAGAATGGCGATCACGATCAGGCTGGCGCCCAGCACGGGAAGCAGGACACCCGCGATCACGATGATGGCGGCCAGACCCCAGCCGAGGCGCGCGTCCGGTATGGGCGGCGGGGCGCCGAGCAGGCCGGCGGGGGCTCGCCTGCGCCACATGACGAAGGCGCTGATGCAGAGGGTGACGAGGCCCGCCGCGGTCAGCACGCCGATGGCCTGGTTGAGCGGGCCGAACAGCTGGCCTTCGTGCGCTGCGATGCCGATGCCGACGATCTGGTCGATGATGTGCTTCTTCTCGAAAACCTCGCGGCTGACTTCAGCGCCGGTCATCGGGTCGAAGGCGACGCTCTGCTGTTGCGGGCGGTTGGGCGCGTTGGATTTGGCCCACCAGTAGTTCGAGGATTTTGTCGGCGGCGTCAGGATGACGGGCGCGGCGAGGTTCTGCGCCCGTGCGGCGGCGTAGACCTGATCGAGCGTGGGGCCGCCGTGGGCGGAGTGATCGATGGGCGCATCCTGCCCGCCGCCTTCGTGGCCGGCGTGCTCGTTTACCGGGCCGATGGTCCAATCCTGCGTGATGGCGGCCGTGCCTGTGGCCTCGCGCACCATCTTGAAGGTGTTGCCCCAGACAAGCGCCCACGGCATGCCGCTGGCCAGCAGGATCAACGCCCATGCGGACACCCAGACACCGACGACGGCATGGAGATCCCGCCAGAAGCGTTTCGCGCCTTGGCCGATGCGCGGATAGAGCACGCCGGCGACGCCCTTCGCATTGCGCGGCCACCAGAGATAAAGCCCGGTGAGGATCATTACGATGGCCCACGAGGCGGCCAGCTCCACCATGATGGAGCCCGGCGCGCCCAGCATGAGTTCGCCGTGGAGTTTGAATATCCAGCGATCCCAGGTGGAGCCTTCCTCCACCGTCTTGAGGACTTCCATCGTATCGGGATGCAGGTAGACGCGCGTGCTGACGCCCTTGTCGGACACCAGCACGCGCGCGGCCTGATCGGCCTGCTCGGGCAGCATGAGGCCCGCGAAAGTGGAGCCCGGCACGGCGGCGGTGGCCGCCGCGACGAGTTCCTGCTGGGTGGCGGCGTCCCCCGTGCGTTGAAGCGCGGCGACGTCGCGATCGATCCACGCATCGATCTGCGGCCGGAACAGGTAGATCGATCCCGTTATCGACAGCCAGATGACGAAGGGGATGCAGATGAGGCCGGCATAGAAATGCCAGCGCCAGAGCATGCGATAGAGACTGCCCCGGCCTTCAGTCTCACGTTGTTCGACCGCGCGCGCCATTGCCGCCCCCTTAGAACGTGAACGCGACGCCGCCGTAGACGGAGCGCCGATCTCCGGGGAAGAAGATGTTGCGCTGCGCGGCGGTGGCGGCGTTCCAGTTCACGACGGGCGAGAAGTTGGAGATGTAATCCTCGTCGAGAATGTTGCGGATATCGAGGAAGACCATCGGGCCGTTGTCGAACGTGTAGCCCATGTTGAGATTGAAGATGCCGTAGGAGCCCGCCTCGAACGTGTTGGCGTAGTCGGTCCACGCATCCGAGAGCTGCCATTCGAGCGAGGGCGCGAACCAGAAATCACCCCACGTTCCGCGCAGCTCGGCCCGGTAGAAATGCTCGGGCACGATGGGCAGCGCATTGTCGCCGTACTGCCGGTCGTCGGTGAAGCGGAAGTCGGACCACATATAGGTCTGGCGCAGGCGCAGGCCGTCCATGATCTGCCAGTCGAGACCCGCTTCGAGGCCCTGGTGCATCGTGCCGTCGAGCGCGTTGAACGTGGCGGCGGGAATGCCGAGCGACGGGTTCACCGAGTAGGTCAGCAATTCGTTGTCGATCTCGGCGCGATAGAGCGCGACATCCCAGACGAAAGCGCCGGCGCGGCCGCGCGTGCCGATCTCGGCGGTTACGGCGTCCTGCTCCTGCAGCGGCTGGAAACCGCCCGTGGTGGGCGCGAGGGCGCTGAAGTTCGGCGGCTCGACCGAGCGCGTGACGTTGCCATAGACCTGCACGCCATCGTCATTCTGCCAGAGGAAGCCGACACGCGGGGCGAACCAGTCATACGTTTTGCTCAGCGCGAAGGGCGCGCTGGGGGCGGCGCTGGTGTAGTCGCGTTCGGCGCGGCCGTAGGAGCCGCCGGCGACGAGCGCGAAGCCGTCCATCACGAACAGCCTGCCCTCCGCGAACACGTCGAGGCCGGTTGCGTCCTGATAGCTTTGCGCGGTGAGCGCGCCGCGCGAGCCGGCGAAGTTTTGCCATTGCTTCGCGTCGTTCTCGCCTGCGCGGTATGACAGGCCATAGAACAGGTCTGCGTTCATGCCGAAGACTTCGCCGGTCCAGTCGACGCGGCCGAAGGCGCCCCAGTTGTCGCTGACCTGGTGGATGACGGCGAAGATCGGGTGATCGAGTTCCTTATGCGTGGCGTAGACGCCGCCTTCGAAGACGGTGTTGGCGTCGAAGCGCCAGCGCGTTTGCAGCGCTGCACGCTGGACCGCCTGATCGCGCTGGTAGTTCAGCGTGACGTTGGCGGGGTTGGCGAGTTCGGGAGAGCCGAGCGCCTGCGCCAGAGAGAGCGAGCCTGGAATCTGCTGGTGGATGTATCCGCCCGAGACGTAAGCGCGGACTTCCTGATCGTCACCGAACGTGTAGCCGAGATTGCCCGAGGCGAACTGCCATTGGCCTTCGCTCTGCTGGCGCCAGCCATCCGTCTGGTAGCCGGAGACGGCGCCGAAGGCGTCCCATGCGCCGAACTGGCCGCCCGTGCTGGCATGGCCGCGCAGCGTGCCGTAATCGCCGGCTTCGATGCGCAACACGCCCTGCTCCGGCGCGGTCTTGCCATTCGGGGTGATCATGTTGATCGCGCCGCCAAGCAGCGCGCCGCCATAGCGCATGGCGTTGCCGCCCTTGTAGACTTCCGTGTAGCGCGCGAGGAACGGGTCCACGAGTTGCGTGTCGCCGAAGCCGTCCGCCTCGTTGAGCGGGATGCCGTCCTGCGCGATCAGCGTTCCGCGCAAGTGGACGTTGTTGCCGATGCCCGAGCCGCGGATGGAGAGGCGCGTGTCGCCGCCCCATTTCTTCTGGATATAGACGCCGGGCACGTCGCGCAGCATGTCCACGAGGCCGACGGCGCGGCGGCCGGAATAGCTTTCAGCGGAGACGATGGCGACGGCGCCGGGCGTTTCCGACAGGCGCTCGCGCGCCTCGGCGACGACGGGCGGGTCTTCCGGGTCGGCCTTGGCGGTGACGATGACGGTGTCGCGGTCCTGGCGCTGGTCGGATGGTCCGGCCAGAAATGCCGAAGGTTGGGCGAAGGCCGGCGCGCAAAGAGACATGGCGAGAAGGAGCGCAGGCGCCGAAACGGCCGCGCGCAATACGTTGGAATGCATGAGTGGAATGAGTCCCGATCGATGACAGCGATGCGCGCGCGGGCGAACCACGCGCGGCGAG
>CAZGWV010000148.1:4535-6683 GCA_964529555.1 uncultured Rhizobium sp.
TTCCTCGCCCGTATCGAGATTGAGCAGCGTGGCGGCGGCGCCGTGACCGTCGCAGACCTGCATGGTGACATAGCGGGCGCCGCCCGTGTCGGCCTCGGCCAGCATGTAGCCCGCTGGCAGGACAGCGCGCATGAACAGGGCGACGAGCGCGAGTGCGCCCAGCCTTGCTCCCACTCGCCGCATCCAGATCAGCACGTTTGGCTCCGTTCGATATTGCGACTGTAACGGGTGTTCTGCGTGGAGAGAAGTGTGCGCGGGTGTGGTGTTGAGTCACGAGGTTGAGAGGGTGTGCAAGCCCGCCCTCTGGTTCGACGGACGTGGCGATGCTTGGCGCATCGCTACTGCTCACCATGAGGGCTCAGGCCACAACCAGGATGGAAGCGAGAGGTCCCTCATGGTGAGCAGAGGTGATGTGGGCAGTACCTCATCGCGTCCGTCGAACCACGAGGGGCCGGGCTTTCCTACCCCGCGACGAAGCCGAACTTGCCGGCCTGATAGTCGGCGATGGCCTGCCGGATTTCATCCACCGTGTTCATCACGAAGGGACCGTGGGCGATGACGGGTTCGTTGATGGGGACGCCGTGGCCGAAGAGGACGCGGGCGGCAGTCTGCGTTTCGATCTCAAGCGCGTCGCCTGTGATGTCGCATTCGGCGAGCGTGTGCTGCGCGACCTCGCGGCCGTTCACGCGCACCTGCCCTGACACGACATAGAAGAACACGCTGCGGCCAGCGAGACCGGCGGCATCGATGCGCGCGCCGGGGGAGGCTTCGATCGTGGACATGAAGTTGCCGGTGATCGATTCCACCGGCCCCTTCACCCCGCCCCATTCGCCCGCGATGAGGCTCATGCGCGCGAGGCCGTTCGCGATTTCGATCTGCGGGATCGCATCGGCCTGCAACCCCTGATAGCGCGGCGGCGTGAATTTGAGTCGCGCTGGCAGGTTCACCCACAGCTGGAGAATTTCGAGCGGGCCGCCTTCGCGCCTGAACGTTTCGGGCGAGAGCTCCGCGTGGACAAGGCCGGAGCCCGCCGTCATCCACTGAACGCCGCCGGCGCGGATGACGCTCTCATACCCCGCAGAGTCGCGGTGCATCAGCTCGCCTTCCAGAATGAAGGTTACCGTTTCAAAGCCGCGATGCGGGTGCGGTCCGAAAGGCAGTCCGCGATTTCCGCGCGGGTACGTCTGCGGGCCGTGATGGTTGAGAAACAGGAACGGATCGACCTGCTGCACGCGCGGGCCGGGCACGGGGCGGCGCGTGACGAGATCCGCAATGTCGTCGCGATGAGATGCGTGTGTGGCGAGAACGGACTTGAGCGTCATACCGTGAAGATAGATCGCGCGACGCACAAACGAAAACAGCCCCGCGAGTAATCGCGGGGCTGTTCTGCTCTTTGGGTGCGGGGCCAGGATTTGAACCTGGGACCTTCAGGTTATGAGCCTGACGAGCTACCGGACTGCTCCACCCCGCGTCACCGATGTCCTGCCAGCGTCCGATACGCCCGGCAGATCCCTTGCCGCCGCTGGAGCCCGCCGAAGAAAGGCAAGCCCAGAAACGACTTCGCGGCCCTATCGGCCGAGTGGACACGTCCACACGACCGGCCGAGCCGCGCGTTCGCTTCCGGGAAGGAAGCGAAATTATGAAAGAGGCCCCGCTCATAAAGGAGCGGCGGGCATTTGGCTTGGTAGACCTGGCAGCGACCTACTCTCCCGTGCCTTAAGACACAGTACCATTGGCGCTGGGGGACTTAACGACCGAGTTCGGAATGGGATCGGGTGGGGAACCCCCGCCAGAACCACCAGGTCAACAAAGCCAAATGCACAACAACTATCGTCTAACGAGAAGTATCTGGTTCTCGACCGGACCGCTGATGAGCTGTCCAGTGTTGAACTTCAAGGCGACATGCTCGTCGCCACGTATGGGTTTAGAGAGTGCTCAAGCCTATCGAGCAATTAGTACCAGTAAGCTGCAATCCTCACGGATCTTCCACACCTGGCCTATCGACGTGATGGTCTATCACGGCTCTCAGGGAGACCTGGTTTTGAGGTAAGTTTCCCGCTTAGATGCTTTCAGCGGTTATCTTGTCCGTACATAGCTACCCTGCTACGCGGCTGGCGCCACGACAGGTCCACCAGAGGTACGTTCACC
>CAZGWV010000149.1:0-6630 GCA_964529555.1 uncultured Rhizobium sp.
CAGAAGCCGAACGTGTTCCGCATGCGCCTGCTCGGCGCCGAGATCGTGCCGGTGTCCTCGGGCACGGGCACGCTGAAGGATGCGATGAACGAGGCGCTGCGCGACTGGGTGACGAATGTCGCGAACACGTTCTACGTCATCGGCACGGCGGCGGGCCCGCATCCCTATCCGATGCTGGTGCGCGACTTCCAGAGCGTGATCGGGCGCGAGGCGCGCGAGCAGATATTGAAGCAGGAGGGCCGCCTGCCGGATGCTCTGGTCGCCGCCATCGGCGGCGGATCGAACGCCATCGGCCTGTTCCATCCCTTCCTCGAAGACGAGGGCGTCAGGATGATCGGCGTCGAAGCGGGCGGGCATGGCGTCGATACGCCGATGCATGCGGCTTCGCTCTCGGGCGGCCAGCCCGGCATCCTGCATGGCAACCGCACCTACCTGCTGCAGGACAAGGACGGCCAGATCATCGATGCGCACTCGATCTCCGCCGGCCTCGACTATCCCGGCATCGGCCCCGAGCACGCCTTCCTGCACGAAACCGGACGCGCCGAATACCGCACCTGCACCGACCAGGAAGCGCTCGATGCCTTCCAACTCTGCACAAAACTCGAAGGCATCATCCCTGCGCTGGAGCCCGCACACGCGCTGGCGCGTGTCGGCGATATCGCGAAGGAGTTGGGCAAGGACGGGCTCATCGTGATGAATATGTGCGGCCGGGGCGACAAGGACATCTTCTCGGTTGCCGGACATCTGGGCATGAAGATCTAGGCGGCGGCCGGGCGCGGGGGCGGGATGACGATGCAAACCAGAATGGCGATCGGCTGGCTGGCCTGTATCGCGATGCTCGCCGCCTCTGGATGCGCAATGATGGTGCGGCAGGGCGAGGCGCCGGACTCTGGCCCGCCAAGGGTGTCCTCGCGCATGGCGGATGCCGGGCGGGTGATCCTTCCGGGTGTTCTCGGGTTGCCGCTGTGGCCGGGCCATGCGCTGGCCCCGGATTGTGCAACAGATACGGCGCGCTCGGCCTGCGTGATCATCGGCGGCAATGATGGCAAGGCCGACTCGGACGCCATTCGGGATGCCTATGTCAGCGTGTTGAAAGCGCGTGGCTGGCAATCGCAATGGCCGGCAGAGCCGGGGGTGACTTTGCTGCGGACGACGACAGGTCCGCAGCGATGCCTGCAGATTTCGTTCAGCGTATGGGATGACGGCAGGACGGCGCGGATCAGGCTGAAGCCCGCACTTCGTTTCACGCTGGACCCGTCGCACATCGACTGCGCCAATCCCGGCGAGGGGCCGCCCGTGTTCATAGGTTTGCCGGGCCATCGCGGTTAAGCACGCACGGTCTTTCCTTCTCTGCGCCGGGCGGGCATGAATTGCTGGTCAAACGGAGCATCTTATGACCACACATCCCGGATCGTGCCATTGCGGGCAGGTTGCCTTCGAGGTCGAGGGCAATTTCGGCGGCGCGATGGTATGCAATTGCTCCTACTGCCGCCGCGCCGGCCACATGCTGGCCTTCACGACGCCCGAGCATTTCAAGCTGAAGACGCCGCAGAAGGATGTGTCGGTCTACCTGTTCAACAGGCAGGCCATCAATCACTACTTCTGCGCCAATTGCGGGATCGCGACCCACGGCGGCGGCGTCGCGCCGGACGGCAAGCCGATGGTGGCGGTGAACCTGCGCTGCGTGCCCGACATCGACCTCGACAAGCTGGTGATCGAGAAATTCGACGGCGCGGCGATGTTGTAGGCGCGCATGTTGCCTGCTGACGGCCAGCCAGCCCTGCCTGTGGCGGAAGCCGCGACGCCCGCGCCGGCGATGGCGGCGCATGGCGTTCAAAGCGCTTTCGCATTCCATGATCCCTGCGTGCTGGGTACACGGCTCAACGTGACCGTTATGGCCGCTGCGCAGGCGGATGCTTACGCGGCTGCGTGTGCGGCGCGGGCGGAAATCGACCGGCTGGATGCGGTGTTCAACTGGCGCGACCCGTCGAGCGAAATCTCGCGGCTGAACCGGGCTGGGCGGTTCGCGGCGTCGGCCGATCTCTTTGCGGTGGTGGCAGCATCCGAGCGTTGGCGCGCACACAGCGGCGGAGCGGTGAGCGGACGGCTCGGCCTGTTGCTGGATCGCTGGCGCATGGGGATGCCGGGCCGGGATGAGGCGGCTGCGCTGGCGCATGCGATTGGCGCGGCAGACGTGGTGCTGGAGGCGACATCGCGCACGATTGCGCGGCCGGACGTCGTGCGCTTCGATCTCGATGGGATCGCCAAGGGCTACATTGTCGATCGTGCACTGGCGGCCGCGATGGGCGTGTGCGGCATCGCGGGCGTTATGGTCGATATCGGCGGCGATATACGTTGCGCGGGTGCGGGGCCGTTGGGCGGGCGCTGGAGCGTCGGCGTTCCTGATCCGCTGTCCACGTTCGACAATGCGGCGACGGTGGGAGAGCTGGCGCTTCACGATATGGCGGTTGCGACTTCCGGGTGCGGGCCGCGCGATATGGGCGCCGAAGGCGAGGTACGCAGCGCGACGCTCGATCCGCGCAATGGCTGGCCTGTTGCGCACAAGCGGTCGGCGACCGCAGTTGCTCCCGGCGCGATGGAGGCCGATGCGCTTGCGACAGCGATGTTGGTGATGGAACCCGAAGCTGCGGAGAAGATGATCGCGCAGATGCCCGGTCTTTCGGCGCGCGTGACGGGAATCAACGGCGCGCGCTGGCTCGGCGGCGCGCAGCCGCACTGGGTCGAGTATGCGCCGCAGCCACAGCCGGGGCAGGGAGCGCCGTCGCTGTGGAGTCAGGGCTGGTATGCCGACATCACGTTCAATGCCCCGCCGAAGGATATGCGGCGCGAAATTGCGTTTCGCTCGCCCTATGTCGTGATCTGGGTGAGCGACATGGCGGGCAAGCCGGTGCGCACGCTGCTGCTGATCGGGCGCTACAAGGAATGGCACGAGGGCAACCATGTCTGGTGGCGGCTCAATCGCGCAAAGGTGGACAATTTCTTCGCGGGCCGTTCGATGTCGACGCGCGGATCGGGAACCTACAAGGTCTACTGGGACGGCAGCGACGATGCGGGCGCGGCGGTCGAGCCGGGCCTGTACAAGCTGCATGTCGAAACCAGCCGCGAAAGCGGCGGGCACGAGCATCGCGTGCTCGATCTCGATTTCTCGAAGCCGAGGGAGTTCGAGACCGAGCTTCCGCTCAACACCAACTCTGGCGGACTGCTGGTATCGTTCAGGAAATTCTAGCCATTGCCTCAAGCCGTGCCGTTCCCCCTTTGTTGCGGTGCGGCATCGGGAAGCGCGCCAGACGGCAGGGAGGGGGTAGGTCGGGAGGCCGATTTGGGGTATCTACCGCTGCTTCCGGCCCTTACGGGCGTAATGGAACCTGCGTTTGGTCTTGACCGCCTGAAGCGCTAACACCCAAAAACCCGAACCCATGACCGCTAACCGGATCGCCGCGACATTTGCCGCCTGTGCAAAGCAGGGACGGGCCGCTTTTGTCGGCTACCTGATGGCCGGCGACCCGGATATCGAGACAAGTTTCAGCAATATCAAGGCTCTGGCGGATTCCGGCGTCGATATCATCGAGTTGGGCGCGCCCTTCACGGATCCCATGGCCGATGGTCCCGCGGTCCAGAAGGCAGCCCTGCGTGCGCTCGCCGCTGGCGCGAACCTCAACTCCACGCTGGAAATCGCCCGCCGCTTCCGGGCCGCCAATACGACGACGCCGCTGATTCTGATGGGCTACGCCAATCCGATCCACCGCATGGGCTACGCCGCCTTCGCGCGCGCTGCCGCCGAGGCCGGCATCGATGGCGTCATCACTGTCGATCTGCCGCCCGAGGAAGACGCCCCGCTGCGCCAGGAACTGGCCGCGCATGGCCTCGCGGTCATCCGCCTTGCCACCCCGACCACCACCGAGACGCGCATGGAGCGCATCGCGGATGGCGCCTCCGGGTTCGTCTATTATGTCTCGGTGGCTGGCGTGACCGGCGCCGGAATAGGCGCCGAGGCCGACATTTCCGCAGGCGTAAACCAGGCCCGTCGACTCTCGAATCTGCCCGTGGCTGTCGGGTTTGGCGTGCGCACGCCGGAACAAGCCGCTGCTTTTGCACGTATTTCGGATGGAGTCGTGGTGGGGTCCGCGCTTGTTGAAGAAGTCCGCGCGGCGGTGGAGCAGGGTGATCCTGCCTCATCTGTCAAGCGGATAAGTGTGGTTGCTAAGTCACTGTCAAACGCCATAGCTTTGGCGCGCGTCGAACGGAGCGTTCATTGAACTGGCTGACAAACCTTCCTCCCGGCCTGAAGTCGATCTTCGCCAAGCGGGATGATTCCGAGGGCGACAGCCTCTGGGTCAAATGCCCGAAGACGGGCGAACTGGTCTACAGGCAGGAACTCGAGAGCGCCTATTGGGTGACGCCGTCGGGCGCACACATGCGCATCAGCCCCGAGCAGCGCTTCGAATACATGTTCGACGGCGGCCTGTGGACGGACATTCCGATGCCGCCGGTGCAGAAAGACCCGCTCAAGTTCAAGGACGACAAGCGCTATACCGACCGCCTGAAGACCGCCAAGGCCAAGACGGGCCGCGACGACTGCATGGCGGCGGCCCACGGCGAGATCAATGGACGCAAGGCCGTCATCCTCGTCCAGGACTTCGCCTTCATGGGCGGTTCGCTCGGCATGGCGGCCGGCGAGGGTTTCATCAAGGCGGCGGAAGCCGCCGTCGCCCGCAAGGCGGCGTTCATCGTGGTCACCGCTTCGGGCGGCGCCCGCATGCAGGAATCCTCCTTCGCGCTGATGCAGATGCCGCGCACGGTTCTCGCCGTGCAGGACGTGAAGCGCGCGAAGCTTCCCTACATCGTCGTCCTGTCCGACCCGACATCGGGCGGCGTGCTGGCGTCCTACGCCATGCTGGGCGACGTGCAGATCGCAGAACCCGGCGCGCAGCTGGCTTTCACGGGCCCGCGCGTCATCGAGGCGACGATCCGCGAGAAACTGCCGGAAGGCTTCCAGCGTTCGGAATTCCTGCGCGAGCGCGGGATGGTGGACATCGTCTGCCACCGCCGCGAGCTGACGCCGACCATCGGCGCGGTGCTTGGCATGCTGATGGCCCCGGCCCGTGGCCGTCGCTCGAAAGCCGCCGCCGCCGAAGAGGCTGCCGCCGCCAAGTGAGGCGGGTGTGGGCGGGCGGCCGTGTTCCGGTTTACAGGCCAGAATTGCCGGAACGGGGTTTGTGCGGGACGATCCTCCAAATAGACTGATGCGTGCGGCGCCTGTGTGTCCGTATGCCTGGACCTGGACTTGAGGATACGACCGACTTGGCTGACGCCGCCATCGTAAGCGCCGAACTCGACAGGTTCAGGCTGGCGTCCGGTGGGCGCGTCTCTCCGGCGTTCGGCACGGCGCACATCCGCAAGGCGCTGGTCGGGTTGGGCGATCCGCAGGATCGCATCGCGCCCGCCATCCATCTCACAGGCACGAACGGCAAGGGCTCGACCGGGGCCTTCATCCGCGCGATGGCGACTGCGGCTGGCCTCAAGGTACATGCGTTCACCTCGCCGCACCTCACGCGCGTCAACGAGCGTATCCGCATTGCAGGGCGGCTGGTGGAAGACGATGAGCTTGCCGATGTGCTGGCCGATGTCTGGCGGCGAACGGAGGGTCTAACCTATTTCGAAGCGCTGACAGCGGCGGCGTTCTGCCTGTTCGCGCATCATCGCGCCGATCTTTCGCTGATCGAAGTCGGCGCGGGCGGAGCGACCGACGCAACCAATGTGATGACACGGCCTGCGGCCTGCGTCGTGACGCCGATCAGCCGCGACCATGAGGGGCTGTTCGGCATTTCGGGCGTCGCGGCGATCGCGCGGCTGAAGGCCGGAATATTCCGCGAGGGCGTGCCCGCCATCATTTCCGATCAGCCGGCGATTGCGCTCGGCGTGCTGCGCGAGGAAGCGCGCACGACGGGCGCGCGTGTGATGGAATCCGGCGACGACTGGCAGGCGCGGTGGGAAGGCGATGCGTTCGTCTATGAGAGCCGCAAGCTCACCGTGCGCTCGCCCTGGCTCGGCCTGCGCGGGAGGCATCAGGCGCAGAATGCAGGCGCGGCCTGTGCGGCGCTTGAAGCAATGGGCGATCCACGCATCACGCCCGCTGCGATGGCCGCTGGCTTGCGTGAAGTATCGTGGCCGGGGCGGTTGCAGAAACTGAAGCCCGGTCCGCTGGCGGGAACGGGGTCGGTGTGGGTCGATGCAGCCCACAATCCGGGCGGCGCGGCGACTGTGGCCGTGGCGATCCGCGCGGCGCGACAGCCGGGCGAGCGCGTGGCGCTCGTGTTTGCGAGCCAGGCGGTGAAGGACATCGAAGGCGTGCTGGCCGAGCTTGTGTCGGCTGTGGACGAGATCATCGCATGTCCGCTCGCCGAAAGCGGCGGGCAGGAAGGCGGGCCGGGCGCCGACCCCAACCACGTCGCTGTCATCGCCCGCACGCTGGGCGCGAACGTCACCGTGGCCAACAGCCTTGAAGAAGCCGTCGCGATGGGCGTTTCACGCGCCCAGAGCGTCTATGTCTGCGGCTCGGTCTATCTCTGCGGCGCAGCGCTGACCGCCAATGGCGAGCAGGTGGAATAG
>CAZGWV010000150.1:0-6587 GCA_964529555.1 uncultured Rhizobium sp.
GCCCAGATCAGCGTTTCGTGCGCGTTGGTGAGGCGGGTGCCCTTGAAGTTGGGCATCGGGTTGGCCTTGTTCCACACGACGTCGTTGAGAATCCAGAAGCCGAGATCCTGGATCGCCGCGCCGACGCGGAAGATGTTGTGATACGAGCCGATCACCCAGATGGCGCCATCGTCTTTCAGAATGCGGCGCGCGGCCTTGAGCCAGGCGCGGGTGAATTCGTCGTAGGCGGCGAAGGACGCGAACTTGTCCCACTCATTGTTCACGGCATCGACATGGCTGTTGTCGGGGCGCGTGAGGTCGCCGCCGAGCTGCAGGTTGTAGGGCGGATCGGCGAAGATGAGATCGACCGAATTGGCCGGCAGGGCGTTCATCGACTCGATGCAGTCGCCCACCACGATCCGGTTCAGCGGCAGGGCCGGCTTTGCGAGAATCGCGGCCGCGGTGGCGCTGGCCCTGGATTTCGCGCCCTTCTGGGCGGTTTTCGCAAACTGGGGGTCGATCGTTTTGATCGCCATGTCGATGTCTCACGCAAGGCCCACAACGGACTGAAGCGTGGAGATTCGCCGACCCGAGTAAACAACCCATTGAATCTGTAGTTAATTTTGCATTTACCATAACAGGGGCAGCGCGCGGAGTTCCGCCGCGTGGGGCGCGTGACGATGGCCGGGCGGGGGAAATGGATTGCGGGGCCTGGCTATCCCTCATCGAACAATCCCATCTGGCCGCCCGCGTCTTTCAGCGTGGGCGGGCGGAAGAGGTCGGTTCTTGCTTCGGCGCGGCGGGAGACGTTGAGGCCCAGGCGTCTGGCGGTGTTGTGGAAGCGGGCGGAGACGAGTTCGGCGTAGGGACCGTCGCCGCGCTGGCGCACTTTCCATTCGGAGCGGTAGTCCTCGCCCCTGTGCATGGAGCGCAGGAGCGACATCACGCGCTTTGCCCTGTCGGGGTAATGCGCGTCCAGCCATTCGGTGAACAGGCCGGCGATCTCCAGCGGCAGGCGCAGCATGACGTATCCTGCGCGCGTGGCGCCGTGTTCGTGCGCAGCTTCGAGCAGGCTTTCGAGTTCGGGCTCGTTGAGGGCGGGGATCAGCGGCGCGGTCATCGCCGTGACGGGAATGCCCGCAGCGCTGAGTTCGCGCATCGTCTCCAGCCGCCTGTGCGGTGCGGCGCAGCGGGGCTCCATTGCGCGGGCGAGCTTTCTGTCCAGCGTGGTGAAGGAGATCGCGACCGACACCAGCCCCTTCGCCGCCATCGGCGCCAGCAGGTCGATGTCGCGCGTCACCAGCGCGGACTTGGTGATGAGGGCGGCTGGATGATCGAACTCGGCCAGCACTTCGAGAATGCCGCGCGTGATGCGCAACTCCTTCTCGATGGGCTGATAGATGTCCGTGTCGCCCGCCAGCATGATGCGGCCGGGCTTGTACGACTTCTTCGACAACTCCTTGCGCAGCAGGGCGGGCGCGGAGGGCTTCACGAAAATCTTCGTCTCGAAATCGAGCCCCGGCGACAGGCCGCGATAGGCATGGTTCGGGCGCGCGAAGCAGTAGATGCAGCCATGCTCGCAGCCCTTGTAGGGATTGATCGTGCGGTCGAAGGAAATGTCGGGCGAGGTGTTGTAGCTGATGATCGTCTTCGGCTTTTCGAGGATGGTTTCCGTCTTCAGCGTCTCGGGCTTTTCATCCTGCCCCCAGCCATCGTCGAACGGTTCGGCATACTGGCTCTCGAACCGGCCGGAGGCGTTGGATAACGCGCCGCGCCCGCGCGCCTGATCCCGCTCGCGCGACCAGTCGGCGTCCTGCGATCGGGTTTTCCAGTTTGTCCTGGGTGGCATTGTCCGTTCCGCCGGCGAGGTGGCTGGGCGTGTGAAAAGCGCGTTGTCCGCCGGCCATGTCCTGTCCGCTAACCATGGTCGCGAGACAAGAACATATAGAGAACAAATATGGAATAGTCCAGCAAGTCGTGCGATTTCAGCACGCATGAGTTGTGGATTCTTCGGGGATAACAGGGGTCAGCGGATACGGGCCCGGTCGGCCCGGCGGGACCGCCCGCGCCAAGGCAAGGCGGCGGGCCGATGGCTCGGTCCGCCGCCTGTCCGGGCTTCCGGTATGGTTAACGAGGCGTAGCGCTCACTTGGTCAGATGCGTCACGAACCAGCGGGCGGCGGCGGCCGACGAGATCTTGAAGGGCTCGCCGGAATACATCTCGAAATGGGTGATGTCGGGCACCACGATGTATTCCTTCGGGCCCTTGGCGAATTCCAGCGCGGCCTTGCCGGCGCGGTCGTTGTTGATGAGTTCGTCATACTCGGCGACCACGACCATGAAGGGCCGCTCGCCGATATTCTTCGCCCACTGCATCGTGTTGTTCTCGCGGTTGGACTCGATCATCTCCGACGCGACAAGGATCGAGCGCGAATAGCCCGTCCACATTTCCGAGCCCTGGCCCGTGCGGGCGCGCTTGATGGCGTCTTCGAGCAGGGGGCCGGAATAGCCGACGGGCGGCGTGCCATCGGGATTGCCGTTGATGCCGGGGATCTGGATCGCAATGGCTTTCACGCGCGCGTCCTGCCCCGCGACGGCCAGCGAGTTGCCGCCGGCATAGCTTGAACCCCAGACGCCGATGCGGTCGGGATCGACGCCGGGTTCGCCCTGTATGAAGGAGATCGCGTTGCGATAGTCGTCCTGCTGGTCGCGGGCGTCGAGCTTGGTGCGCGTGACGAGGACGGTGGCGTTCTGGATCAGGGCGTGGCGCGTTTCATCCTTCTCCATGCCGCCGCCGAGGTCGACGGGGGAGATGAGGCGGACATGGCCTTCCGAATTGCCCCAGCCGCGATAGTCGATCGTCATGGCGACGAGGCCGTGCTCGGCGAAGACGGCGGCGTATTTCTCGATCGAGACATGGCTGCCGGCCCAGCCCTGGCCGAGGACGATGGCGGGGGTCTTCTTCGTGGCGTCGAAGCCCTTGGGATAGAAGATCTTCGCGTAGGCGGGCGTGCCTTCGGAATAGTAGACGACTTCCTTCGTGGTGACGCCGGCGGGCATCACATAGGCGTAGTCGGTGGCGTCGAGGCCCTTCTTCTCGACCGGCTTGCCCGTGCGCGGATCGTTGGCGACGACGGGGCTGGCGGGCTTGGGCGGGGGCGTCGGGATGGTGATCGACTGCTCGACCTTCGGCGGATTGGCCGAGGGTTTTTCAGGATGAACCAGCGTGCCCGCCTGCTGCATGAAAGCCAGGGACACGAGTGAGGTCGCGATGGATGTCAGCATGATACTCCCTCCGAGCATGCGACGCTGTTCTCGCGCCGCTTGCCCGCAGGGTAGTCGACTGGCGGTCGCCCGCCAATCACAACACTGTCGAAGGTGCGGTTACAGGCGAAGGCGCAGTTACAGGCCGAGCGATTTGAGCCCGTGCTCCAGGCACTTCTCGCCGTGCTCCATGGCTTCCTGCGCCGTCGGCTGGACGGAACCTTTCTGGATGCCCTCGCACCATTCGGCGCTGCCCGGAGCCGGGCTGCAGGCGGCGGCGAGTACGGCGGCGGCGGCGAGGAGCGCTGTGGTCTTGAGTTTCATGGTTTAACCCCCTGATGGACCAAGATCGGTCGGAGCAGACATAGCGGCCCATCGGCTGAACCGCCAGTGAACGATTGGCGCCCTCAGAGCCCCGGTCCGCGCGCGATGCCCAACTCGTCGCAGAGCGTGGCGATGGTGCGCAGGTCATCCCAGGCTTTTTCCTTGTGGGCGGGATTGCGCAGCAGGTAGGCGGGATGGAGCAGGGGGACGCAGGGCATGGGGGCCATACCGTCCTGCGCATAGCTGAGCTTGCGGCCGCGCAGGCGCATGATGCCGTCTGCGCGGCCGAGCATGGCGTGGGTCGCGAACTTGCCGACGGTGAGCAGGAGCTTCGGTTTCTTCAGCTCGATCTGGCGCATGAGGAAGGGAGCGCAGATCTGCATCTCGGCGGGGGAGGGGTCGCGGTTTCCGGGCGGGCGCCAGTAGATCAGGTTGGTGATGTAGACACTGTCCTCGCGCGAGAGGCCGATGGTTCCCAGCATCCTGTCGAGCAGCTTGCCGGCGCGGCCGACGAAGGGGAGGCCGCGTGCATCTTCCTCGCCGCCGGGGGCTTCGCCGACAATCATCACGGGGGCGTCGAACGCGCCGTCGCAGACGACCGTGTTCTTGGAGGCCTTCTTGAGATCGCAGCCGTTGAACGCCTCGACGGCGGCGCGGAGTTCCGCGAGCGAGGTCGCGGCGGCGGCAAGGCGGCGGGCTTCCTGGATCGGGTTGCCGCCCAGCTTGCGGGGTTCGGGGCGCGGGCCGGCGGGCGCTGTCGGAGTGCTGCGTTGAGGCGGATTTCCGATGGGGGCGGAGCGTTCTTGCGAACGGGTCGCGGAAGCGCCACGCCGGGCCAGAAGCCGCGCGGACAGCACGCGGCCCTCGTCCAGGCCCATGTCGGCCCAGAATTCCGCCAGCGCGCGGGCGGCGATTTCTGGATGGGGGTGCGTCACGGGGGCCTTTCCGGCGATCTTGTTGCTTCGGAAACCTGAGGCTAACTAGCTTTCACTACATGGATTTCCGCCTTGGGAACGATTCCCGTCGGGGCGCTGGGAGAGCAGTATAATGACCGAGGCCGTCGAGCGGGAGTCCATGGATTTCGACGTGGTCATCGTGGGCGCGGGCCCCGCTGGCCTCGCGGCTGCGATCCGCATCAAGCAGCTTGCCAATGAAACGGGCAAGGACGTCTCCGTCGTGGTGCTCGAAAAGGGCTCCGAGGTTGGGGCGCACATCCTCTCCGGCGCCGTCATGGACCCCAAGGCCATGAACGAGCTGATCCCGGACTGGAAAGAGAAGGGCTGCCCGTTCGAGAACGAAGTGACCAAGGATACATTCCTTGTTCTGGGCGCCGAAGGGTCTGTTGCGCTGCCGGTCTTCCTGATGCCGCCGATGCTGAACAATCACGGCATGTATATCGGCTCGCTCGGCAATGTGACGCGCTGGATGGCGAAGCAGGCCGAAGAGATCGGCGTCGAGATCTATCCGGGCTTTGCCGCGTCGGAGCTGACCTATCGCGAAGACGGTTCGGTCAAGGGCGTGATCGCCGGCGTGATGGGCATCGAGAAGAATGGCGAGAAGGGCCCGAACTATTCGCCGGGCATGGAGCTCAACGGGAAGTATGTGCTGATCGGCGAGGGCGTGCGCGGCTCGCTCGCCAAGAAGCTGATCAGGGACTTCAAGCTCGACAAGGACTCGCAGCCGCAGAAATTCGGCATCGGCGTGAAGGAGTTGTGGCAGGTGCCTGCCGAGCAGCACAAGCCGGGCCTCGTGCAGCACACTTTTGGTTGGCCACTGGGCAACAGCGTGGGCGGCGGCTCTTTCCTCTATCACTTCGGCGACCGCTATGTGGCCGTGGGGATGGTGGTTCATCTCAACTACAAGAATCCGTGGCTGTCGCCGTTCGAGGAGTTCCAGCGCTTCAAGCATCACCCGGAAGTGGCCAAGCATCTCAGGGGCGGCGAGCGTGTGTCCTATGGCGCGCGGGCGATCACCGAGGGCGGCTGGCAGTCGATCCCGAAACTGACTTTCCCCGGCGGGGCCCTGATCGGATGCTCGGCCGGCTTCGTCAACGTGCCGCGCATCAAGGGCAGCCACAACGCGATGAAGACCGGCATGCTGGCGGGCGAGGCTGCGTTCGAGGCTGTGATCGAGGGGCGTCAGGGCGATGAACTCACGGCTTACGCCGAGGCGTTCAAGACGAGCTGGGTGGCGAAGGAGCTGAAGGCTGTCCGCAATGCGAAGCCGCTGTGGTCGAAATTCGGCACGGTGCTGGGAATTGCGCTGACGGGTTTCGATCTGTGGGTCAACACGCTGTTCGGCCGGTTCTCGTTCTTCGGCACGATGAAGCATACGAAGTCCGATGCGAAGTCGCTGGAGCCGGCGAGCAAGCACAAGAAGATCGTCTATCCCAAACCCGACGGCGTGCTGTCGTTCGACCGCCTGACCTCGGTGGCGTTCTCGTTCACCAACCATGAGGAGAACCAGCCGGCTCACCTCAAAGTGCTCGACATGGAGAAGCAGAAGTCGAGCGAGCTTGGTGTCTATGGCGGGCCGTCGAACCGCTATTGCCCGGCCGGGGTCTATGAGTGGATCGAGGACAAGGGCGAGCCGAGGTTCCAGATCAACGCGCAGAACTGCGTCCACTGCAAGACGTGCGATATCAAGGACCCGAACCAGAACATCAACTGGACGACGCCTGAAGGCGGCGGCGGGCCGAACTATCCGAACATGTAGGCTGGCGGCGTGAGGCCGCGGTCTCGCAGGTTTGGCCTGCGAGCACCCCCACACGCGATTGCAGGCGCAACCCCGTAACCGCGCCTCGCAGGCCCCAACCTGCGAGAACGCACCCCCGTGCCCGGAACCCACACCGTCTTGCGCCCGCCTCGCCCATCGCTAACGTGCCACCCAATTCTGGAGGGGCTTCCATGCGACTCAAGCTGGCTGAAATCTCGGCTCTCGCACTTGCCATCATGGGCCTGGGCGCCTGCGAAAACGCGCCCGCAAATCCGCCAGACGCCATCTTCCACAACGCCACCATCT
>CAZGWV010000151.1:0-3937 GCA_964529555.1 uncultured Rhizobium sp.
CCCTCATGGTGAGCAGTAGCGATGCGTCAGCATCGCTACGTCCGTCGAACCACGGGGGCGGGGTGCACCGGCCTAAGGCCTGACTTGGCCCGAGCCGCGCACGACATACTTGAAGATCGTCAGCTGCTCTGCGCCCACTGGCCCGCGCGCATGCAGTCTCCCGGTGGCGATGCCGATTTCGCCGCCCATGCCGAATTCGCCGCCGTCAGCAAACTGCGTCGAGGCGTTGTGCATCACGATGGCCGAGTCGACTTCGGCGAGGAAACGTTCCGCGGCCGCATTGTCTTCGGTGACGATGCTCTCGGTGTGCTGCGAGCCGTAACGCGCAATATGGTTCATTGCGCCGTCGATATCATCGACGATGGCGATAGAGAGGATGGGGGCGAGATATTCGGTGGTCCAGTCGGCTTCGGCGGCGGCGGTCATCGCGTGGATGGCGCGGGCGCGTTCGTCGCCGCGCAGTTCGCAGCCGGCGGCTTCGAGCGCGCGGGCAAGGCGGGGGAGGAGCGTGGGCGCGATGCCGGCGTCGATCAGCATGGTCTCGGTCGAGCCGCAGATGCCGGTGCGGCGCAGCTTGGCGTTGACGATGATGGCTTCGGCCTTCGCGGGATCGGCGCCGGTGTGGATGTAGGTGTGGCAGAGGCCTTCGAGGTGGCCGATGACGGGCACGCGCGCCTCGTCCTGCACGCGGGCGACGAGCGACTTGCCGCCGCGCGGGACGACGACGTCGAGACGTCCGTTGAGACCGGAGAGGATGTGGCCGACGGCGGCGCGGTCTGCGGTCTGCACGAGCTGGATCGCGCCTTCGGGAAGGCCGGCGTCGGCAAGGCCGGCGCGGAGAGCGTCGGCGATGGCGCGCGAGGAGTTGAGGCTCTCCGAGCCGCCGCGCAGGATCACTGCGTTGGCCGCGCGCAGGCAAAGCGCGCCGGCGTCGGCGGTCACGTTGGGGCGGCTTTCGTAGATGATGCCGATGACGCCGATGGGGCCGCGCACGCGGCTGATCGCGAGGCCGTTGGGGCGCGTCCAGGTTTCCAGCACTGTGCCGACGGGATCGGGGAGGGCGGCGACTTCCTCGACGCCTTTGGCCATCGCTTCGATGCGGGCGGGGGTGAGCTCAAGGCGGTCGAGCATGGAACCGCTGATGCCCTTGGCGCGGGCGGCGTCCATGTCGGTCGCGTTGGCGGCGAGGATGGCGGGGGTCGCGGCGCGGATGCGGGCGGCCATGGCTTTCAGGGCGGCCGTGCGCCCGTCGGGGCCGGCCTTGGCGACGGCGGCGGATGCGGCGCGCGCGGTCTCGCCCATGGCGAGCATGATGCCCGCGAGGGCGGCGTCGTGAGCGGCGAGAGGAAGCTGGATCGTCATGGGGGTGGCTTAGAGCAAGATGGGGTGAGGGGGAAGCGTTCGTGGTTCGCCGGAACAGTTCTGCCCGCCGGCAGAGACCCCCACCTGTCCGCCCGTGCTCAAGGGGCGGACGGGCGGGGGTCTGGTTCAACAGGCCGTGGCGCTGTGAGGCGGAACCCCTCTTTCCCTGTTCCGCTCACCCGGTATGACTGGCGGGCGGCGGGCATGGATCGGAGAAACTGATGGATCGTCTCCACGACAATACCGGCGCCGGCCAGTACGAGCTGGAGATCGGCGGGGAGACGGTATTCGCCCGTTACCGGCGTGAGGATGGCGTGCTGACGATCCTGTGGGTCGAGTCGCCGCCCGGCTTGCGGGGCACGGGAGCGGCCGGGCGGCTGATGAAGCTGGTGGCGCAGGAAGCGCGGGAGAAGCGCTGGCGCGTGGTTCCTGTGTGCGGATATGCGGGCGCCTGGCTGCGGCGCAGCCCGGAGTATCGCGACCTGGCGATCTGAGGCTCGCGAAACCTCGCCTGCCTGCGCCCGCTGCCTTGCGCAGGCAGGCATTTTGCAGGCATTTTGGCGGTTCGGGTCGAAGCCCGGAGAGCCAGGGGCGGGACATGAAGCGGCGATTGGCGGCGACGGTGACCGGCGTGGTGAGCGTGCTCGCCGCGACGGGATTTGCGATAGCGCAATCGACATGGGTGACGATCGGCGAGGAGAACGTCGAGATCTGCCGTCCGGTGTTTGCCGAAGTGCATCGGCTTGAGCAGGAATTCCTGCTGGACCAGATCGATCTCCGATGCACGCGCGGGACGGCTGACTACAGCGCCGAAGTTTGCGCGGCTGCGCGCGACCTGCTGCAATCGACGCGGGCGGTCGATGATGTGGCTTGGTTCGTGAGCGGCAATGAGCAGTGCGACAATGGCTCGCCCTATCCCTGCTATGGCGCGGCCTATTTCAACACGCCGCGCACGGGCCGTGATGCGCAGCGTGCGATTGCGGAAATCCGCGAGGAGGCGAAGCTTCCCGCGCGTATTACGGCGGACATGAATTTCCATGCTGCGGCGCCGATCGGCGATCGCTGCATGGCGCAGCAATGGATCGCGAAATATGACGGCGCGCCGGCTCCGGGCCGTTCGGGCGCGCAGAGCGCGAACAACCCGAACACCGGCGGCCAGAACTCGAAAGCCAGGGGCAAGAACCAGCGCGCGGGCGGACCGGCGGCGGCGTCTGCGCCGACGTCCAAGGTTTCGCAGGACGATCTCGACGACTGCATCGATGGCGTTGCGCCGCTGCAGACGTGCAGCGCGATGCTGGCCGGGCTGCCGCAGGGCGATCCGGCGTTCATCGACCTCGCCTTCTCGCTGATGGTGCGTGAACTGGCTGAAGGGAGGTCGATTGCGGCGATCGACTATGGCGACATGATCGCGGCGCGGCGACAGGGGCAGGATGCGGCGCTGGTGCGATGCACCGTGCGCGTGCTGTCGAAGTGGGATCTCGATACGGCGTTGCGGGATTGCAATGCGGCGGGCGTGGAAGACGCGGGCGTGGTCGAGTTGCGCGGGCAGATCCATCTGCTGGCCGGGCGGTGGAACGAGGCGTGGAGCGATTTCGATGCGGCCTATGCGGCGAGCAAGGGCGCGCAGGCGCTGTTCCTGCGCGGGCTGGCGTCGGCGGGCATGGGCCGCATGGCGGACGCCGTGAAGGATCTCGGCCAGGCCGAGCAGCAAGCGCCGGGCACGACAGAGGCATTCGAGACGGACGGCTATTCGCTGGCGGCCGTGACGCCGCGCAAGCCGATGTTGGGGCCGGAGGCGTTTGCGCCGATGGGGGCGCCGCCGGCGGCTGATCCGGCCGCTGCGCCGCCCGCTCCGGCTGCACCGCCGGCGCAAGCGCCGCGCGCAACGCCATCGGCGCCGCGTGCCGGGGCCGTGACGTTTGCCCCGGATGCGCCGCGCGGGCAGCTTGCGCCGCTGACATCGGCGCGCCTGGCCGAGTGCGACAACGCGATGCGGGGAGCGCAGACGGCTTCCGAAACCTGGAAGGGAACGCCGGAAGAGAAGGCGCTGCGGCTGGGACAGATCCAGCGCACGCTGTTTGCCGGGCGGTGCGCCGGCCATGCGCAGGCGGCGGCCCTGGTTACGGACGCCGAACGCTCGATCGCGATTTCCGCTTCTTCAGCGGCGGCCGCGATCACGAGTTCGGCCGATACGTCGCCTGACGCCATTTCGTGCGTCGAGCCGATGGTGCCGAGCGATCCGCGCAATACGACCGGCGCACCGGCGCTGCGCAATTCGTGCGCCTATCCGGTGCAGGTGGCGTACTGCAATGTGTCGCCGGCGAAGGGCTCGTGGGCGGAGACGTTCGCGTGCGGCGTCAAGGGTGCGCTGGCGGTGGACACCATTCCGGCCAACAGCGCGACGCCTGCCGTGTTTGGACGCGAGGTGCAGCATTTTGCCTGCCGCGCGCCGGCGGGGCCCGTGCTGACATATGAGCAGGGCAAGGGGCTGGACGGTTTCTGCAAGTAGGAGTTGGGGATGCTGCGTGGACTGGCTGTGGGAGCGGCGACGGCGCTGGCGCTGACGGGCGCGGCG
>CAZGWV010000151.1:4037-6352 GCA_964529555.1 uncultured Rhizobium sp.
CGGCGCTGGCGCTGACGGGCGCGGCGATGGCGCAGACCTTGCCGTGGGTGAGCCTTGCGCAGGCCGATCTTGCGCCATGCGTCGATACGCTGAAGCAGTTCCAGACGCGCTGGCTGTCGTCAGTGGCCGTTCATCGGACCGAGGCGTGTGCGGGCGACGATGAAGATCTCTGCTCGCTGGTGAAGGACTGGCATGACGACTGGGCCGCGATGTCGCCGGCCGAGTTTATGATGGATGCGCCGACCAATTGCGAGGACTGCATCGAGGATCGGATGATCGACGAGTTTGTCGATCCTGAGTTTCGCCCTGCGGTGACGGTCATGGTGGTGAGCGCGGCTGGCCCCAAGCCCAGCGCGCCCGCCATGAAGAAGGATCACAGGGACGGTTATGCCTATATGCCGGTGGTCTATCACTGCCTGTCGGGCGTCTGGATGGCCAAGCTGTTCAAGAGCGGGCAGACGCTTGAAGGCGTTCGCATCAATGCGACCGAAGGCGACAGGCTTAAAGTCACGCCGGCGAAGTTCGACGAGATGGTGCGGAGCCTGACGGACAAGTACGGGGCGTCGCCATCGCCATCGCCGGGCGCGGTTGCCGGGCTGGATGGCGCGCCGGCGCCCAAGACGCCGACACCGCCGAAGCCGGCTCCCAAGCTTTCGGATGACGCCGTGGTTCGCGCCGCCGTGCGCGATTGCGGGAACATGGACGTGGCGGCGCGCAAGCGCGTCGATGCCTGCACCAAGGCGATCAATGGCGGGGTGAAAGGCGACGAGCTGATGCTGGCCCTGTGGGCGCGGTCGGTGTCACGGCTCGAGGACGGCGATGTGGATGGCGCCATCGACGATGCCGATACCGCCGCCGACATGCATGGGCAGGACTATTCGGTTCAGAATGCGCGTTGCTGGTCGCGGGCCGTGGGCAATGTGGAGCTGAACGTTGCGCGGCAGGCCTGCACGCTGGCGATCCGGCTCGCGCCGGAAGAGGCGAGCGTTTACGACAGCCGCGGCCTTGTCGGCCTGCGGCAGGAGCGCTGGCAGGATGCGTGGAACGACTATGACGAGGCGCTGGTCTATTCGCCGGATTTTGCGTCGGCGCTGTTCGGACGCGGGCTAGCCGCGCTGGGGCTCGGCTATGTCGAGGACGCCCAGGCGGATTTCGAGGAAGCGCTGTCGCTGCAGGATACCATCGAGGAAGAGTATGCGAGCTTCGGCCTCTATATCGGCGACCTGACGGCGGCGGCGCCGGCAGAGCCTCGCACGATCTCGGGCGGGTTTATCGGGCGGGCGAAGCAGGCGCGCGACAGGCAGTAGATTGCTATCTGGTTTGGGGGTGGCAGCGCTTTTGGCGCTAGTCCCCGTGCCGCCCTCGTGGTTCGACGGACGTAGCGATGCGTGCGCATCGCTACTGCTCACCATGAGGGCTCTAGCTACAGCTGCAACTTAAGCGAGAGGACCCTCATGGTGAGCAGCGGTGACGTGCTTGCACGTCGGCGCGTCCGTCGAACCACGAGGGGCCGGGCTTACTTGCCTCAGCCGACCAGCACCATGTCGTCGACATGGATGAGAGCCGGGCGGCCGCGATAGCCGAGGATGGCTTCGAATTCGTCCGACTTGCGGCCGATGAGGCGGGTGGCGTCTTCCGAGGAATAGGCCGAGACGCCGCGCGCGATGGTGGCGCCGTCGGGGCCGGTGACATCGACCGCGTCGCCGCGTTCGAAGCGGCCCGTCACGGCAGTGACACCCGCAGCAAGAAGCGACTTGCCGGACCTGAGCGCGCGGGCTGCGCCTGCATCGATGCGCACCGAGCCGGTGGGGCGGAGGGCGCCGGCGAGCCATTGGCGGCGGGCGGTTTCGGGCGTGAGGTCGGCGATGAACCAGGTGCCTTTGGCGCCGGAGGCGACGGCGGCGATGGGGCCGGCGTCGCTCGCGTGCGCGCCCAGCGTGATGAGGGTGGAGCAGCCCGCCGTCATGCCGATACGGGCGGCGTCGAGCTTGGTGGCCATGCCGCCGGAACCGACACCGGCCGATGCGTTCGCGCCGCCGGCCATGGCGATGATTTCGGGCGTGAGCTTGCGGACTTCGGGGATGTGGTTGGCGTGTCGATTCGAACGCGGATCGGCGTCGTAGAGGCCGTCGATGTCGGACAGCAGCACGAGCACGTCCGCGCCGAGCATCTGCGCGACGCGGGCGGCGAGGCGGTCATTGTCGCCATAGCGGATCTCGTCGGTGGCGACCGTGTCGTTCTCGTTGACGATGGTGACGGCGCCGCGTTCCAGCAGCGTTTCCATCGTGGCGCGGGCGTTGAGCCAGCGGCGGCGC
>CAZGWV010000152.1:0-6107 GCA_964529555.1 uncultured Rhizobium sp.
ATGGTACCAGCTCCCGGGCTCGAACCGGGGACCTCTAGATCCACAATCTAGCGCTCTAACCAACTGAGCTAAGCCGGCATCCATCAGGCGCGCATCGAGCATGCTCGGTCGCGCGCGAGGCCGTGGTCATAAACCCTCGCCTGCCGCTGGGCAAGCGTCTCTCCCGCATCCATTGGGAGAGGGGACTGGGCCGTAAAATCCCTGTGAATCAATCCTTTCTACTGTTCCGAGCGCGCAGCAGAGCCCGCCTCCTTCATTTGTCCCGGCCCAGCAGGCGGTCCATCGCCTTCTGGGCCTCGTCGCGCAGGCGGTCCTCGACCGATGGCTGCGCTGCGGGCGGCGGCGCGGCCGGCGCAGGTTCGGCGGCTGCTCCATCCGCATCGGGCGCCGCAGGCGCGTCCTCTCCCGGCGCAGCCGGCTCTGGAGGCGCGGGCGCCGGGGCCGCCGGCGCAGGCTTGGGCAGGCCAAAGCCGAACCGCGAGGCAAGGCCGTCGGTGATCTTCTGCAACTCGTCCTGGATCTCGGCATTGGCGCGATTGCGCAGGGCTGCTTCCGCCTTGTCCTTCAGCCAGTCCCAGTCGAGCGACAGCTTGATCCCGCCCCACGATCCAGCCAGCTCCAGCGGAATGCCGTATCCGTTGAGGCCCGACGCCGTGTCCTTGTAGCGGGGGAACAGGTTCAGCATTGCCTGCTGCTTGCCGATGTCCAGCGCGCCGCCGCCCGATAGCGTGAACGCATCCGCGTCGATGTTGAGCCCGGTCACCATCGCAACGCCATCCGACATCACGAACTCGGTCTTCAGCGTGTCGAATTTCGTCTGCGCCAGCGGAGAGATCACGCCGCCCTTCACCTCGCGATTGCTCAGCGCCGACTTCGCCGCGTCTCCCAACGCCATCAGATCGACGCCCGAGAGGATGCCCTTGTCGAAAGAGAACTCGCCCGCGCCCACCAGCGAATTCATCAGCGTCTGCAGATCCGCGCCCGATCCGGCGATATTGATCTCCAGATCGCCCACGCCATCGAGGGACTGATATCCCGCCGCCGCCGTCAGCACTTTCTTGAGCCCCAGCCCGTCCATGCTGGCGCGGAACTCGATGGCCGGCGTCGCCTTGCTGCCGTCGGCCACCAGCCGCGCGCTGCCCTTGCCGCCGAACAGCGACGTCTGTTTCACGTCGGCAGTCAGCCGCCCGTCCGCCAGCCCGATCGCCACCGTCGAAGCGCCGAAGTCGAACGTGTTGTAACGAATGCCGCCCGCGCGCAGCGTGAGATCGGCATCCACCAGCTTCAGCGGCGAAAGATCGATCGGCGCCTTGCCCCATCCGGTCTGCGCCGGCCCCGTGGACGAAGGCGCCCCCGATGCGCTGGCATAGGGCGTGATGTTGATGGCATCCGCCGTGGTCAACGTGCCGACCAGCTTGGGCTTGCCGTCGAAGCGCAGGGCGGCTTCGCCCGTCGCCTTGATCGCATCGAACGTCATGCTGGCGTTGCGCAGCATCACATCCGTTGCGCTGCCCGCCGTGTCGCCCTCCAGCGAAAAGCTCTTGTATATCTCGCCTGCGGGCAGCGTGGCGCCCGCCGCCGAGGCGAGCCTGCGCAGGTCCGGCGCTGCAATCGACACGCGGCCATCATACGCCAGCGCATCCGAAAGCGTCGCCTTGCCCGCGAAGTTCAGCTTCAGCAGGCCGCTGTCGTGCGAGAACTGCACATTCTCGAACGCCAGATCGTTCAGCTGCCCCGCTATGCGCGCGGCAATGTTCGCCTTGCCCAGCGCTTCTTCCGCGGGCGCCGCGATCTCCATCGCGCGCGCAAGGTCGGCCAGCTGCGGCGCCTCCGCTTCCGCATCCAGCAGCAGCGTGATCGTTTTGCCGAGATTCGCCTCGCCCTTGAGATTGGCGTTCAGCAGCGGGCTCTCGTGCCGCGCCGTGCCGATCTTCAGTGTGATGTCGTCGAACGTCCCGAACGCCTGTCCCTCCAGTGTCAGCCGCCCGAGAACATCGCGCGCCGGAATGGCCGTGATCTTGAACGCATCGGCCAGCGCCACGACAGAGGGAATGTCGCCCTTGCCCGCGAAGTCGAAGCGCGGCGTCGCGCCGAGGCCCAGCTCGCCCTTCAGGTCCGCATTGATGAGGCCCGTCTCCAGCTTGATGTTCACCGGCGACATCATCCCGTCCAGCGTCGCCTGCGGGTTATCCAACCGCGCCGTCAGCTTGAATTTGAGATTGTTCGCGAGGCCGTTGGCGCTGAACTGCAGCGGCCGGTCCATCGCCTGCATGTCGGCGGTGAGTTCAAGATCGCTCAGCGCCTGGATCACGCCCTGTGCGCGGTCGTCCCACGACACGCGGCCCTTCTCGATGCGCACATCGCGCAGCGCGGCTTCGAGCTTGCCGCCCGGCGCCTGCGGCTGGCCCGGCTCAGCCGCCGCACCGCCGCCGCCCACATCGAACGTCCAGTTGTTCGTCCCGTCCGCGAGACTCACCAGCCGGATATCCGGCTCGACCAGCACGAACTCCTCGATCTGCACCCCGCCGCCGAAAATCAGCGGCCACAGCGCCACGGCGGCCCGCAACTCCTTCATCGAGGCCAGGGGCTCCTCGCCGAACCCTTCGGGGTTGGCGATGGAGGATGCGCCCGCGCGGGCCTCGATCCGGGGGAACACGGCCACGTTGATCGGCCCCGTCACGGTCACTTTCCGTCCGGTGGCCTGCAGGGCCGCCTTCTCGATCTCCGCGCGGTAGACCTCCTGCGGGATCAGGTTCGGGACGATCAGCACCGCCAGGAACAGAAGCCCCAACAGCCCGCCCAGCACGCTTCCCGCGATGATCAGCGGCTTGCGGGCTTTCGACGGTATCTTCAGGGGGAATGCGAAGGCCATCCGAATCCTCTTTGCTTTCCGGGTCTTGATCTCACGAGCCAAGTTAGGCGTCATCAGGGCGCAGGCTAGTCCGCCCCGCGCCGCTACCCTTAAGGCGCCGTAGCCTCTGACTTGAGCCGGCCACGCTTTACCGGGGCCTTGCCGCCCCCTAAGCCGGGCCTGCCTGATTACCGGGCCTTATAAGCTAAGAACTGGCAGTACATTGACTCTCGAAGCTGACCTTTCGGCCTATGCCGACCGTTTCAAGTCGCGCCCGGCGCGCCGGAAGCCCCTTCCGGCCCACCTGCAGCGCCTTGAAGCTGAAAGCATTTTCATCATGCGCGAGGTCGCCGCCGGGTTCGAGAACCCGGTGATGCTGTATTCCATTGGCAAGGACAGCTCGGTGATGCTGCACCTCGCCATGAAGGCGTTCTGGCCCTCGCGGCCGCCTTTCCCCTTCATGCACGTCGATACGACCTGGAAATTCCGCGAAATGATCAGGTTTCGCGACCTGATCACCGGGAAACTCGGCCTCGACCTGATCGTCCACGTCAATGAGGACGGCCTCAGACGCGGCATCGGCCCGTATGCCTCGGGCTCCAACCTGCACACCCAAGTGATGAAAACCGAGGGTCTGCGTCAGGCGATGGACAAATACCGCTTCGATGCTGCCTTCGGCGGCGCGCGGCGCGATGAAGAGAAGAGCAGGGCGAAAGAGCGCATCTTCTCCTTCCGCACCGCCGATCATGGCTGGGACCCCAAGAACCAGCGCCCCGAACTCTGGAGCCTCTACAACACGCGCAAGGCCAAGGGCGAAAGCATCCGCGTCTTCCCGATCTCGAACTGGACCGAACTCGATATCTGGACCTACATCGCGGAGGAAGAAATCCCGATCGTACCTCTCTATTTCGGAGAGAAACGCCCCACCGTCATCCGCAACGGCCAGATCTTCATGGTCGACGATGACCGCACGCCGATGGAGCCGGGCGAGACTGCTGTCGCGCGCATGATCCGCTTCCGCACGCTGGGCTGCTATCCGCTCACCGCCGCCGTCGAAAGCGACGCCGCGACGCTCGACGACATCGTCGCCGAAATGCTGACCGCCCGCACATCCGAACGCTCGGGCCGCCTGATCGACCATGACGAAAGCGGCTCGATGGAGAAGAAGAAGCGCGAGGGCTATTTCTGATGGCCACGAACGTGACCCCCATTCGCAAGCAGGATGGGCGCAAGCCTGCTGAAGCCGCCAAACCGTCGGTCCGCGAACTCGCCGCCGCCGAGATGGGCGTGCTCCGCTTCATCACATGCGGCTCCGTCGACGATGGCAAGTCCACGCTGATCGGCCGTCTGCTCTATGACACCAAGCTGATCTTCGAAGACCAGTTGGCCAGCCTGAAGAAGGACTCGATCAAGCACGGCACGCAGGGCGAGAACATCGACTTCGCCCTCCTGCTCGACGGCCTTGAGGCGGAGCGCGAGCAGGGCATCACCATCGATGTCGCCTACCGCTTCTTCTCCACCGACAAGCGCAAATTCATCGTCGCCGACACGCCGGGCCACGAGCAATACACGCGCAACATGGCGACAGGCGCCTCGACGGCCGATCTCGCCATCATCCTGATCGACGCGCGCAAGGGCGTGCTGCCGCAATCCAAGCGCCACACCTACATCGCCAACATGCTCGGCGTCCGCCACATCGTCGTGGCCGTCAACAAGATGGACCTGATCGACTACAGCCGCGCTCGCTTCCATGAGATCGTGGCGAGCTACCTTCAGATCGCCGAACACCTCGGCTTCGAGTCCATCACGCCCATCCCGATGTCCGCGCTCAAGGGCGAGAACATCACCACGAAGTCCGAAGCAATGGCGTGGCACGATGGCCCGACGCTGATCGAGCATCTCGAAACCGTCGAGATCGCGGACGACCGCCGCAACGCGCCTTTCCGCCTGCCGGTCCAGTGGGTGAACCGCCCCAACCTCGATTTCCGCGGCTTCTCCGGCACGATCGTCTCCGGCACGGTCAAGCCCGGCGATCCGGTCGTCGTCGCCAAGTCAGGCAAGATGTCCACCGTCAAGGCGCTCGTCACTGCCGACGGCGACCTGCCGTCGGCCAGCGCGGGCGACGCCGTCACGCTCGTCATCGAAGACGAGATCGACGCCTCGCGCGGCGATATCTTCGCGAACCCCGACGCGCGCCCCGAAGTCTCGAACCAGTTCACCGCCAACATCCTCTGGATGCACGAAGACGCGCTCACCACGGGCCAGGCCTACTTCCTGAAAATCGGCGCCCAGACCGTGCAGGCGACAGTCACCGGCATCCGGCACAAGATCGATATCAACACGCTCGACAAGACGTCCGGTAATTCGCTGGGCCTCAACGAGATCGGCTTCTGCAACGTCTCCACCAATCAGCCCATCGTGTTCGACGCCTACAAGGCGATCCGCGAGGCGGGCGGCTTCATCCTGATCGACCGCTTCACCAACCAGACGGTTGGCGCCGGCATGATCGACTTCTCCCTCAGCCGCGCCACGAACGTTCACCGCCAGGCGATGGACGTCACCAAGACCTCGCGCTCGCTTCTGAAAGGCCACCGCCCGGTCATCCTGTGGTTCACGGGTCTCTCCGGCGCAGGCAAGTCCACCATCGCCAACCTCGTCGAGCGCAAGCTCTCCGCCATCGGCGCGCACACCTATTCGCTCGACGGCGACAACATCCGCCAGGGCCTGAACAAGGACCTCGGCTTCGCCGACGCCGACCGCGTGGAGAATATCCGCCGCATCGGCGAAGTCGCGAAACTGTTCGTGGATGCGGGCCTCATCGTCACCGCGTCCTTCATCTCGCCGTTCCGCGCCGAACGCGACATGGTCCGCGGCCTCGTGGAGAAGGGCGAGTTCTTCGAGATTTTCGTCGACACGCCGCTGCACCTCGCCGAAAGCCGCGACCCCAAAGGCCTCTACAAGAAGGCCCGCGCCGGTCAGATCCGCAACTTCACCGGCATCGACAGCCCCTACGAAGCCCCGGTCGCGCCCGAACTCCTGCTCGACACCTCGATCGCCACCGCCGAACAACTGGCCGATCAGGTCATCGACAGCCTCCGCGCCGCCGGCATCATCGGCGGCAGCGGCGAACAGGGCGTGGATTTCTCGATCTAGCGGGACCGCGCTCCCCCGCGCCTCGTCCTTCCCGTTGTCAGTTCTGACGCTGTCGGATTCGGCTGAATCCAGAGCCCGCCCCGAAAAATCTTCGCCAGCACTT
>CAZGWV010000153.1:0-2186 GCA_964529555.1 uncultured Rhizobium sp.
CCGTCGTCCCTTGAGGCGGTCCATCAGGCCCGGCACACTGCAATGACCTGAGCAACCAATTCGCGTCCTGCAAGAAACTGCAGACGGCTTGCATGGACAGTCACGCCCACGCCGACCATCAGGTCGGCCAGCCTAAATGAAGGCTGCAAGGAGCCTGCGCACCGGATCTTTCCGGTGCTGCATGGCGGGAAGCGCCGTCGAGCGGCTGGCGGCGCAGAGCGCCCGCAGGGTCGCGCCCGAAGGAGCCGCGCTTGGGCGGCGGGACCGAGCGTGACCGCCAGATGCTCTCCGCTTGGGCCGCTGCCGCTACCAAAGCCGCCTGACGCCCTGAAACTTGGCCGTTGATCTCCGAAGTTCACAGGCCCGCGTTTATCGTTTTCGGTAAAATGTGAGGATCGGGCGCGGCATTGTACCCCATTTTACCGTTTTCGATAAAAGACCTTGCTCTCGCGCTCTCGGCAGCTTAAATTTACCGAATTCGATAACGAGCTCGGTCATGGCGAAAGATCCCGAAGACAAGCGACTTGCCAGCGTGGGAAGCAGGATCCGCAAGGCCCGCGAGGATCGCGGCCTGAACCTGCACGAGCTCGCACGCCTGAGCGGGATCAGCGCGCCAGCCCTCTCGCTCATCGAAACCGGAAAACGCGACCTGCGCGTGACCAGCCTTTGCCGGATCGCCGACGCCCTGCGCATCGCCGCAGGCGACCTTGTTGAAGACAGACCGGCCGGAGCCGCTCGCGTCTCGAAGCGCAAGGGCTATGACCTGGGGGACTATAAGTGACCAGCGTTCCGGTCTGGTTCGATGCGTTGCACGTTGGCGACGTGACCGTCGCCGAGACCGGCGCGCTTGGGTTTTCCTATTCCGAAGCGTGGCTCGCGACCGATGGCGCCTTCCCGCTCTCCCTGACGCTCCCACTTGGCACCACTGCCTACCCTTCCGAGGTGATCTCCCCCTGGCTCGCCAATCTCCTGCCGGAAGAGGATCAGCTGAACATCCTCACGCGTTCGCTCGGTCTCGACCGGGCGGACACGCTGGCCGTGCTGAACGCCATCGGCGGCGACACGGCGGGCGCGCTTTCCTTCGGCGTTCCATCCGAGCGGGCGGCGTGGACATTTACCCCGCTCACGGAATTCTACCGCATCGATGATCCTGGGGCCGCCCTTGAGCGCCATTTCGAGGACCTGCAACATCGTCCCTTCCTCGCCGGCGAGGAAGGCGTTCGCCTCTCGCTTGCCGGTGGACAGAAGAAATCAGCCCTGGCAGTTCTGGATGCGACCGGGTCTCCGGTCCTGCGGCTGCCGGGCGACACGGATGTTCTCGCCATCCCACGCAATGGCGCGCCATCGACCATTATCGTGAAGCCGGACAATCCGATCCTGCCCGGCATTGTCGAGAACGAGACCTACTGCCTGCGCCTGGCGCAGGCGATCGGCCTTAACACGGCGGAGGCGACCATCCTCGCCGCAGGCCGTCGCAAGGCCATCTGCGTGCTGCGCTATGACCGGCGCGTCAGCCGGACCGGCTCCCTGCAAAGACTTCACCAGGAGGATTTCGCGCAGGCGAATGGCGTTCCGCCAGGCAGAAAGTATGAACGCGGCACGCTCCCCGGGCCGACTTTGGCGACGCTCCTGAGCACCGGCCGCCATCTGCCGTCTGCTGACGCTCTCTCGCTGCTGGACGATGTCATCTTCAACATCCTTGTCGCCAACACCGACGCTCACGCGAAGAACTACTCGCTCCTCCTGCCCGTCGGCGCCGGCCCCCGCCTCGCGCCGCTCTATGACGTCTCGACTGTTCTTCCCTGGCCCACCGTCGCACAGGATTTCGCGCAGAACATCGCAGGCAGAAAACGCAAGCCCGCCGATGTCGCCGCGCGCCACTGGGACGCGATCGCCGAATCGGCGGGATACCGCCCTGCGGACGTGCGCGATCGCGTCCAGCAGCTTGCGGACGCGTTCGTCGCAAAACGTGTGGCGACCACCGAAGCCGTCGCAGCTCTGCCAGGGAGTACGCGCGGCTATGTCGAGGAGGCCGCCAGCCTCATCGCGATCGTGCAGTTCCCCGAGGACCGCAAGCTGAGCGAGCCCGAGAACTACGCCGAGAACCAGGTGCGGCGCGACTTCATCATCCGCGAGATGGCGGCCGAGAAGTACATCACCGCCGAGGAACGGGATGCGGCTCTCGC
>CAZGWV010000153.1:2196-6039 GCA_964529555.1 uncultured Rhizobium sp.
CCAGGGAGTACGCGCGGCTATGTCGAGGAGGCCGCCAGCCTCATCGAGGACACCGCCTTGCGTATCGCCGGCCGGCTTCGGGCCACCCGGCCGCCTGCATCAGAGCTGCCAAGATAAGGTCCGTCAGAGGCCAGCGGCTCACCCCTGGCAATCATCGCGCCCATCACAAGGTCCAAAACTTTTGCGCCATTGAGGCTGCCCGGGATCGCCCGGCTGCAGCCTTTCCGGAAGGCCAGCCAGGCCCGACGCCTAGCGCGGCACACCGGGCTATCGTTATAGTTGACCACGCATAGCGGGCGCCTTAGCGATATTCTTGACCGAATATAGCGCTAGGGAGTCATGGGATGCGGTATGGAATTGGTGCAGCGGCGCTGTTGGCGCTGTCGGGGCCGTTCTATTCGAGCGTGGCGGCGGCCCAGACGACGCCAGCGTCGCAGGAGGACGCGCGCGACACGGTGTTCGTGATGGGGCGAATAGAGAGCGGCATCTCCAGCAGCGATGGACAGGTTGTCAGCGGCGCGGCGCTCGATGAGGAGCAGCTTCGGACATTCGACAAATCGAGCGTGGACGAGGCGTTGGACCTGATCGCCGGGGCGGGCTCGTCGGCAACCGGCGGCTCACGGAATGAGCGGCTCATTTTCGTGCGCGGGTTTGACCGGTTCCAGACAACGCTGTCGCTGGACGGCGTCCGCGTGTTCCTGCCAGCCGACAACCGGATTGATTTCGGACGGTTCCTGACCGCGGACCTCGCCGAGGTACAGATCTCCAAAGGCTATGTCTCCGTGCTTAACGGGCCGGGAGGCGTTGGAGGGGCGGTGAACCTGGTTACCCGCAAGCCGTCACGTGGATTCGAGGCGGAAGTGGTCGGAACGATGACCGGCGACGGCAATCTCTCCCAAAATGGGCAATCCGTGTCCGCACTCATCGGGACGCGTCAGGACCAGTTCTACGTGCAGGCGTCCGGCGCCCTTTACGAGCGAGATTCGTGGTCGCTGTCGGGCGACTTCAACCCGAGCGTTCCAGCGCTGGAGGATGGCGGCGAGCGCGGAAACTCGGCGACACGCGACTGGCGCCTCAACCTCAAGGCGGGATGGACGCCGAACGACACCGATGAATACGCGCTGAGCTATCTGAAGCTCTCCGGCGAGAAGAATGCGCCCTATCACGTTACAGACACCGCCTCGACGCGATTCTGGACATGGCCATACTGGGACATCGAGAGCATTTACCTGCTGACGCGTACGCAGCTCGCGCCCAACCTGCAGCTGCGCAGCCGGACTTATGTCAACACGTTCGAGAACCTGTTGTCGTCGTTCGACAACGCGGCGCAGAATACGCAAACGCTACCGCGCGCGTTCGACAGCTACTACGACGACACGGCTTATGGCGTGAACGTGACGCTGGAAGCGCAACTGTTCGACGGCAATACCCTGACCGGCGCCTTGCACTACCGCAAGGACGAGCACAACGAACGGCAGGATGGGTTCATACGCGCGCCGGCGACGGGCACGCCGTTCGTGAATGCGCCCTACTCCGAGCCGTGGCAGGTCACAGAAGAAGAGACATGGTCGGTGGCGCTGGAAGACGTGATGCAGCTTGGGCCAAGCCTGCGGTTCGTCGGCGGACTGTCGTATGACTGGACGAATCTGCTCAACGCGTCCGACGTGACGGTGACGGGCGGCGGGACAGTTGCGGCTCCGGTGGTCACCTTCACACCCGTACGCTATCCGCTGGAGGACAGGAGCGCGATGAACGCGCAGGCGGCGCTGGTGTGGGATGCAGGCAAGGACCTCACACTGCACGCCAGCGTGTCGTCGCGCACACGCTTTCCCACACTGTTCGAGCGATTCTCTTCGCGCTTCGGTACGGCTATCCCCAATCCCGGTATAGAGCCGGAACGCGCGACGAATTACGAGATCGGCGGAACGTACGATTTCGGCGAAAAGGTGAAGCTCGAAGGCGCCGTCTTCTATAGCGATATCCAGGATGCGCTTGTCCAGGTTCCGGTGATCCAGCCAGCCCCCTTTGGCGCCGTGAACCAGACGCGCAATGCAGGGAGCGCGGAATACACGGGCGCAGAGCTATCACTGACCGCGCAGGTGACGGATGGGTTCGAGCTCGGCGGTAATGTGACCTGGATCGACCGGTCATTCGATCAGGTACCGCCAACAAGCCTTGTCCCCGGGCAGACGCCGCCGACGACCGGCGCAGACCCGACGAACGCCAATTTCCGGCCGCAGGGCGTGCCCGAGGTGAAGGGTTTCGTTTACGCCAGCTTCGCTGTCGCCCCATGGCTGACCCTCACGCCGAGCCTAGAGTTTGCCTCTGACCGCTGGACGGTGACGTCGTCCTCCGCCGTGAGCTCGCCGCGCTTCTACGAGACGGGCGAGTACGCGCTGTTCAATGTCACGGCCAATTGGGAGGTTTCGACCAATATCGACCTGCTGTTCGCGGTAAAGAACATCACCGACCAGAACTACCTGCTGGCCGATGGATTTCCCGAGGAAGGCCGCAACGCGACCCTGTCGCTGCGCATCAGAAACTAGAGGCCGCCATGTTTCGCTTTGCTGTGATTGCCGCTGTCGTATTCGCCGGGTCCTGCGCGGCCTCGCCGCCGGTCGAACATTCGCACACCCCAACCGCGCCAGCGAGAGCCTTCGCCGGCGTGACGCTCTCGGGCCCAGCAGGACAAAGCCTTGCCTTGTCGCCCGCTGACTTCGTAGACATGCCGCGACTTTCAGTGGCGGCGGATTTCCACGGCGAGAAGCACAGCTTCGAAGGCGTGGATCTCTCCGCCTTGCTCGCGCGCGCTGGCGCCCCCACCGGACCGGCGATGCGCGGCGCGGAACTCACGCACGTGGTGATCGTGACGGCGCGCGACGGCTACAGAGTCGCGCTTTCGCTGGCCGAGACCGATGCAAGCGTAACGACCCGCAAGATCATCCTGGCCGACAGGCAGGATGGCAGGCCAATCCCGGTAGCCGACGGGCCGTTCAGGTTGGTTGTCGAAGGTGATCTCAAGCCGGCGCGATCAGCGCGAATGGTTGAATCGATCGAAGTCAGAAAACTCGAATGAGCGCAAATGTAAGCCAGAGGGCGCCGTCATCATTCACTCCGCTTTCGCCCCATCACAAAATCCGCCGCCTTGGACGCCATGGACGCAGCCTGAAAGATTGCCCGGTTGTCCCCCTTCAGGACCTGAAGCCAGGAGCCCAGATAGTCCGCATGTCGGACGGTCGGCGCGACGCCCAGTTCGGCGCACAGGAACGCGGAGCACAGTTCGGCGACGAGTTCCTCACGCGCGTAGGCTTCGCCGCCATGCCGGCCCGAGAAGTTGCGGTCGAGACGCGAGACATGCCCCGTCCAGTGACCCAACTCGTGCAGCTTCGTCCGATACCAATTTACGGGCTCGAAATAGGCTTCCTGCGGCGGGACCTGGATGAAGTCATGCGAGGGCGAATAGAACGCCATCTCGCCACCGATCCTGATGTCAGCCTTGGTCGCCGCGATGACAGCTTCAACGTAAGGCAGGACTTCGGTACGTCCCGGAAGCGGCGCGGCATCGAGGTCCACGGCAAGCCCATCGCACTGATCGACGTGAAAGACTGTGAATCGCTTGAGGAAGCCGACGCGGCGGGCGTCCTCGCCCGATGCGCTCGCCCTCTCCTGCTCAGCCTTGGGAACGAAGGTATCTGCATAGACAACCATCGTTCCCTTCTCGCCCTTCCGGACACATCCGCCCAGGGCGAGCGCCTGTTTGAAGGTGAGCCAGCGTTGCGACGGCCTGCCCTGCTCGATGGCGGCGAACCAGAGCAGCAGGATGTTGACGCCGGAATAGGTCCG
>CAZGWV010000154.1:0-4615 GCA_964529555.1 uncultured Rhizobium sp.
TAGGCCACGCGCTGGCCGGGGCCGTGATAGGTGAACTGGCCGCCGCGCTGGGTGTCGAAGACGGGGAAACGGGTGGGGTCGCGCAGGTCGCCTTCCTGGGCGCTGGCCCCGCGCGTGTAGAGCGGGGGGTGTTCCAGCAGCCAGATCAGCTCGGGCGATTCCCCGGCCGCGATGGCGGCGGCGCGCGATTCCATCGCCTGGACGGCCTGTGGATAATCCACAAGTCCTTCAGAAATGGCCCATTGAGTGGTCATTAACCTGTCCGCAATCCGAACCGGGAAAGTGTACCCGCTATATCGGAGCTTCCCCGTGCACTCGCAACTGGATCAGGTTGGCGTCGAGATCACCGTCCTTCTGGGGCGGGCGCTCATTCCCATGCAGCAATTGCTGCGGATGGGCCGGGGCGCCGTGATCCAGCTGGATACGCAGGAGAATGACGAGGTCTGGATCCTGGCCAACAATCACCCCATCGCGCGGGGGGAGCTGGTTATCGAGAGCGACAAGATATCGGTCTCGATCACGGGCGCGGCTATCGTCCAGGACTATTACGCGACCGAGCAATAGCCGGTTTTTGGGCAGATTTTCAGTCCGCACTTTCGCTCTTCCCATTCCGCGAAACCCGGCATATACGGCGCGCTTGCCTGACGTGCGGTCGTGGCGGAATTGGTAGACGCACTACCTTGAGGTGGTAGCGCCGCGAGGCGTGGAAGTTCGAGTCTTCTCGACCGCACCAGGTACTTCAGAAGAGAGATTCACGCCGGATAGGGGAGGTCGCCATGAATGACATCCGCGACCCCGACGCATCTCTGCCTGAACATGGAGTCCCGGACGCCGTCGAAACGCCGGGCGGCCTGTCCCCCGCCTTCATCGCGCAGTTTGTCGGCGCCGTAGGCGATGGCGACAAGCCGCTGCTGTGGCGCACGGTGAAGGACCTCCACCCCGCCGACACCGCAGACTTGCTGGAGCACCTGCCGCCCGAAGCCTTTCGGAAGGCGATCCATCTTCTGGGCAAGGATCTGCCGGCCGAAGCGGTGGCCGAGCTTTCCGACACGGCGCGCCTTGAGGCGCTGAACGAGCTGACCGACGCTGCCGTGACGGCGATGGTCGGGCATCTCGATTCCGATGACGCATCGTTCCTGCTGAATGATCTCGAGGAGGACCGCCGCGAGCGCATCCTCAACAAGGTGTCGGCGACGGACCGCGCGGCCATCGAGAGCGCGCTGGCGTTCGACGAGGAAACCGCCGGCCGCCTGATGCAGCGCGCCTTCGTGGCCGCGCCCGTGTTCTGGACGGTGGGGCAGGCGATCGACCACATGCGGACGGTGGCCGAAGACGACCTGCCGGAGATTTTCTTCGAGATCTATCTGGTCGATCCCGCCTTCCGGCTGCAGGGCACGGTGCCGGTCTCGGGCCTGGTGCGCCATCCGCGCGAGACGCCGCTGAAGGACGTGATGAAGGACGCGCCGGTTCTGGTGCGGCCGGAGATGGACCAGGAAGAAGTCGCCTATCTGTTCCGGCAGTACAACCTTGCCTCCGCCCCCGTGGTGGATGAAGTCGGGCGGCTGACCGGCATGATCACCATCGATGACGTGGTCGACGTTATCCAGGAGGAGGCGCAGGAAGACATCCTGGCGCTGTCGGGCGTCAGCGAGGCCGGCGTCAACCAGTCGGTGTTCTCCGCCGTGCGCGCGCGCAGCCCTTGGCTGTTGCTGAACCTGGTGACGGCGTTCCTGGCGTCCGTGCTGGTGTCGCTGTTTGCGGTCGTGATCGACAAGGTGGTGGCGCTGGCCTTCCTGATGCCGGTGGTCGTCGCGCTGGGCGGGAGCGCGGGGTCCCAGTCGCTGGCGGTTGCGGTGCGCGCCATCGCCGAGCGCGACCTTGAGGGGCAGCTGGCGCGGCGCGCCATCCGCCGCGAGGCGCTGACCGCCATGATTAACGGAGCGCTGATTGCGTGCCTCTCGGCGCTGGTCGTCCTGCTGTGGTTCCAGGATCTGAACCTCGCCCTCGTCATGCTGGTGGCCATGGCTGCGACCTTCATGTGGGCGGGTCTGATCGGGATTCTCGCCCCGCTAACCATAGCGAAGCTGGGTCAGGACCCGGCTGTTGCTTCGTCCGTCTTTGTGCTGACGAGTATTGATCTGATGGGCTTTTTCGTCTTCCTCGGCATGGCGAGCCTCATACTGGTGTGAGGGCTGGCCCCCGTTTTCACGAGATTGGCGTCCGCTTTGCAACGTGGAGGCGAGTTTCGAGGGGGATGTGTCAGGTCAGGACGATGGCAGGTCGATTGCGTACATCGCCGGCGGGGCTCCAGCTCATCAAGAGCTTCGAGGGCTTTCGTGAATCCGCGACCCAGCTGCCCGGCGGGCGCTGGACGATCGGCTATGGCCATGTGCGTACCGCCCGCGAGGGGCTGACGATCTCGGAGAAGGACGCCGAGGACCTGCTGGTCTATGACCTGAAGCCGGTCGAGGACGCGATCGCGAACGCCGTGTTTGCGCCGCTGCTGCAGAACCAGTTCGATGCGCTGGTGTCGCTGGCGTTCAACATCTCGATCGCGCAGTTCCGCGATAGCGACATCCTGCGCCACCTGAATTCCGGCGACTATCTGGCCGCCGCCAATAGTTTCGACGTGTGGCGCCGTGCGCGCCTGCATGGCCGCGTGATTGTTGTCGATGCGCTGGTGCGCCGCCGCGCCGCCGAGAAATCGATGTTCCTCGACCATCCGGGCGGCCCGGTCTCCGCGCCGACGCCGCTGGTGCGTCCTGAGATGGACGTGGTTGAAGCATCGCCCGACCATTCGCGCGCTCATGCGAATGACGAAGACGACGATGCGACGCCGCATGTTTCGCGTTCGTCGGGGTCTGTCGATATCGCCGAGGCGGTGCGCCGCCTGGCCGAGCGGACGCGCGAGGCGATCACGCCTGCGCCGGAAATCGCGCTGCCGCCGGGAACGCTGGTGACGCCGCCGGAGCCATTCCGGGCTGAGCCGCAGCCTGAGCCTGAGCCGCGCGTGGAAGAGCCGGAGGTTTATGTTGCTCCCGAGCCGGTTGTCACGCCGGCGGAAACCCCGCGTCCCAGGACGCCGGATGAACTTGAACAGGCTGGCCGCGTTATCGCCGAGCGCGTGCGCTCGATCCTGAAACGAGCTGAAGCGACGCTGGATGCGCAGGCGTCGCAGCCGCAAACGTCACAGCCGGTTATCGAGCAGACCGAGCGGGCCGCCCCGGCCCGTCACGCGGCCAACGAGAATGTCCGCGAGGGCCTGCCGGATTTCGATGCGCCCGCCGAACCCATGTCGGCCGCCGACACGGCGCGCACGCGCCGCCTGATCGACGACACGGAAATGTTCGAACCCGGCCGCAAGCCGGAAGACATCTTCGCCGAGGCCGAGCGGACGACGCGCATCGTCAACGGCCAGTCGCGCCGGTTTGGGCCGCTGTCGGGCCGCATGTTCATGCATGCGCCGTGGATCATCGTGCTGGTGCTGTCCGTGGTGGGCTTCGCCATCGGCGCGGTCGAGGCGTTCAACGCTTCGGGTCTTGGTGCCGGCGAGCCGAAACTGGCCGGCATGGTTCTCGCCGTATTCGGGGTGATGCTGGCGATGAGCCTCTATTTCCTGTTCTGGAACCGCCAGACGCGCAGCCGGACCTGAATCCGACCGCCTGACCGCACGGCAACCGGAAATCTCGATATCGGCCCTGGGTCCCGACTTTCGTCGGACGAGTGGGGATGGATGCCTGCTTCCACTCGAAACGATCCCGCACTAGAACGCTGGGATGATCCCAAACGCACCCCGCTCCCTCGACTTCGACCTCGGCGAAACCGCCGACATGATTCGCGATACGGTCGCGAGCTTCGCCCAGGCGGAGATCGCCCCGCGCGCGGCAGAGATAGACCGCACGGACGAGTTCCCGCGCGATCTCTGGCCCCGCATGGGGGAGCTTGGCCTGCTCGGCATCACGGTGGAGGAGGCGTGGGGCGGCTCGGGCCTTGGCTATCTCGAGCATGTCGTGGCGATGGAGGAGATCAGCCGCGCCTCCGCCTCTGTGGCGCTCAGCTATGGCGCGCACTCAAACCTCTGCGTCAACCAGATGCGGCGCTGGGGGAATGATGAGCAGAAGAAAAAGTATCTCACCAAGCTGATCTCGGGCGAGCATCTCGGCTCGCTCGCCATGTCGGAGCCGGGCGCCGGTTCGGATGTTGTCTCGATGAAGCTGACGGCGGAGAAGAAGGGCGACCGCTACATCCTCAACGGTTCGAAGATGTGGATCACGAACGGGCCGAGCGCGGACACGCTGATCGTCTACGCCAAGACGGCGCCGGACAAGGGTTCGCGCGGGATTTCGGCCTTCATCATCGAGAAGGGCTTCAAGGGTTTCTCGGTGGCGCAGAAGCTGGACAAGCTGGGCATGCGCGGCTCGGAAACCGGCGAGCTGGTGTTCGAGGATTGCGAAGTGCCGGCGGAGAATGTGATGGGGCCGCTGAATGGCGGCGTCGAGATTCTCATGTCGGGCCTCGATTATGAGCGCGCGGTGCTTTCAGCGGGTTCGACGGGCATCATGCAGGCGTGCATGGACGTGGTGCTGCCCTACATTCACGACCGCAAGCAGTTCGG
>CAZGWV010000154.1:4715-6018 GCA_964529555.1 uncultured Rhizobium sp.
CGCTGGCTGATCGGCCGGGAGCTGTTTGCGGAGTCGATGTAGGGTGCATTGAACGGAGTGAAATGCACCAGACGGTGCAAGCGGTGAGAGGGTGCATTTCGCTCCGCTCAATGCACCCTACGGCTTTCCGCTCTGTGGCGGGAATGGCAGTGTGAAGTTGCTGCGGTCTGTTCGCGGGAGGACTCGATGAAGCGCATCGCCATCGCTGGAATGTTGCTGGCCCTTGCCGCGCCCACCTTCGCCCAAACCCCACAGCCCGTCGCCGATCCCGGTCCGCCGCTGAGTGGTTATCCGCGCAAGGCGCTTGGCTTGCCGTCGGCGGATGAGCTGAAGACGGCGACCTATGTGCGCAATGTCGTCTACGGGCATCGCGACGGGATGGCGCTGATCTACGACGTGTTCAAGCCGACCGCGAACGCCAATGGCGCGCTGGTGGTGAACATGGTGTCGGCTGGCTGGCGGTCTTCGTGGGGGCCGCCGGAGGAGCGGCAGGCGCGGTATCAGTGGCTGATCGACAAGGGTTTCACCGTTGTCGCGCTGTACCATTCATCGGCGCCGCGCTTTACGGTTCCCGATGCCGTCCATGATGTCCGGTTGGGCCTGCGCCACATCAAGCTGCACGCGGCGGAGTATGGCGCCGATCCCGCGCGGATCGGTGTGTGGGGCGCAAGCGCGGGCGGGCACCTGTCGCTGGTCGCCGGCATGATGGCCGACGATGGCGACCCGGCTGCGGAAAATCCGCTCGAACGGTCGGGCAATCGCGTGCGCGCGGTCGTCGCGTATTTTCCGCCGACCGATCTCGAAGTGCTGCTGCGCGATCGTCCACGGGGCGGCGCCATCGATTTCGATGTGAGCCTGCTGCCTGCGATCTCGCCGATCCATTTCGTCGACGCGCGCGATTCCACGACGCTGATCATCTCGGGCGGCGCGGACAAGGGCGTGCCGGTCTCTCAGTCGGAGATGATGAAAGCCGCGCTCGACAAGGCGGGCGTCGTAAACAAGCTCACCGTATTCCCCGACGCGGACCACGACTTCTACGTCAAGGACGATCCCGCCAGGACCGACGCCTACGCGCTCGAAGCCATGAACGCGATGGTGGCGTGGTTCGAGCGGGAACTCAGGTAGGGCGGAGCTCGCGGCGCCTGGGTTCCGGCTTGCGCTTCGCGCGTTCGGAATGACAGTGGGTTAGGTGCAAGGCCGCCGTCAGGCCGGTGCGATACCGCCTGGGATGCTGTCGTTCTGGCCTGTCCGATAAGATGGAGGGCCGGGGACGCGGATGGCTCCGCAGGTTTTAGTCCGTAGT
>CAZGWV010000155.1:0-5991 GCA_964529555.1 uncultured Rhizobium sp.
TCGGCGCGCTCATCCCCTTCCACCACGACTTCACCCACGCCATGAGCCTGTTCGCCCTCAGCTACACCGAGCCCGACACGAGTTGACCCAGCTTCAGCGCAAACCTCCGAACTCGCAGCCTGCCGCGAGAACGCGGACGCGCGCCTTGCGCGCCTCTCGAGCTCCCCCCTCCGTCACGCCGCTGCGCGGCGCGCCACCTCCCCCAATCGCGTTGCGATCGAGGGAGGCAAAAACACCGGCCGCTTGCCTCCCTCACTTGCCACGCAAGTGGGGGAGGTGGATCGGCGCGTCTTCGCGCCGAGACGGAGGGGGTCTATCGTTCACGCGAGGCTGACCAACAACACCCTTGCATCCCGCCCCCGCACCACGCCTACTGCGCCCATGAACAGACGCCATTTCCTCGCCTCCACCGTCGCCGCCGCAGCCCTCGCCGCCTGCGCCTCCCCGCCCTCCGCGCAAACCCCAACGCGCAAGCCGAACATCGTGCTGATCCTCGCCGACGACCTCGGCTATGGCGATCTCGGCGTCACCGGCGCCCGCCTCATCCGCACGCCCAATATCGACCGCCTCGCCGCCGAAGGCGCGCGCCTCACCAGCTTCTACGCCTCGGCCAATGTCTGCACGCCCAGCCGCGCCGGCCTGCTCACCGGCCGCTATCCCATCCGCACCGGCCTTGCCCGCGACGTGATCCGCCAGACCGACACGCACGGCCTGCCGCTCGAAGAGATCACCATCGCCGAAGCCCTCAAGCCCGACTACGCCACGGCCATCGTCGGCAAATGGCATCTCGGCCATGTCGCGCCTTTCTGGCCGCCGACCAATCAGGGCTTCGACCTCTTCCACGGCCTGCCCTACAGCCACGACATGGCGCCCCTCGCCATGAGCGCGGCGACCAGCGCCGGCGTCGAGATCATCGACGACACGCCCGACATGGATCGCCTCACCGAGCAATTCTTCGCGCGCGGCCTCGACTTCATCGACGCCAACAAGGATCGCCCCTTCTTCCTCCTGCTGACGCTCACCGCGCCGCACGTCCCCCTCGACCCGCATCCCGATCATGCCGGCCACAGCCAGGCCGCCGAATACGGCGACGTGGTCGAGGAGATCGACGCCAATGTCGGCCGCCTGCTCGACAGGCTGAAAGCGCTTGGGCTCGACAACGACACGCTCGTCATCCTCACCTCCGACAACGGCCCGTGGTTCGAGGGCTCATCCGGCGGCCTGCGCGACCGCAAGGGCGGCGCGGGATGGGAAGGCGGCTATCGCGTGCCCTTCCTCGCGCGCCAGCCCGGCCGCATCCCCGCCGGCCTCGTCAGCGACGCCATCGCGATGAACATCGATCTGCTGCCCACGCTGGCCAGATGGTCCGGCGGCGCGCTCCCGACAGCCCGGCTCGACGGCGCCGACATCGCCCCGCTGCTCACCCAGCGCAACGCCACAACGCCCCACGACGAACTCGTCCTCTTCATCAACGAAGACGTCGCCGCCATCCGCACGCAGCGCTTCAAATACGTGGTGCGCAGCCACTACCGCACCTTCCTCGCCGACCTCGACGGCGCCAACCGCACAGACTGGGCCGTCCTCGTCGACATGGCAAACGACCCGGAAGAATCCTACGACGTCTCCTCGCGCCACCCTGACGTGCTGGCCGATATGCAAGCCCGCATAACCCGCGCCCGCGCAACATTCGATCCGCTCAAGACGCCGGCAAGAACGCCCTGAGCACACACGCCCAACACTGTCATTCCGGACGCGCCGAAGGCGCGAGCCGGAACCCAGGAGCCACAAGCACCGCGCTCGCCGCCCCTGGGTTCCCGCTCTACGCGGCTACGCCGCTACGGCGGGAATGACACTGCAGGAGGCCGGGCAGCGAGACGCATCACCCCCCGTTAAACCTGACCGCCTCCCGCACCAGCGCCGTCAGCGCCTTCGCATCAACAACCCCGCCCTCAACGACATCGATCGCCCGCCGCGTCGCGCCCTTGTCAGCGGCATTGAACAGCCCGCTCGGGTCCTTCAGCTTCGCCCCGTGCATGAAAGTCAGCTTCACCTTGTCCTTGTAGCGCTCACCCGTGCAGATGATCCCGTTCGCCTCCCACACAGGCACGCCCGCCGGATTGCTCGGCTTGCGCCACTTCACCGTCTCAACAATCTCAGGCGATGCTTTCAGTATGATCCCGCGCAATCGCTCCAGCGTCTCGATGCGCCAGTCCGCCGCCTTCGCCGCCGATGAAGCTTTCTTCACAACCATTGCGACGCTCTCCCGCCGATCACATCTTCTCTCCTGGCAGTTTGCTTGCCTGCCTTACCCAGTCGGCAAACCGCTTCTCGTCGAACTCGCCCTCGCGGACATGCAGATAGCGCACGCCCTTCACTTTCGACGTCTCCGGCGGCATCGGCGCCAGAAGCTCGCCCCTGAAGAACGTCACCTTGATGTATCTGGCGTAGACATGAAACGCGAGGAACCACGTCCCGTCGCCAAAGCCATAAAGCGGCGTGTTCCACTTCACCGCCTTGGCCGCCTTCGGCACGATGCGCATCACGATGGCGTCGATCTTCGCGCCCGTCGCCTGCGTCCATCCCGGCATCGCCTTGATGAAGCTCTGCACCACGGCATCGCCATCGCCCTTGGCGATCTGCGGATTGCCGCCCGACAGCCGCACCACCCCGTCCGCATCCGGCTTCAGCGGCGCACGCGGCTTCATGCCTTTCGCGGGCACTTTCCTCGCGGCCTTCGTCTTCGCCGCCGCCATGCCTCATCCCTCCTTCGCCAACAGCCCGTCGAGCTTGTCGAGAAACTGCTTCCAGCCTGCATGAGCCCCGCCGAACGCCTGCTTCTGATCCGGCCGGAAGCCCGCCTGCTCCATGCGCAGATGCGTGCCCTTCGCCGTCGGCGTCAGCGTGAACGTCACCACGCTCTTGAGATTATAGGCCGCGTCGTCGTGCAGGAAATCCCAGCTGTAGGACAGCCTGCGCCCATCCTCGATCTCCAGCACCTCGCAATCGAGCACCCCGCCCCATTCGCCCGTCAGCTTGAACGTGTGGCCCAGCTTCGGCGCGAAATCGTTCTTCATCAGCCATTCCGAAATCAGGTGCGGCTGCGTCAGCGCACGCCACAGCCGGTCCGGCGGATGCGCAAACTCGCGCTCGACCGTAACCGTGCGGAGGTCCGTGGCCGTGCTCATTGATCCATCCTTTTCAAAAGATCCTCCAGCCGGTCGAACCGGCCTTCCCAGAAGCGCGTCATCTGGCTCGTCCAGTCGACCAGCGGGCCGAGCGCCTTCATCTGCGCGCTGTAATGCGTCTCGCGTCCCTGCACGCGCCCGCGCACGAGGCCGGCCTGCTTCAGCACGCCAAGATGTTTCGACACCACAGGCTGCGAGACCCCGGCCTTCGCCGTCAGCGCGCCAACGGTCTTCTCGCCTTCACGGCACAACCGCTCGAAAATCGCCCGCCGCGTCGGATCGGCCAGCGTGCGGAAAAGCGTATCGTGGGCCTTGGTCATCGCGAATGCATACCCGTTTGGCTATGAATTGACGTATAGCTGTACAGGTATGAATAGGTCAAGCGGATTTGCGCATTCTCGCGCGGAGTCATTCTCGGCCAAGCGCGTCAGCGCGCGTGCCGGGAATCTCGGTTCTATCCGCGAGGGATCGGTGGAAATTCCGCACCCGAGGCAACCGGGATTCTCGGGATGCGGGCTGCGCCCTTACCCGAGAATGACGCCTGGAAGACGAAGCCTCACGCATTCCCTTGCCAGCCGCACCTCGCCCCCGTAACCAGCATCATGGCCGTCTACACCGACATCGACGACGCAACGCTTTCCGCGTTTCTGGACGAGTACGATCTCGGCCCGCCGCTCGCTTTCAAGGGCATCGCCGAAGGCGTCGAGAACTCCAACTTCCTGCTCGAAACGCCCAAGGGCCGCTACATCCTCACCGTGTTTGAAAAGCGCGCGAAGCGGGAAGACCTGCCCTTCTTCATGGGAATGATGGGTCATCTTGCCGCGAAAGACTTTCCTGCGCCGCTGCCCGTGCCTGCGCACGATGGCAATCCGCTGCGCGAAATCCAGGGCAAGCCCGCCGTCATCTGCACCTTCCTGCAGGGCATGAGTCCGCGCCGGCCCAGCCTCGACCAGTGCCGCGAACTGGGGGCCGCCCTCGGCCGCTTCCATGTCGCGCTGGCCGATTTCCGCATGCGCCGCCCCAACGATCTGTCGATCTCCGCCTGGCCCATCCTGTGGCAAGGCCGCGCGGCGGAGGCCGATGCGCTCTCCCCCGGCCTCGGCTCGCAGGTCGATGGCGACATGGAATTCCTGAAGGCGAACTGGCCGAAGACCCTCCCCGGCGGCGCCATCCACGCCGATATGTTTCCCGACAATACCTTCTTCCTCGATGGCAAGCTGTCGGGCGTAATCGACTTCTACTTCGCCTGCTCGGATTTCCTCGCTTACGATCTCGCCGTCTGCCTCAATGCGTGGTGCTTCGAGCGGCGCGGCGAGTTCAACCTCACGAAAGGCCGCGCCCTGATCGCCGGCTACGAAACCGTCCGCCGCCTCGAACCGAGAGAGCGCTCCGCACTCCCGGTCCTGTGCCGTGGCGCCGCCATGCGCTTCTTCCTCACACGCCTCGTCGATCTTGCAGCGACACCGAAAGACGCCCTCGTCAAACCCCACAACCCCCTCGACTACGCCGAACGCCTCGGCTTCCACCGGCAGGCAAAATCGCCGGAGGATTATGGCGCGTGAGCGGGAATGACGCAGCAACAGTAGGCCGCCCATTCCCCGTGCGCTTGGCGCTCGCGATACTCTTGCCCGGACCCATAGCAGGCATTGTCGCTGCCCTCGGCTTCGGACTGACGATGGGCGCAGACTTGGTGTTCACGCAGACCACGGAGGACTACGCGCAGGTCCCCGCTACCCAGCAACACATCGCCAGTATGCTTGCGTTCCTGGTTGTCGCCGGAGCCTTTCAGGGCGCCATCTACGGCAGCCTCGCGATGCTGATCCTTGGCCTCCCCGCGCATGAGATTCTGCTAAAGCGAACAACAGCGCGCGCGTGGCTCTATACACTGACCGGACTGATTGCAGGCGCCATATTCGGCGCGCTATTCGCGGCTCCAGCGCTGCTGACCTCGCCCACAGACATGAGCCCCGCAATCCTCCTGTCGCTCGGGGTGATAGCTGGCGCCACGGCAGCAGCGATCTTCTGGCTCATCCGCCGCCCCGACCGCGACGCGCTCGCGGGGGTGGCGCGGACACATGAAAAGGAAGACCCTCAGCCCTGAGCCACCGCAACAAGCAGCGCCACCGCGATCATCGCGACGATCACCAGCGCAATCTTCCAGAGAGGGACGAAAGCCTTCTCGACCTCAACCGGCATCCCAGGCTCGCCTTGAACCCCACGCAACCGCACCGGCCCCTCAGGCTCATAGTCCTCCATCCTGCGGCGCTCGCCGAGGCCGATCGTATCGAACTCGTCCTTGTCGGCATCCTTCGCCACGCCAATCGCGCGCAAGGCTGCGTTGATCGCGCCGCCAGCACGCGACTTCTGCAGCGGCACGGCCTCGTCTCCATTGGCGAACGCCATCGCGGATTGCCCGCCCGTGCCGCCGAAATAGTCCGTCTCGACATAGGCAAGCGCCCCGCCGCCCCGTGTCGCCGCGGCCAGCGCACGCTCCAGCCCGCCCTCGGCCTCGCCGGCCGCAGCCGTGGAAGCCTCCATATCGCCCAGCAGCGCATCCTCCACCGGAACGGCGCTCCAGCCGCCGCGCAGGTCCACGCTGCGCGCCTCCGGCCATTGTTCCAGCAACACCTTCAGCGCTGGCCCGCGCCCGATGATCAGCTGAACGCTGTGAACCATTCGACCTCCCCACGCCGGCCAGCCTTGACGCAGCCCCCGAACGCCCCGACCTGATCGCACATGACCGACACGATTGAAATCTGGACTGACGGCGCCTGCTCGGGCAATCCCGGCCCCGGCGGCTGGGGCG
>CAZGWV010000156.1:0-5832 GCA_964529555.1 uncultured Rhizobium sp.
AGGATGTGTTCGGTGCGCGGAGGCCGGGTCAGCCGCATGAGGCCTTCGGGAGCCGGCGGTTGTAGGGCGCGCGGGCGGCCGGTCGTTAGACCGGCATGCGCATGATTTCCTGGTAGGCTTTGATGACTTCGTCGCGGACGGCGATGACGGTTTCGAGCGTCGCTTCGGCGGCGGCGACGGCGGTCACCACATCGACGAGGTCGCCGCGGCCCAGGGCGGCGTTGGTGACGGCCGTTTCGGCGGCGTTGCCGGCCTGGCTGACCGTGCCGACGGCGCTGTTGAGCATGGCGCCGAAATCGGGGCCGCTGACGCCTTGCGCTTCCTTGCCGCCGGTGAGGTTGCCCAGCGTCTGGGCTACGCCGCCATAGGCCTTGACGGCTGAGAGACCAAGATCGGACATCTATCGCTCCCTTACGCTTTCAGCAGCGAGACGACGCCGAGCATCATGGCGCGGCTCGATTCGATGACGTTGAGGTTGGCTTCGTAGGCGCGCTGCGCCTCGCGCAGGTCGGCCATCTCGATCAGGGCGGAGACGTTCGAGAGCTTCACATAGCCGTTGGCGTCGGCGCCGGGATGCGAGGGATCGAACTTCAGCGTGAAGGGGGAGGTGTCCTCGCGCGAACCCGTGACGCGGACCGTGTCTGCGCCGATCTCGCGGTCGTAGAAGGTGCGGAACACCGGCGCCTTGCGGCGATAGGGGTCGCCGCCGGGCGTCGTCGCGGTGGCGTCGGCGTTGGCGAGGTTCTCGGCCGAGATGCGGATGCGGACGGTCTGCGCGCGCAGGCCCGTGGCCGCCGCGCCCATGGCGGACATGAGGTCGGATGACATGGCTGTCTCCTAGTAGGCGGCGCTCACCTTCCCGGTGCGCGCGACGCCAGCCGCAGCAGGCCCAGACTCTTCTGGTAGAGGCCAACCATGGTTTCGAAATCCATTCGGGTTTCGGCGATCTTGATCATCTGTTCCTCGACCACCACGGCGTTGCCATCGAGCGTGGTTTCGGAGTCAGGGGATTTGACGACGGAGACGCCCGGCGCGGATGCGCCTGCGGCGGGCTGCATGTGGCCGGGCTGGGTCGCGACCATGGCGGTGCGGCCGACGGGGGCTGCGCCGCGCGCCATTCCCGCTCCCTGGCCGGCCATGCGCTGCAGGGTGGCGGCGAAGGCGTCCTGGTTGATGTCGCCGGGCACATATCCCGGCGTCGAAACGTTTGCGACGTTCTCGGCGATGATCTTCTGGCGCTCGCCCAGCATCTGCATGCGGGCTTTCATAAGCGAGAAGACCGAAATCCTGGTCGGGTCCATTACGGCGTCCCTGGGCAATGTCCCTGGGGGCGAACCGGCGTGGTTCGAGCCCATCACCCGGCAGTTTTGACCTGTTTGCTTAAGAGGGACTTAAGAGCGGGCCGATTTCGTTAACCAGCCGTTTACCGGCGTTTCCCATGGATTAACCATACCCGGCCCGAATGGCCGCAACTGGCGCTGGTCCAACATGGACGTCTTTTCGGCCCTTCAGGCGATTGCGGCGCTGGCCTTCGTGCTCGGTCTGCTGCTCGGCGGAGCGTGGCTGCTGCGCAAGTATGGCAGCCATATCGGATTGAAGACAGGGCAGGTGAGCCAGGACCTCAAGGTTCTCGAATGGCGCTCGCTCGACATGCGGCGGAAGCTGGCGGTCGTGCGGTGGGGCGAGAAGGAGCACCTGCTGTGCCTCGCGCCCACGGGCGACATGGTGATCGCCTCGCGCGATGCGCCGCCGGCGTTCAAGCCGGTTGCCCCCGACGATTCCGGCAAAGGCCTTGCCGGATGATCGCGCGCAGTCTTCGCCTTTTTCCCGCGCTGCTGATCGGCGTGATGGTCGCGCCCGAGGCCCTGCCGCAGACGATCTCGGTCGATCTGGGCACGGGGCAGGGGCTGACGTCGGGCATCGTGCAGCTGATCGCGGCGCTGACGGTTCTGTCGCTCGCGCCCTCCATCCTCATAATGACGACGAGCTTCGTGCGGATCGTGGTGGTGCTGTCGCTGTTGCGCACGGCGATCGGCCTGCAGAACGCGCCGCCGAACTCGGTGGTGATCTCGCTGTCGCTGTTTCTCACCGGCTTCGTGATGGCGCCGACTTTCATGGCTGCGTATGAAGCGGGCATCCAGCCCTACATGGCCGAGGCGATCACGCTGGAAGAGGCGATCCCGCGCGCGCTGGGTCCGGTACAGCAATTCATGGGCGCGCATGCGAACGAGACGGATGTCGCGCTGTTTGCGGGTATGGCGAATATCGAGAATCTGCAGAGCGCGGCGGATGCGCCGTTCCATGTCCTTGCGCCGGCCTTTATGATCTCCGAATTGAAGCGCGCCTTCGAGATCGGCTTCATGGTGTTCCTGCCTTTCCTGGTGATCGATCTCGTGGTGGCCTCGATCCTGATGGCGATGGGCATGATGATGCTGCCGCCGGTGACGATCTCGCTGCCGTTCAAGCTGATCTTCTTCGTGCTGGTGGACGGATGGCGGTTGCTGTCGGGCTCGCTGGTCGAGAGCTTTATGAACCTGCCGCCAGGCTGAGGCGGCGCGGGGCGCGCTGATCTGGGTGAGATGAAAAGGGCGGGACGCGCGTTGCTTCCCGCCCTTTTGTTTGGGGCCGATGAGGGCGGGATGCGCCTATCCCAGCTTCAATCGCACGAACGCCATCGCGCCTACGGGATCGCCGTCATAAAGGGGCGAGAGGCTGCCGCTGGTCCAGTTCTGGGTGAGCGACGCGCCCAACGACATGGTGAGTTGGTCTGTCAGCGTGAAGTCGTGCGAGGCGCCTAGCGACCAGCGCATCACGTTTTCGACTGCCCCGTGGTGGCCGTGGGCGGCGTGGGCGCCGAGTTCATCCGTCTCGATGTTTTCGAAGCGGGAGAAGATGGTCCACGGGCCGTGGCCGGGCTGGAAGGAAGCCTCCGCCAGCCATGCGTCGAGTGTGACGTCTTCGCTGGATTCCTTGCGGGCGAAAGCGCCGGTGAAGGAGAATGTTCCGGCGAGGTTGTTGGTCGTGTAGAGCGCGCTGGCGGAATACTTCGTGTAGTCGACATCGGGCTCGAGTTGTTCGGGGCTTGTTACGTCGGCCCAGCTCACCTGCAGCGCCCAGTCGCGGTCGGGATTCCAGGAGAGGCGGACGGCGGTGGAGTCCAGCTCGCCGGTCTCGATGTCCCAACGTTTCTCGTCGGGCTCGCGGCCGCGGAAGCGCGAGGCTTCGATCTTGAAATTGTCGTGGACATAGCCGGCTGTGAGCACGCCGAAGGTGATGTGGGTGGAGTCGAGCCAGTGGTGCGTGATGGGCGCTTCGGGGCTCGCCATCGCGGCGGGGCGGTGCATGAAGGCGGGCGGGCCGAAGGCCGGTTCGCCGGGCAGGCCGGCATAGAGGAAGACGCTGTCCTTGCCGGTGAAGCGGTAGCTGTAGCTGGCCGACAGCTCCATGAAGACGTCGTGCGGGTGCTGGCGGTCGGTGAGCGTGTTGACGCCGTCGGCGGTTTCACCGGCAGCGAGCAGCAGCGGATAGCCGTGATCGCCCATCAGCGGATCGGGGCTTATCATGCCGCGCAGCTGGATCGTGTGGCGTTTGCCGGCGTCGAGGTTGAAGCGGTTCGAGGCCATCAGCATGCCGGCGAGGAAGCCCATGTCGTCGCCGCGCGGGCCGCCTTGCGAGGAATAGACCGTGTCGAGATTGCCGTGGACCATCCAGTCGCCGATGTGGAGCATGTTGCGGCCAGTGTGACCGCCTGCTTCGGGCGCCCAGCTTGTGCCCGAGCCTTCGCGGGCTTCGGAATAGGGGCCGAACGCGCCGGCGCGCCCGTCGGCGAGGGGGGCGGTTTCGCCGCCCATATCGTGGCCTGCATGGCCGGAATGGTCTTCAGCGGGCGGTTGCCGTTGTGGGGCGGGTGCGTGGTTCGAGTGGTCGTGTTCCTGCGCGAGCGCGTGCGGCGCGGCGAGGATCGCCGTGGCGATCAGGGCGAGATGTCTCATGGGGTCGATGTCCTGAACTGAATCCGTTGCGCAGCCCTTGACGGGGCGGCGTGCGAGGCGGGGTCAGGTCAGGCGCGCGGTGGGCGCAGGGCGGGCGCGGGGGCGATGGACGCGAAGGTTGCGTCGGCGGCGGTGAGCCAGGCGTAGGGCGCGATGCGCGTGGAGCCGGGGAGAGTTGCAGGCGAGGCGCAGACTTTCAGCGCGGCGATGCATTCGCAGTGATCGGGCGCGGGAGCATCGGGTTGTTGCGGGGCTGTGTGATGGGCTGGGGCATGGTGGACGGGTGAGGCGTCGGCCATGCCGTGGCAGTCGGGCGTTTCGGCGGCGGTGTCCGCAGCGAGGGCGTCAGCCGTCACTGCCTGAGTTCGGGCGAGTTGCGCACAGTGAGATGCGGCAGCTTCCATCTGGCCGGCGAAGGTGATCGCCATGGCCAGCGCCAGCATGATGCGGGAGAGCGCCTGGAACATGGACGCAAGATCGGGGCGCCGGGGGTGAGTGTCAATGTGGCGGGACGCGGCCGTACCCGTGCTGTCATTTCGGACGCGCGTAGCGCGAGCCGGAACCCAGGGGCTGCAAGGGCGGTGCGCGTGGCCCCTGGGTTCCCGCTCTCAGCCCCTTCGGGCTTCGGCGGGAATGACAGTTGAGGGTGGGAGCGCCAGTTATTCGCCGTTCGCTGCTTTTCTCAGTGTCTGGGTCAGCGACGCGATGCGGGCGCTCTGTTCGCGGTCGGTGGCCTTGGGCATGGCGGAGTTGACCACGATGATGAGGTTCTCTTCGGGATAGATCTCGATGCCCTGGCCGAAAATGCCGCGCGCGGCGTAGCCGGCGCCGTCGGTGCGGGGCCACCAGAAATAGCCGTAGCTTTCGTTCGGCTTGCGGACGTCTTCGGGAATGCGGTTGGTGGTGGCGGCGGCGACATAGCTGGGCGGCAGCACGGCCTTGCCGTCGATCTCGCCATTGCCGAGCAGGAAGAGTCCGATGCGGCCATAGTCGCGCAGCGTGGCGCTCATGCAGCAGCCGCCGCGCTCGACGCCGGCCTTGTCGAGCATCCAGATCGCATCCTTCTCCATGCCGAAGGGCTGCCAGAGTTTCCGGGCTGCGTATTGCGAGGGCGAGACGCCGGCGAGCGCACGATAGAGGACGAGGCCGGCAAGATCGGTCTCGCCCGTCTTGTAGACCCATTTGCCGCCGGGCTCGGTCTCGCGCGTCAGGCCGGCCATGTATTTGAGCAACGGGTTGTTCGCGATGACGCCGCCGCCGGCATAGTTCGCGGTCGAGGCCATCGCGACGTCGGACTTCGGATTGGCGTAGTCCTCGTTCCACTTCACGCCGGTCGTCATCGACATCAGGCGATGCAGGCTGACGCCGTCATAGGCCGTGCCTTTCAGCTCTGGCAGGTAGTAGGTGATGGGGTCGTAGACGCTGCCGATGAGGCCGTCCTTGATTGCGGCGCCGATGAGGATGGAGGTGAGCGACTTGGCGACGGAGAAGGTCGTCCAGCGATCCTCCGCAGTACGGCCGAGGGCGTATTTCTCGAGCATGATCTCGCCATCCTTGATGACAAGCACGCCGCTGATGCGGTTGTCGGTCATGTATTTGTCGATGGTGGACGTGCGGCCGGCGTGGGTGATCTTCGTGTCGATCTGGGTGGCGGCGGCGGGCAGGGCGCGGACATTGGCGCCCTTGGCGATCGTGCCGACCTGATAGGTCTTCTCGATGGCGGGATAGCGCTCGATCTGCTGGGGCTGGGTCCAGGTCAGGATGGAGGGGACGGGTTTGTCGCCGACCGGCTTCTGCGCGAAGGCGGGGGACGCGGCGAGCATGAGTGCGGCGGCCGCGG
>CAZGWV010000157.1:0-5799 GCA_964529555.1 uncultured Rhizobium sp.
GCGCACCCGCGAGTTTCCCGCGGAAAGTTGAACAGCGGAACGTTCCGCTGCGTTGACGCAGGATGACGCACAGGGCATATGCGCGTCATAGAGGGTCGCCGGCTCCCACCGGCGGAGTGGCGCAAAAGCCTAAGAACAGCCGTTCCCAAGACCCCGGCCGCCTGCTGCATTTCAGTGGAAATGCGACGACAACGCGCAAGGCCGTTCTGCAAAAAACGGCTCGGCCCGTCTGGCGCTTGCGGCAAAAGGAAGGCATAAATTTCTTGTTCCGCTACCGATGGCCATAAGGCTGGGGCTGGAACGTCTGGGGCGTCGAGAGCGAGAGAGACATGTACAACTACGGTAACCGCAAGGCGGACACGAGCACGCGCGCGGCCGGATTGACCACATCGCTGGTCATCATCGGCGGTCTGGGTGTCGCTGTCGCCACGATGAAGTACGTTGCCCCGCCCGAGGAAGAGAAGGCCGAAGTGGTCCTGATCGCCGAGGAAGAGATTCTCGACGAGCCGCCACCGCCGCCGCCGCCGGTCGATGTCGAGCTGCCGCCGCCGCCGCCGATGGTCGTTGTTCCGCAATTCGAATTCGACGTTCCGCCGCCGCCCGCCGCGATTCAGCAGGTTGCGCCCGCAGTCGATCGCCCGGCCGCCGCGCCGCCGGCCCCGCCTGCCGCGAAGCCCGCTCCGCCGCCGGCTGTGACCATTCGCACGCCGCCGAAGCCCGGCCGCCGCTTCAAGGAGCCGCCATATCCGCCGGCCGCCCTGCGCGCCAAGGAAAGCGGCGAGACTCGCGTTTCGGTCTGCGTCGATGTCGATGGCCGCATGTCCAATGCGAAGCTGGTGAGGTCGTCCGGCTCGACGCGCCTCGACGACGCCGCCATCAAGGCCATCAACGGCAACCGCATGGAGCCGGCGATCGGTACGGATGGCAAGCCGATCGCGATGTGCAATCCTCCCTACGAGTTCACCTATGTGTGGAATCTTCCGGAAAGGTAGCGCGTCCGCGGGGGCGTCCGGTCTATGGCCGGGCAGGGCTGAGGGATTAGGTCAACAAAACTAAGAGCAGTTTGATCCGGCAGGCGAAGGGATAGCTTGGCCCGCCGGATTGTGGTCTCGGGGAAACCCGAATGAGGAGAGAATGACAATGAGAATGGCGTATCGGGGGCAGCAGTCCATGCGACGGGTGACTGTTCTGAGTATGTTGCTGGCCGTTCTGGCCATCGTGTTTTCGCCGATGATGGCGTCGGCTCAACAGCCGGAAGCGCCGGCGGTTCCGGGCTTCTCGATGGAAGAGCCCACGGCGGCTCCCGAAGAACCCGCCGCCGCCCCGGAAACGGCGCCTTCGGCCGACGGCGCCCCGGCCGAAGACGCCTCGGAAGTCGACTACTCGATCATGGGCATGCTCGTGCACGCCTGGGAAACCCAGAACTGGGTGACCCTGATCACGTTCGGCACGATGGTCATCATGCTGCTCGGCACGGTCTACATCGCCGCCACCAAGGCGATCGACCAGTTCATGCTGGACAACCAGTCGAAGAAAATCGCGGCCTTCTGGGACGCCAACACGCTGGACGAAGGCCTTGAAATCCTCGGCCGCAACAGCGCCTTCCGTAACATCGCCGAAGGCGCCATCGCCCAGGCGAACTCGGCCCAGGCCGGTCTCGGCGCCCGCATCACGCGCGGCGACCGCATGGCTCACCAGGTCGGCATCGAACTCGAGCGCGTCAACTCGCGTCTCCAGGGCGGCATGGCCTTCCTCGCGACCGTCGGCGCCATCTGCCCGTTCGTCGGTCTGTTCGGAACCGTCGTCGGTATCGTGTACGCTCTGACCGAGATCTCGCGCACGGGTAACGCCGCGATCACCGTCGTGGCCGGCCCGGTCGGCGAGGCGCTCAACATGACCGCCATCGGTCTGGCCGTCGCCGTTCCTGCGGTTATCTTCTACAACCTGCTCGGACGCCGCAACAAAGTCATCTACGACAGCGCTCGCCACTTCGCGTTCGACGTCGACAAGCTGATGGCTTCCTCGGCCAAGGCCTAGGTTCAGTCTCGCAGATAGGAGGCCAACATGGCTGACAATCCAGGGACGACCGGATCTGCTGGCATCTCGCTGGTGGAGGAGGACGACGCCGCCCTCAACTCCACCATCAACACGACGCCGCTCGTCGACATCATGCTGGTGCTGCTGATCATCTTCCTGATCACGGTGCCGGTGGTGGTGTCCGCGAAGGAAGTCGAACTGCCTGAGGAGCCGAACAAGGTCGTCGAGACGAAACCTGAGAACCTCAACGTGATCGTCGATTCGGACGGCCTGGTGTACCTCAACACTGCGGCCGCCACCGATGCGGCTCTCCAGGCTGAGTTCTCGCGCATCGCGCGCATCCGGCCCGATATCCAGCCGGAAGTGCACATCCGCGGTGACCTGCTGACCGAGTACTATCACGTCGGCAGGATCGTCGAACTTGCGCAACGGTCCGGTGTTCTCAAGATCGGGTTCATCACCCGCGCGCCGCCGCCGAGGCTTTGAGCGAAGCATCGCCCCCTCCCGCCGCAGAGGAGGAGGGGGCGGCGCAGCGCCACCAATCAGGAGTAGTTTTCTATGGCAATGGCAGTTGGAGGCGGCGAGGAAGGCGATCCCGTCTCGGAGATCAACACAACGCCGCTGATCGACGTGATGCTGGTGCTGCTCGTGATGTTGCTCATCACGCTGCCGCCCGAGCGCCACGCAGTTAACCTCGACACGCCGATCCCGCCGCCGGAGGGGACACCGCCGCCGCCGCCGAGCGAGATCGAGCCGATCCGTATCCAGATCGAACAGTCGGGCATCATCATGTGGATGGGTGAAGTCGTCACCCGTACCGAACTGAACCGCCGCCTGGAGATCGAAGGCCAGCGCGCGAACCAGGCCGAGATCCATATCGAGCCCAATCGTCGTGCAAAATATGGCTCCATCGCGCATGTGATGGCCGCTGTGCAGCGGAACGGACTGAAGAAAATGGGCGTCATCGGGGGAACTTGATCTCGCCGCATTTCGTTGGGTTACTTGAGCGGCGTCCCATTCACGCGGGTGGGGCGCCGTCCTTGCGCAGTAACAGCTGAGTTAGGTGGGTTGAGGCCGGGGCTACCTGGCTTATATCGAAACGAAACGGTGGAGGTTTAGGTATGCGGACGTTCGGCCAAACCATGAGAAACTGCCTGCCCGCGCTTGGGCTGGGGCTCATCAGCGCGTTTGGCGTCGCCAGCGTGACAGTCGTCAGCGCCCCGAGCGCGATGGCCCAGTCCGGCCCCAAGGCGAGCAAGGAATTCGCTGAAGCGTTCAACGCGGCGAACGCCTCCTACGGCGCCCGCAACTACGCGCAGGCCCTCCAGAAGCTGGATCAGGCTGCTCCGCACGCCAAGACCAACCAGGAGAAGAGCGCCGTCGAGCAGCTCCGCGTCGGCATCTATTGCGTGCAGAAGAATCACGCCCAGTGCATCTCCTCGATCGAGAAGGCCCGCTCCATCGGCGGCCTCTCGGCTGCAGTGAGCAAGAACTACGACAGCCTGATCTACGACGCCTACAAGGGCGCGGGTCAGACCGCGAAAGCCAACGCCCAGCTGAAGGCCAACGTCGCCAAGCATGGCGGCACGGCTGACGAGCTGGCGGTTCTCGCCAAGATCGAGATGGACGGCAAGAACTATGGCGAGGCCATCAGGCTGGCGAAGCAGGCGATCACGAAGCCGGGCTCCAAGCCCGTCGCGTACAACATCCTGCTGAACGCCTACACCGCGCAGAACAACATGCCGGAGTTCTACAATACGCTCGAAAAGGCCGCGCTCGTCTTCAAGAGCGACATCTACTGGAAGCCGTTCATCGAGCGCGCCAAGTCCGAGCCGACCTTCCGCTCCAACATCGCCGGCATCGACGTGTTCCGTGCGCTCGACGCCGCCGGCGTCAAGCTGTCGGACGCTGACAAGTTCGAATGGGGCAAGCAGGCGCTGAGCCTCGGCTTCTCGATCGAAGCCGAAAAAGTCTGGGCTCCCCTGTTCAAGGCGGGAACCTATGGCGGCGCGAACGACAAGGCGAAGGACGCGAACCTGCGCTCCTACGCGACGGCCCAGGCCGAAGCGAAGAAGGATCGTGAAGGCGAGCTCAAGGCGGACGAGACCATCGCTGCGCAAGCCCCGTCCGGCCAGCAATATGCCGATATCGGCTCGGCCTATCTCGGCAATGGCGAATGGGCCAAGGCGATCGACATGTTCCAGAAATCGCTGGCCAAGGGTCAGATGGATGCTGGCACAGTCGGCCTCGTGAACCTGCGCCTCGGCATCGCCCAGTTCCGCTCCGGCAAGAAAGCCGACGCGAACAAGACCTGGGCCGCCATCAAGGCTGACAACGGCGCCGCCTGGCTGGGCCGCGCCTGGACCGCGATCGCCAAGTAAGCGACGCACAACGAACTGACTTGAAGGCCCGGCTGACAACAGCCGGGCCTTCTTCGTTTCATATCCGCTGAGGGAGATGCACACATTCGAGCGATGAGCGCCCTGTGCTCCCGCGCAGCCCTTGCATGGCGCCGTGGCAGGGTCTTAGCTCCCTCCCAAGGCGGCGATGACCGCCAAGGAGGAGAGAACCATGCGCGCAGCGCTCGCCGGCCTTACGCTATCCGCAGTCCTGGCCGTCGGCTGCGTCTCCGCGCCGCCGCCGCTTGAGCTGCAGCCGCTTCCCGCCGCCGACATCGCACACGCGGATTTCTCCAATCCCTCTCTCTGGCTGTGCCGCCCCGGTCTTGCCGACGACAAGTGCAAGGTGAACCTCGACGCGACCATCATCGCGGCGAACGGCGCGACGAGCATCGAAAGATACACGCCAGCGTCCGATCCGAAGATCGACTGCTTCTTCGTTTATCCCACCGTGTCGAACGACAAGACATGGGCGTCGGACTGGACCGTCGATAATATGGAGATCGACGACATCAAGCTGCAGTTCGCGCGCTTCGGCGCCGCGTGCCGCCAGTTCGCGCCGGTCTACCGCCAGACGACGCTGACCGCGCTGCGCATCGCCTCGGGTGGACCGCAGCCGGAGGGCGAGCGCCTGCCGCAGGGCGTGGGCGGCTACAATGACGTGGTCGACGCCTGGAACTGGTATATGGCCAACGAGAACAATGGCCGCGGCGTGATCCTGATCGGCCATAGCCAGGGCGCGGGCGTGCTCGCGCGCCTGATCGCGCAGGAGATAGAAGGCAAGCCGGCGCAGGCGCAGTTCGTTTCCGCCATGCTGCTGGGCTCCACCGTGCTCGTCCAGCCCGGCAAGGACACGGGCGGCACATACAAGTCGATCCCGCTCTGCCGCGCCGAAGACCAGACCGGCTGTGTCATCTCCTACGCCTCGTTCCGCAACACGCTGCCGCCGCCCGACACGGCGCGCTTCGCCAAGGGCTCGGGCGGCAATGTGGCCGCGTGCAACAACCCCGCGAACCTCGCCAGCGGGCAGGGCGTGCCGGACTCGTATTTCCTCGCCAGCGGCTTCCTCAACGGCTCGGCAGGCGCCAGCCAGCCGGCCTGGGGCGACCCCGCGCCGACGATCACCACGCCATTCGTGAAAGTGCCCGGCCTCGTTTCGACGAAGTGCGTAACGAAGGGCGACTACCATTATCTCGAAATGACGGTGACGCCCGATCCCGCCGATCCGCGCACGGATGAACTTGCCGGCGAGATCATGCGCCCCACCGGGCCGGATCTGAACTGGGGTCTCCACCTGATCGACGTCGATCACTCGATGGGCGACCTCGTGCGCATCGCCCGCAAGCAGGCGGCGGCGTGGAAG
>CAZGWV010000158.1:0-2974 GCA_964529555.1 uncultured Rhizobium sp.
TTGGCCCGGCCCGGCAACGAAAAAACCCTCGCCGGTGGGGCGAGGGTTTTTTGTCGTCGGAGAGAGACTTGCCTCAGGCGGCCGATTCGGCGGCTTTCTTGGCGATGTCTTTCTTGATCTTGAGCATTTTCGGCGACAGCTCGTCGTCCTTCGCCTTGGCGAGGAAGCCGTCGAGGCCGCCGCGCTTGTCGATGGTGCGGAGGGCGGCAGCCGAGATGCGGGCCGAGTAGGACTGGCCGAGCGCGTCCGAGCGAACGGTGACGTTCACCAGATTCGGCAGGTAGCGCCGTTTCGTCTTGATGTTGGAGTGGCTGACCGTGTGGCCGACCATCGGCTTCTTGCCGGTGAGTTCACAAACGCGGGACATGGCCCACCCTTCCTGAAGGTCTGCGCGGCTGCCAAAAGCCCCAAAAACGGGGGTTTCAGGCCAAGCGCTGAAAGCGAAGCGGGGTGATTAGTCAGGAGGACGGGGGCTGTCAAGTTCGGGGTTGCGGCCGCCCGCCCCGCATAGCGTTATCGTTGCGGTCGAGAAATCGCCAGATTCTCCCGCTTTAGGGGATGGGAGCAGCCTGAGGACCCAGGCGGCGGAGCGTGTTCATGGCCGTATTATCCGCCCTCATCACAGCCGGGGGACTGCTTGTCCTCCCCCTGCTGGGACAGAACGGCCTGTCGCAGATTGCGGGCGGGGGCGCGGCCATGCGCCTGGAGGCGGAATACGAGGCCATTACCCCGGTGCCCTGGCTGGGGCGGCACAGGACGGCGTCGGCATCGGTTATCGCCGACCTTTCGCCCAACAGCTATCGCGTGACTATGAGCAGCCGGGCCGAAGGGTTCATGGACTGGTTCGTGGACGCCTCCTCCACCATGACGACCAATGGCGCGCTGACCTCGTTCGGGCTGTTCCCGACGCATTTCGACAGCACGGTGAAGGACGGATCGAAGCAGCGGCGCGTAATCGTGGACTATACGGGGCGCGAGGTGCTGGTGTCGGTCGCCCCGAAATTCGGCAATTGGGGTTATCCGGCGGCGTCGACGCCGCAGAAGCTGGAGGCGGTCGATCCGCTGACGGCGGTGCTCGGCATGACGATGCGGCTGAAGGCGAACTCCAGCAATCCGTGCGGCGGGCCGCTGCGCATCTTCGACGGCAAGCAGCGCTATGACATCAAGCTGAAATTCGCGGCGCGGCTGACGTGGAATTCGGACGTCTACAAGGGGCCGGCGCTGAAATGCGAGGCGGAGTATATCGAGATCGCCGGGTTCGACGCGAAGTCGGCGCAGGACAAGGCGGATGACCGCGCCGATATCGCATGGGCGCACTTCATCCTGGCGGAGCTGGACGGCGGGACGCTGACGCCGCCGCTGAAGCTGGAACTGCGGAGCAAGCGGAACGGGAAGTATACGTTCCAAGCTACGAAGCTGCGGTATGGGCGGGCGGGGTAGCGCCGAGCCTGGTGCAATTACGGGAGGGGCCAGTTGGTCCTTCCCCTCTCCCCCTTGTGGGGAGAGGGTGGGGTGAGGGGGAGCGGCTCAGCGCGTGGGGTATCAGCTTGAGGCGGGCTCGCGCAACGCGGCCATCACGAGCGCCATTGCTGGATCGCCGGTTCCAAAGACGTAGGCGTTGGGGATGCGGAGGACGCGGAAGCCTTGTGCTGTTGCCCAGGCTTCCTTGGCTTCGTCGCGTTGTTTGACTTCTGGCAAGTCGTGGATGCCGCCGTCGAGTTCGATCAGGAGTTTTGCTCCGAGTTCGGCAAAGTCGAAGACGTGGGGGCCGATTGGAGGTTGGTTGCGGAAGTGGCGGCCTTCAATTGTTTTCAGGAGAGACCAGAGGCGTTTTTCGGCGGGCGTAAGTTTGCGGCGCAGGCGTTTGGCGCGTGTGTTGGTTTTTGGGAAATCTCGCTGGCGTTGCGCCACTGGAGCCGCCCCCCTCACCCTACCCTCCCCCCACAAGGGGGAGAGGGGTTCCGCAGTCTGGCATCTTTGGATGTGGCTATCCACAGCCGCGCCTGTTGACCCTGCGCATATCAAACCCCACCCTCTGATCTGAGGACCGATCCCGAGTCCGCCAGGCTTCGAGCCTCATGGGAAGACGGATATGCGTTGGCGCCCGATCGATTCCCCCGCTGATCCGATGCAGGCGCGGACGCGCGCCAGCCTGATCGCCTGATCCGCCTCATACATCAGGAACGCGCCGCGTGGCCGCCAACGACACAGCCATTATCCGGGCCATTCTGGGTCCGACGAACACCGGCAAGACGCACCTCGCCGTCGAGCGGATGCTGGCGCATGGGACGGGGATGATCGGGCTGCCGCTGCGCCTGCTGGCGCGCGAGATCTATGACCGGATGGTGAAGGTGAAGGGCGCGAAGGCTTGCGCGCTGATCACGGGCGAGGAACGCATCTGGCCGGAGACGGCGCGGTATCTCGCCTGCACGGTCGAGGCGATGCCGGTGGGCAGCGTGAATGGGAGTCAGGGCGCGGACTTTGTCGCCATCGACGAGATACAGCTCGCGCAGGACCCGGATCGTGGTCACGTCTTCACGGATCGTATTCTCCGGGCGCGTGGGCGGCATGAGACGATGCTGCTGGGCGCGGATACGATGCGGCCTGCGCTGCAGCGGCTGGACCTGCATATCGACAGCGAGCGGCGGGAGCGGTTCTCGCAGCTCAGCTATGCGGGGCCGATCAAGATCACGAAGTTGCCCAAGCGCTCTGCCGTGGTCGCGTTCTCGGCGGAGGAAGTCTACGCGATTGCCGAGCTGCTGAAGCGGCAGCGTGGGGGATGCGCGGTTATCATGGGCGCGCTCTCCCCGCGCACGCGCAATGCGCAGGTGGAGCTGTATCAGTCGGGCGAGGTGGATTACATCGTTGCGACGGACGCGATCGGGATGGGGCTGAACCTCGATGTGGGGCACATCGCTTTTGCCTCGCGGCGAAAGTTCGACGGGCGGCAGCGGCGTTTCCTGCGGGCGGACGA
>CAZGWV010000158.1:3074-5740 GCA_964529555.1 uncultured Rhizobium sp.
TTGCCTCGCGGCGAAAGTTCGACGGGCGGCAGCGGCGTTTCCTGCGGGCGGACGAGCTGGCGCAGATTGCAGGACGCGCGGGGCGCTTTCGCGACGATGGGACGTTTGGCGAGACTGCCGACTGCACGCCGTTCGAGGAAGAGACGGTGGAGCGGATCGTCAACCATCGTTTCGAACCCGTCGAGCATCTCAACTGGCGCAATTCCGATCTCGACTTCGGGAGCATCGACCGGTTGCTAGACTCGCTGCGGCGGCCGTCGCCCGATGTGATCCTGCGGCGGGCGCCTGAGGCGCTGGACGAGATGACGCTTGCTTCCGTTGTGCAGGACGAGGACGTCAAGCGCGCGGCGCGGAGCCCGGCGCATGTGCGGCGGCTGTGGGATCTCTGCACCCTGCCCGACTTCCGCAAGCATGGGCCGGATGCGCACCTGCGCCTTGTGCAGGCATTCGTCGAGAAGCTGATCGAGCCGGGCGCGCGCATCAAGGACGAGTGGCTGTATGCGCAGGTGGAGCCGCTGGATCGCGCCGAGGGCGATGTCGACATGCTGCAGCAGCGGCTGGCGGCGATCCGCACATGGACCTATGCGGCGAACCGCGCGGACTGGCTGGAGAACGCCGCGACGTGGCAGGGCCGCGCGCGCGAGATCGAGGACAGGCTTTCCGATGCGTTGCACCAGGCGCTGATGAATCGTTTTGTGGACCGGCGGACGTCGGCGCTGCTGAAGTCGCTGAATGCGGAAGAGGATGCGCCCGCCGAGATCGGCCCGATGGGCGAAGTGGCCATCGGAGGCCATGTGGTGGGGCGGCTTGAGGGGCTGGTGTTCAATCCGGTGGCGGCGGACGAGTCGCTGGCCGGACGGGCGCTGCGCGGGGCGGCGCTGAAGGCGCTGCGGCCGATCATCGAGCGGCGGCTGGCGGCGATTGCCGAGGCGGCGGATGCGGAGCTGAGCTTCGATGGCGCGGCGGGGACCGTCGTGCATTCATGCGCGCCTGTCGCAAAGCTGTCGGCGGGGACGGAGTGGCATAGCCCGCGACTGGAGCTGCTGGGCGCGCGCGATGCGACGGCGCACGAGCGCGATGCAGCGCTGGCGCGGCTGGCGACATGGTTTGGCGAGCATGTGAAGGGGCAGCTGCCTGCCCTGCATTCCTTGCGCGAGACGCTGGACGGGAAGGATCTGCGCGGGGCGGCGCGTGGGGCGGCTTATCAGTTGCTGGAGAGCGGCGCGGCGTTCGACCGGCGTGGCGCGGGGCCGGCGTTCCAGTTGGGACCGGAAGAGCGCGCGGCGCTGAATGCTGTCGGCGTGAAGGCGGGGCGCGTGGCGGCGTGGATGCCGGGGCTGATGAAGCCGGCGGCGGCGCGGCTGATGCTGGCGCTGCGGGCGGTGCATTCGGGACAGGCGGCGCCGGAAACACCGACACAGGCGTCGTTTGTGCTGAAGGACACGGCCTGGTCTGACGTCATGCTGCACACGGCGGGGTATCTGCGGCTGGGCGCGCGGGCGGTGCGGGCCGATCTGGCCGAGCGGCTGGCGGGAACGCTGTCGCAGGTGCGGCGGGCGTCGGAGACGTCGGCGTTTGCCGCGCCGCCGGAGCTGGCGGCGCAGGTGGGATGTCCGCTGGCGGAATTTCCCGCGATCCTGCGCGCGCTGGGGCTGAAGCCGGCGGAGAAGGACAAGGAAACCGGCGCGGTGAAGCTGTGGCGGTTTCCCTCGCAGCGGAAGCATGAGCGGAAGGCGACGCCGGTTGCAGCGGCGGCGCCAGTTCAGCAGGCGGGAACGCCGGACGCCAAGCGCGACGGGCGAAAGCCGCAGCGTGGCAAGGGTCGCGACCAGCATCGCGGCAAACCGCAGACGCCGGCGCGGCCCCAGCCCGTGCCGAGCGGGCCGTTCGCCGTGCTGGCGGACATGATCATCATGCAGCCAAAGCCGCAGCGCGTTGAGGCGCCACCTGCGCAGCGGCGGCGGAGACGGCGCGGCAAGCGGCCCGGTGGGGCGGCGGCGCCGAAGGTTGCGCAGTGAGCGCGCTGTCGGGATGGCGGGGCTTGGCGATAGAGACCCCCACCTGTCCGCCCCCTAAGAACGGGGCGGGACCCTGGGGCCATCACCGGCCTTCGCTGTCAGGTAAGTTGGCGCAACATGGTTCCGCCCCGTTCTTAGGGGGCGGACAGGTGGGGGTCTGGCTCAACGTTTCCCGATGTCTGGAGACCTTCATCAGACACCTCGTGGTGTCATTCCGGACGCGCGTCAGCGCGAGCCGGAACCCAGGGGCTGCGAGGGCGGTGCTTGTGGCCCCTGGGTTCCCGCTCTTCGCGCTTCGCGCTGCGGCGGGAATGACAGTTTGTGGTAGGGCGTTTGAATGACCGACACCCGCATGCGGATCGATGTGTTCCTGTGGCGGGCGCGGTTCTTCAAGGCGCGAACTTCGGCATCGGAGGCCATCGAGGAGACCGGGGCGCGGATCGAGCGGGATGGGCAGGTGCGGCGGATCGACAAGCCGGCGACGCCCGTGGAGGCCGGGGACATCCTGTCGTTTGTTGCGCCGTCGGGAGCCAAGCTGGTGCGGATCGTCGCGCTTCCGGGCCGGCGGGGGCCGCCGGCAGAGGCGGCGCTCTGTTACCAGTCGTTGACCGGCGCCTGATAGGTAAGCTGGCCTCAACGAGCCTGCGA
>CAZGWV010000159.1:0-5698 GCA_964529555.1 uncultured Rhizobium sp.
TAGCCTCTATCCCGCAGGATGCGGCCTTTCTGGCGGTCCCAGTCGCGTTTCTTTTCGACGTCGCGTTTGTCGGGGGCTTTGCGGCCGGTGGCGAGGGCGAGTTTGATTTTGGCCATGCCGGTGGGGCCGAAATAGAGTTCGAGGGGAACGAGCGTGCGCCCTTCCCTGTCGACGGCGCCGGTGAGGCGGTTGAACTCGCGCTTCTTGACGAGGAGGACGCGCTTGCGGCCGGGGTCGTGGTTGAACTGGCCGGCGGGGGCGTACATCGGGATGGTGGAGTTCACCATCACGATCTGGCCGTCTTCCTCGCGCGCGTAGGCTTCGGCGATGTTGGCGCGGCCTTCGCGCAGCGACTTCACTTCGGAGCCGGTGAGCACGATGCCGACTTCGAGGCTGTCGATGATCTCGTAATTGCGGCGGGCCTGACGGTTTTCAGCAACCGTCTTCTGCGCGAGCTGGCGCCGGGTCTTGCCTTTGGGGTTTGCGCCGCTGCTTTTGGTGGGTCGGGCCATTGTCTAAACTCTTCCGCCGGTGCGTACGGCCTCGTGGTTCGACGGACGTAACGCCATGCCAGGCATGGCGTTACTGCTCACCATGAGGCCTACCCTGCCAAGCACCCGAAAGCCCTCATCCTGAGCAGCCGCGCAGCGGCGCCCGTCGAAGGACGAGGGCGTGCTCACAAACGCGATCACAGGACGCCAGCTTCTTTCATGCCGGCTTCGATCTCTTTTTTCACGTCGGCGGACTGGACGGGGACCAGCGGCAGGCGGAGCTCGTCGGCGCAGAGGCCGAGGCGGGAGAGCGCATATTTGGCGGGCGCGGGGCTGGCTTCGAGGAACAGGGCGCGGTGGAGGCGGGCCAGCGTGTCGTTGATGCGGCGGGCTTCGGCATAGTCGCCGCGCAGGGCGGCTTCCTGCATGGCGGCGCACTGATAGGGCGCGACATTGGCGGTGACGGAGATGCAGCCGACGCCGCCCTGGGCGTTGAAGCCGACGGCGGTTCCATCCTCGCCGGATATCTGGATGAAGTCTTTGCCGGCGAGCGCGGTGTGGCGGGCGATGCGGTTAAGGTCTGCCGACGCATCCTTGATGCCGATGACATTCGGGAGCTTTGCGAGGCGGCCGACCAGATCGGGCTGCATGTCGGAACCCGTGCGACCGGGCACATTGTAGAGGAAAATTGGCAGTTGGACGGCTTCCGTCAAAGTTTTGTAGTGCGCATAAACCCCTTCTTGGGTCGGCCTGTTGTAATACGGGTTCACGACAAGGGCCGCTGACGCGCCGACCGATTTGGCATGCTGGAGGAGGCTGATCGCCTCGTCCGTGGAATTGGAGCCGGCCCCCGCAATGACCGGAACGCGCCCCGCAGCCGTCCTTACACAGAGCTCCACGACGGCCTCGTGCTCCTCGTGGGACAGGGTGGACGCCTCGCCGGTCGTTCCGCAGACGACGAGGCCGTGGGTTCCGGCGGCGATCTGGCGCTCGACCAGGGCCGCGAACGCCTTCTCGTCCACTTTTCCGGCGCGGAAAGGCGTGACGAGGGCGGGCATGGAGCCTTTGAACAGCATGGTCGCTAAAATTCCCAATTGGTCAGCCAGTTTCGAGCAGGCGGCCGGGTGCGGACATCCGGCGACTCGCGGGATAATCATTTGAACATGGGGTTTGGCAAGCAGATGTCCTGGGTTCGACGTGTATCTCTCGGGTGTGTGGCTGTGGCGGCCCTCGGGACCGTCGTGGGCGCGGCGACAGCGGCGTTCGCCAATCCCCCTGCCCCGTCGCTGAAACCGGCGGCTGCGGCGATCCAGTCGGTATGGGTCGATGCCGCGGATTTCAGCCGGCTGATCGGGGCCCTGGACGCGGCGGACAATGGCCAGTGGAGCCAGGTGCGATCCCAGCTGGGGCGGATCGCCGACCCGGCGGCGCAGGCGCTGGTGCGCTGGCGGATTCTGACGGACGGCAATGGCGGCTCGGGGTTCAACGAGCTGCGCGATGCGCTGGAAGAGTTCAAGGACTGGCCCGACCGCAGCAAGATCGAAGACCAGATGGAGATCACCATCACGCGGTCCACGCTGACGGCGGATGAGCGGATCTCGTGGCTGGCGGCGCGCGGGCCGAGGACAAGCGAGGGGATACTGGCGCTGGCCGACGCCTACAACTCGCAGGGCCGCACGGAGGACATGAACCGCGTGGCGCGCGAAGCGTGGCGCACGCGGCCGCTGGGCGCGGAGACGGCGCGGCAGTTGCAGACGCTCTATGGCGCGCAACTGACGCAGGAAGATCATTATGCGCGGGCGGACATGTTCCTGTGGCGCGGCGATACGGCGAGCGCGCAGGCGCTGTCCTCACGGCTTTCAGCGGGACGCAAGGCGCTGGTCGATGCGCGCGTGGCGCTGATCCGCAACACGAAGCAGATCGACAAGCTGGTCGGCGCGGTGCCGCAGGCTTATGCCGACGATGCGGGCCTGCTGTACGAGCGGGCGCGTCATGCGGACCGGCGGGGGCGGACGTCGGACGAGCTTGCGCTGCTGCTGCGCATCAGCGGCGAGAGCACGCCGGAAGCGGGGCGCGAGAAGCTGTGGTCCGAGAAGCAGTCGGTCGTGCGCCGGATGATGCGCGAGAAGAATTATGCGACGGCCTATCAGCTCGCGGCGGGGCATGGGCTGACGCAGGGCGAGTCTTTCCGCGATGCGGAGTGGCTGGCGGGATGGCTGGCGCTGACCAAGCTGAACGACGCGAAGAAGGCGGAGGCGCATTTCACCGTGTTCGGCGCGGGCGTGACGACGCCGATCAGCGTGGCGCGGGCGCAGTACTGGCTCGGCGAGGCGCTGAGCGCGCAGGGACGCGCGGAGGAAGCGCAGGCGGCCTATGAGGCGGGCGCGAAATATCCGTTCGTGTTCTACGGCCAGCTGGCGGCGGAGAAGGCAAGCGTGCTGAAGCCCGAGCTGCGGATGCTGGACCTGGGAAGCCATGCGGCGCCGACCGACGAGGAGCGCGCGGCGTTTGCGCGGCGGCCGGCGGTGCGCGCGGCGATCCTGCAAGCGGAAGCGGGCCGGCTGGGAAGTTTCGAGCGGTTCTCGTTCGCGCTGGACGATGTGCTGACGACGCCGGCCGAGCACCAGATGCTGTTCGACATCGGGGCGGGTTATCTCGAAATGCGCGCGGCTGTGCGCGGGGCGAAGGCGGGGCTGGGGCGCGGCATCGTTGCGCCCGATGCGGTGTTCCCGATCCTGCCGCTGCCGCCCTCGCCGCGCACCGGGTCCGCCGAGCCCGCGATGGTGCTGGCGCTGACGCGGCAGGAGAGCGAGTTCAACCATCGCGCCGTATCGAGCGCGGATGCGCGCGGGCTGATGCAGATGATCCCGCGCTATGCGCAGGCGGAAGCCAGGATGGTCGGCATCCCGTTCAAGGCGAGCTGGCTGACGGACGATCCGCAATACAATCTGCGGCTGGGCCGAGGTTTCCTCGACGATCTGGTCGACGACTATGGCGGCTCGTACATTCTCGCGGCGGCGGCCTACAATGCCGGGCCGAGCCGGGCGCGGCAGTGGATGGCCGATTTCGGCGATCCCCGCGCGGGCGCCGACCCGGTCGACTGGATCGAGCACATACCTTTTTCCGAGACGCGCAACTATGTGCAGCGCGTGCTGGAGAATACGATCGTGTACCGCCACCGCCTGACGGGGCAGCCGGTCGAGATCACACTGTCGGCGGATTTGCGGCGGGGGCGGCCGCGGTAGGGTGCATTGAGACCAACGGTCGAAATGCACCTTTGGATCGTGCGGCGCGATGGTGCATTTCGCCTTCGCTCAATGCACCCTACGGCGACGCGAAGCGTCGCTAACCTGGGGCTCCATCCTTCGACAGGCTCAGCATGAGCGGAACAAGGTGGGGGGCTGGTTGGGCGGGCGTGTGAGTGCGGCGGCGCTCGGCCGAAAGTGTCCCTCCGTCTCGCTCGCAGGCGCGAGCGATCCGCCTCCCTCGCTTGCTGGGCAAGTGAGGGAGGCTGTCGCCGGCTACGGCAGTGGGGTCGCGGTCGGAGGGGGCGCGATGTAGGCGGACTCGATGTTGTTCTTGACCGTCAGCGGCGTGCCGATGTCGAGATAGACGTTGCTCGTCGCGGTATAGGCAGGCCAGTCGGTGAGACCTTCGACGGCGGGGTTTCCGGTCCGGGCGAACTGGGCCCAGATCGTAGCCGCATCGGAGGCGAGTTTGAGGTCGCTGTCGTCGTGCGCGGGCGTTGCCTGCGTGCAGCCGCCGCCGCGCGCGAGGAAAAGCGTGGTGGCCGAGGAGAGGCCGGTGGGCACGGCGCCGAACACGTAGGTGAGTTCGAGGCCGTGGAAGGCGACGCAGCCGGTTTCCTCGCGCCAGCCCTTGGGCAGTTGCGAGAAGTTGTAGACGAAGGTGGGCGCCGACTTCGCGTGGACATTGGCCATGAACGGCACGGAGGATTTCAGCATCGCCTCGCCCGTGTTGGCGCCGACGATGAGCGGAACCTTGTGCTGCTTGCCGGCTTCGAAGATGGCGCTGATCGGCTCGGGGATGACGTGGCCGTCGACGACGACGTTGGCGATGAAGCCGGTGTCGCGGTTGGCGGCGGCGGCGATGAGGTCTTCCCATTTGGCGGCGCGCAGGGCGGCGAGCGCGCCCTCGCCGTCCGCGATGCCGAGCGCCTGCTGCAGCTTCACGCCGCGCTGCTCGGCGTCGGCGAGGAGCGTGGTGCGTTCGGGCATGACGAGGGCCGAGCCGCTTTCGACAATGGCGCGATCGAACAGGCCGGCGGTGAGCGGGGAGGCCATCTGCGAGATGACTTTCGAGCCGCCGCCGGATTCGCCGAAGATCGTGACGTTGTCGGGGTCGCCGCCGAAGGCTGCGATATTGGCCTGCACCCATTCGAGCGACGCCTTGAGATCCAGCGTGCCGTAATTGCCCGAGCCGGTTCCCGATTCAGCCGACAACGCGGGGTGCGCCAGATAGCCGATGGGGCCGAGGCGGCTGTTCACTGTGACCACGACGACGCCTTTGCTGGGGAGCATCGGGTGGTTGTAGGTGGTGGAGTTGCCGGTGCCCGTGGTGAGGCCGCCGCCGTGGAAGAAGACCATGACGGGGCGCTTCTCGTCGGACTTCGCGGCGGACGTGACGACGTTCACATAGAGGCAGTCCTCGCTGATCGGGCCGCCGGCGCCCATGCTGCTCTCGCCTTGCGGACAGCGGTTGGGCCATTGGGTCGCGTCGCGCTCGCCCTCCCACCTGGCGGCGGGCTGCGGGGCTTTCCAGCGGAGGTCGCCGACGGGCGGGGCCGCATAGGGAATGCCGCGATAGATGAAGGCGGTGGCGCCGGTGTCGGTGACGCTCTCGCCCTTGACGGCGCCAAGGCTGGTCTGGACGACCGCGCCGATGGCGGCGGCTTCTGGCGCAGCGGGCGCCTCCGCATTGCAGGCGGACAGAAGCGCGAAGGCGCCGATGGCCGTGATGATGGTTCTCGTCATGGTCGTTCTCCCCTTAAACAGTCTTTGCTGCCTGTTTGTAGAGGTAGCGGGATTGGGAGGGGAGCGCCAGTGGCTTGGCGCGTGGGCGATTGCACAGGGTTGTGAGTGTGGAGACAGACCCCCACCTGTCCGCCCCCTAAGAACGGGGCGGAACCATGTTGCGCCAACTTACCCAACTTTGAAGGACGGTGGTGAAACGGGGTTCCGCCCCGT
>CAZGWV010000160.1:0-5567 GCA_964529555.1 uncultured Rhizobium sp.
GGCGTCGATCAACACCAAGAATGTGCATCGCTCCAACTTCCTTCTCAAACAGAAATGGGGCGCGGACTTCGTCTATGACGAGATGATGCTCACGGGCGATGGCGCGGGAGGAAAGAAGCGTGCGAAAGCTGCAAAGCGCCAGAGCACGCTTCAGAACGCGCTGCTCGGCTTCGGGCCGACGCGCGTGCTGCTGCGCCGCTTCGCCTTGCCGAAGCCGGGCGAGGGGCCGTCGAAGGAAGAACGCGAGACTGGCTTCTACGAAGTCGGTTTCCACGGCGTCGCCGCCGATGGCCGCGCGATGCGCGCCGTGGTGAAGGGCGACAAGGATCCCGGCTATGGCTCCACATCGAAGATGATTTCCGAAAGCGCGCTCTGCCTCGCGCGGGATGTCGGCCGCGATAAAACGTCAGGCGGCGTGTGGACGCCGGGCGCAGCGCTCGGCGCCAAGCTGATCGCGCGGCTGGAAGCCAATGCGGGCATGCGCTTCACGCTGGAAAACTAGAGCGCGTGGCGGAAAGGATACGCCGGGCTCTCCGATCCATCTTTTGCGCAACTTGCTTTAGCCGCAGCGCGTGTAGGTGAACGTCGCGTCGCGCCGCCGATAGGTCAGCGTGTGGCCGGTTGCATCGAGCTTCAGCGTGTGCGTCTCCTCGCTCGTCTGGCCTTCGGCGGCATGCTGGACGTTGAGCTTCAGCGACCCGTCCTGCGCAACATCGGCATCGGTGACGACAGAGCGACCTTCGTAGAATCGTATTGCTCCCGGCGCGATTGCGATGCGGGTGAGGCCCGGCGCGGCTGTGCAATCCTTCGCCTCGATCGCCCACACATGCCGGAAGTCGAGCGGGATCGGCCCCGGCGTTGGCGCGGCGGCGACCTTCGGCTCAGGCATCGGCACGGGCGGGATAACCGGCGGAACCTGCGGCTCGCCACAGGCCGCAAGCTGGGCTGCGCACAGAAGGGCGGCTGCAATGCGGATCATGCCGGACAAACGGCCCGCGCCGGCCGATGGTTCCGCACAAACAAAAGCGGCAGCTCTCCGTCCGGGAAAACCGCCGCTCTGTACTCTACACTTACTCTACGCTGCCCCCCGTCATGGGCCTAACTCTACAAAACGGGCCAGGGCGACCGGGGGTTAGGTGGTGGACCCTGGGAAACTTGTGATGCGCGCGTCCTAGTTGTTGCGCTGGCTTCCGATGAAGGTCGCCGAATTTCCGATCGCCGAGGCCGAGCCGTAGATCGCGCCGGCCCCGTTGACGCTGATCGATCCGGTGGAGGCGATGTTGCCGCCATTGACCTGATTGACCTTGCCCGACAGGGCCGCGTCGCCGCATTGCGAGCAGACATAGCCGGTCACGGCGTTGCCGATTGCGGTCGAAGCGACGACAACATCGCCGCCATTGCCGCTGCCGGTGTTGAATTGCGCGTTGGCGTCAACGCCGCCCGTATTCACCTGATCGATATCGATCACCATGTCGGAGCCGACATTGGTGGCGAGCGTGGCGTTGCCGACGCCATAGGCCGAGACGCTGGCCATGCCGTCCCACGATCCCAGCGTTACGCGCGTATCGGCGGCGACGTTGGTGGACGACGACTGGCGGCCGCGGATCTGCGCATAGCCCCACTCATTGTTGACGGTGGCCGAATTGGCGGCGGCGGTCGAAGCGGCCGTCACCTGATAGCCCTGATATTGATAGACATCCGTGCTGGCCTGCGACTGCGCGCCGGTGGATGTCTGCGTGTAGCCGGTGTTGACCGTCGAGGTGGTCGAGGACGAGCCAAACGCATTGATCGCCGAAGACGCGCCCGCGACCGTCTGACCGACGCAGCAGGCGTCAACGTCCGTGACGGCATAGGCCGAGTTCGACGCGGCCTGCGTCAGGTCGATATTCATGTCGCCACGGTCGGCGGCCAGCGCGGCGTTGTTCGAGGCGGCGGTCGCGACAGCGGTCAGCGTCTGACCGTTGCGGATGTTGGCCGTTGCTGTGGCGAGCACGTCGCCGCCATTCGCGGTCTGTGTCGCGCGGAGGTTGAGGTCGCCGCCGACGACCTGCGCCTGGCCGGCATTGGCCTGCGCCGTCGCCATGACAGTGCCGTGGCGAACGTCGCCGCCCTGCAGGTTGGCGTGAGCGAAGGTTGCGCCCGAATTGCTCTGGCCGGATTCCGCATCGAGCCCGCCCGCGAGGTTCGCGCCCGAGACGGAGTTGCCGGCGGCGGTGGCGGCGGCTGTTGCATCCTGCGCGCTGGCGCCGGTGACGACCGTGATGTCGGCGATCACATCGCCCCAGTTGAGCTGGCCGTTGAGCGCGGTCCCGCTCGACTGGGCCAGCGCCGGAGCGGTAAGCACGCAGACAAGACCAGCGGCGGCGGCGGCAAGGCGGGTGAGCAGGCGCATGGTGTCATTCCCTCCGGGGCGCGGCCCTAGTCGCGGCGGCCGCGCAGGGCGGCCTTGACGCCGTCGTCGCGGTTCACGTTCCAGCGGTTCGGATCGGCGCGGACGTCGCCGTCCGAGGTGAGGGCGCGGCCGTCGGGCAGGCGGATCGTCGTGCCGGTCACCGATTGCGGCAGCGAGATGTTGCCGGCTTCCTGGGCAAGCGCGCCGCAGGGATCGGAGTTCGGCACGCCATAGAGGTTGGCGGTCATCTCCAGCACGGCGCGTTCGATGGTCGAGCGGATCGCAAGCTGGATCGGCTCCATCGCGCGCTCGCCGGCGCCGACGTCGAAGATGTTGCCGTTGGCGAAGTCGAAAATGCCCGCCGAGATTTCGCGGCCGATGATCTGCTTCTGGTAGGAGATCACGTCCACGACTTCGAGCGTCCTGGTCGAGACCAGGCGCAGGTCGACGCCGACATTGATGACGAAAGCCTTGAAGCCGGCGCGGCCCTTCATGTCGGTCGGGTCGAGGTCGCCGATGAAGGCGTCCACGCCGACCGAGCGGATGTTGGAGTTGAGTTCGGTGATGCCGCCGACGAAGTAATAGTCGGAGCCGGGAATCTCGCCCGCCATGATCTGGCGGAATTCGGGTGCGGCCGGTCCGGCCTCAAGGCCGGGATCGGCGCCGATCAGGCGGTTGTTCGAATATTTGAGCTCGAGTTCGGACACCGACGTGTCGAAACGCTCGACCAGCATCGCGCCGGCCTTGGCGAAAGCCGACATCGCCATCAGGGACGCGCCCTGCGTGACCTTGCGGCCGCCTTCGAGGTCTTCCTTGCCGGTGTAATCAAGCACGCGGCCCACCGCGATGCGCGGACGGGCCTTGCCGGTCGAGGTGGCGTAGTTCGCCATGCAGACCAGCGCGTTCGAATACGGCGTCGGGTTCGCGGTGACCGGCGCATCGCCGATCGGAGAGGCATAGAGCCCGGACGAGTTGGCCCAGGGCGTGACGCAGCCAGTGGCGGCAAGCGCGCTCGCGGCAACAGCGAGAAGTTTCAGGCGCATCATCATTGAAGGTCGATCTTTCCGTTCAGGACGGTCGTCTGGTTGCCGTTGTTGATCTGCGTCGAGTCGACGATCACCGTGTTCCAGCTGCCCTGCGTGATCACGTTGAGCTGGTTGCCGACGGCGGAGCCGGTGGAGAAGCCTGCGCCGGCGGTCGACTGCGACCAGGAACCGGCGGAAGCCGAAGAGGTGGAGAGGGAGGACTGGTCCATCCCCGTCATTATGCGGCCATCGAGGATCACGCGGTTGCCGTTGGCGTCGCGTGTGTTGGCGCTGTAGCCGGATTGTTCCTCGCCATATCCGTAACCGAAGGGGCGCTCGAACTCGCCGGAGACTTGCGCGGCAGGGCTCGGCGGCTGGGCGTAGGCGGGATAGGCGAGCAGGGCGACCGCGCCGCCGACGAGCACCGCGCCGGCAAGCACGCCAATGGCGGTCGATGCCAGCACGCCGGGGCCTTTTCTCTTGAAGGACATCTCTGGATGTATCCCGTTGGTTGAGTTGGACCACGGGTTTGCAACCGACATGCCAGATGCATCCCTGCGTTGAATGCTGGGGCGGAAGGTTCGCGCGGCGGGGGAATGGGTCGTCATGCGCGGGACGATACGCGCGGAATATGTGCTTATAGATAGAACTGTTTCGGGCTGGCACAGATTGCAGTCGCAGGCGGCAAGGAAATCCGGGCTTCCCGCGTTCCTGGCGTCGGGAGAGCCCCGGACGCCGAACGTGACCCGCTGCTGCAATCGGCGACGCTCGCGCCGATGTCCGTCGAGAGCGCAAACCCGCGAGCTGACGGCCGGATTTCCCGCCTCGCAGGCCGAGGCCAAGGGAGGGGCGTTTATTTCGATCAACGACCCATTCCGGGCGCCGCAGGAATCGAATTGACCGGATTTCTCGCCTGTTGGGGGGGCGATTTTTACCGTGCGGGCGCACAAAATCGTTTGCCGCTGGCGATTATTGCCTTGTGTCCTGCGGCAGCCTGCCGCACCCTCTGCGTGTCGCTCATCACGCGGTTGGAGGCGGGCATGATCCTCGAACAGATTCTGAAGGAAAAAGGCGGGCTGGTTTTCTCGGTCGCCGAGTCGGCAACGCTGAAGGAAGCGGCTGAACTCCTTGATTCCAGGCGTGTCGGGGCGATGGTGATCCTCAACGAGGGGGGCGGATTGATCGGCGTCCTGTCCGAGCGCGACATTGTCAGGAATATCGCCCGCACCGGCGCTGCGGCCCTGAAATGCACGGTTGGCGAGGTGATGACCCGCCAGGTCGTGACGGCGAGGCTCCGCGATACGGTGGAATCGGCCATGGAGAAGATGACCGACCGCAGGATCCGCCACCTTCCCGTTCTCGACGGCGGCCGGCTTCTGGGCGTGGTTTCGATCGGGGATCTGGTGAAATGGCGCATTGCCGAGGCTGACGCCGAGGTAAACGCCATCCGGTCCTACATAACGCCCTAGGCCGCAGGCCCTCGCGACCGCATGGAATCATCGCTCGGCGCATCTCCAACCGCCGCGCAGGATGATTCCGGTCGTTATTCCGGCTCCTGACCTCCCGCGTGGCGCGGGCCCAACGGAATCGCGCGCTTCGAAATTCCAGAATCGGCCGCTAGGGAAGGGACGGGGGCGGCTGACTCGCTCCGTTCGCGCGCCGCCGCCTCCGTCCCGGACAGCGCCGCTGCGATCGGATCTGGATGGAAGCTTGCCGAAACGCCTTGTGAAACGCCAGTTTTCGGCAAGTTTCTGTCGCGCTGGAGCGCGTTCTGCATCCGGCTGAGAATTCGCGCAAAAAGATCAAAAACGCGCTTGCGCCTCCAGGAAGCCGGGCGTATATACCGCCCTCCCGCCGACCACAGCTGGTCTGACGCGGGCCCCGAAATGGGCCCGAGCAAGCCTCTGTCGTCTCTTTTGAGAGCCTTTCAGTCGTCCTGTGGATCGCTGAAAAAAGTTCAAAAAAGACGGTTGACGGGAAAACGGCGAGGGGCTTATACCCCGCGCCTCACGCAGACGGGGCGGCCGACACGGCCCAAACGGAAGCGGCGGATAAGCCGGTCGAGGTTCTTTGTTCCTCGGCCAATTGTCTGCGGGATGTTTGACATTGTGAGTGGAAGAGAAACGCGGGCGGCGGTGTTGCTTGCCGGG